>NZ_JBHTSV010000001.1:0-347833 GCF_042794925.1 Brachybacterium sp. NPDC056505
GATCGATCTTGGCAACCGTTTCGTACCTCTCGACGGCTGGAGTGGCCGCGGCGGCCGCGACGGCCGAGACGCCCGCGGCGGCCGGCACCACTGGAACCGCTGGGGCGGCCCGCGCAGGTCGCCCTGCGCCGGCCGCGCCGCGGATCAGATGACGCCGAAGGCGATCATCGCGTCGGCGACCTTGCGGAAGCCGGCGACGTTCGCGCCCACCACGTAGTCGCCGGGGCGGCCGTACTCCTCGGCCGTCTCGAGGCAGGTGCGGTGGATGCCGACCATGATGTCGGTGAGCCGGCCCTCGGTGTAGTCGAAGGACCAGGCGTCGCGCGAGGCGTTCTGCTGCATCTCCAGGGCGCTGGTCGCGACGCCGCCGGCGTTCGCGGCCTTGCCCGGACCGTAGGCGATGCCCGCCTCGCGGAACACCTCGACGGCGTCGGGCGTGCAGGGCATGTTCGCGCCCTCGGAGACCGCCTTGACCCCGTTCTTCACGAGGGTGCGGGCGGCGTCGACGTCGAGCTCGTTCTGGGTGGCGCTGGGCAGGGCGATGTCCACGGGGACGTCCCACACGCTGCCGCCCTCGACGAAGCGGGAGCGGCCGCCGCGGCGATCGGCGTACTCGGCGATGCGGCCGCGCTCGACCTCCTTGATCTGCTTGAGCAGCTCGAGGTCCAGGCCGTCCTCGTCCACGACGTAGCCGGAGGAGTCCGAAGCGGTCACGGCGATGCCGCCCAGCTGGGCGGTCTTCTCCGCCGCGTAGATCGCGACGTTGCCGGAGCCGGAGATCGCGACCTTGCGGCCGTCGAAGGACTCGCCGCGAGCCTTGAGCATCTCGTCGGCGAAGATGGCCGCGCCGTAGCCGGTGGCCTCCTTGCGCACGAGCGAGCCGCCCCAGTCCAGGCCCTTGCCGGTGAGGGTGCCGGCCTCGTACTTGTTGGTCAGGCGCTTGTACTGGCCGAACAGGTAGCCGATCTCGCGGGCGCCCACGCCGATGTCGCCGGCGGGGACGTCGGTGTACTCGCCGATGTGGCGGTGCAGCTCCGTCATGAAGGACTGGCAGAAGCGCATGACCTCGCCGTCGGAGCGGCCGTGCGGGTCGAAGTCGGACCCGCCCTTGCCGCCGCCGATGGGCAGACCGGTCAGGGAGTTCTTGAAGATCTGCTCGAAGCCGAGGAACTTCACGATGCCCACGTTCACCGAGGGGTGGAAGCGCAGGCCGCCCTTGTACGGGCCCAGCGCCGAGTTGTACTCGACGCGGAAGCCGCGGTTGACCTGGACGGTGCCCTGGTCATCGACCCACGGGACACGGAAGATGATCTGGCGCTCCGGCTCGCACAGGCGGGTGATGATGCCCTGGTCCGTGTACTCGGGGTGGCGGTCCTGGATGACCTCCAGCGACGAGAACACCTCGCGCACGGCCTGGTGGAACTCCGGCTCTCCCGGATTGCGACGCAGTACAGCGTCGTAGGTCTCCTGCAGGGTCGAATCGAGCATCGCGGTCCTTTCGCTCGGGGCAGGTGAGGGCACACAGGTGTGCCCGGGCCTTCAACAGGTGGGGCGCTGGGGACACACTACGAGCCATGGCGTCTCACGTCACGGGACGATCGTCCTGCGGGACGGGACGAGGGGCCGACGGCGGCTGCGCGGTCGGCCGACGACCGCGCCGCATGTCCCGCTCGCGCGCGTTCCCGCCGTCCCCTCGCCCGCGCGCTCCCGCGGAGCGTACAGTCGTACACATGACCGCTCTTCGACCGGCCCGGGCCGCGGCGCCCCCGGCCCGACTCCGCCGCGCCCGCTGGGCGGTGGCGGCGCTGTTCCTCACCAACGGCGCCCTGCTCGCCAACGTGCTCCCCCGCTACCCCGAGATCAAGCAGGGCCTGGGACTCGCGAACTCCACGTACGGGCTGGCCATCGCCGCATTCCCCACCGGCGCGATCCTCGCCGGGCTCGCGGCGGCGCCCGCGATCCGGCGCCTCGGATCGGCCCGGGCGGCGACCATCGGCACAGTGCTGACGGCGCTCGCGCTGCTGATGGTCTCGGCCGCGCCGTCGGCCGCGATGTTCGCGCTCGCGCTGGGCCTCGCGGGCGCGTGCGACGCGATCACGGACGTCGCCCAGAACGCCCACGGGCTGCGCGTGCAGCGCGCCTACAGCCGCTCGATCCTCAACTCGTTCCACGCGGTGTGGTCGATCGGAGCAGTGCTGGGCGGCTCGATGGCCGCCGGGGCGATCGCCCTCCGCCTGCCGCTCGGGATCCACCTGACGGTCTCGGCCGTGCTCTTCGCCGTCATCTCGCTGGTCGCGCTGCGCTACTGCCTGCCCGGGAAGGACGAGGGAGCGCAGGACGCACCGGACGCGGCCCCGCCCCGGAGGCGGAGACCGCGGCGGACGCGCCGACCGAGGAGGAGACGCCCCCTCGCGACCCGTCGGCCGACGACGCCGAGCCCCGGGAGCCCGCTCCGCGCCCGGCCGCCGGCCCCCGCGTCCCCACGCGCATTCTCCTGCTGCTCGCGGCGCTGGTGGTGCTCGCGATCGGCGGCACCGTCGTCGAGGACTCCGGCAACTCGTGGGCCGCACTGTTCCTCGGGCGCGACCTGGGCGCGAGCGCGGCCGTCGCCGCCTACGGGTACATCGCGCTGGTCGGGGCGCAGTTCGTCGGCCGCCTCATCGGGGACCGCATGGTCGACCGTTTCGGCCAGCGGGCAGTCGCCCGGGCGGGCGGGCTCCTCATCGCCGTCGGCATGGCCACGGCCCTCGCGGTCGCGACGGTCCCCGCCGTCATCCTCGGCTTCGCCGCGGCGGGCCTGGGCTGCGCGACGCTGGTCCCCGCCGCCATGGGGCACGCCGATGAGCTGCCCGGCCTGCGCCACGGCACCGGGTTGACCGTGGTCTCCTGGCTCATGCGGCTCGGCTTCCTCGCCTCGCCCCCGGTGGTCGGGCTGATCGCCGATGCCGCATCCCTGCGTGTCGGCCTGCTGGTGGTGCCGGTCGCGGGTCTCGCCGTCATCGTCGCGGCGGGCGCGCTGCGCGGCCGGCGGACGTGATCGAGGGGGCGGAGCTCAGCCCTCGTCGGCCCCACGCGCGATCCGCGCGAGGGCGTCGGCCGCGAGGCCCTCGCTCGAGGGATCCGCGTGCAGGGCCCGGTGGATCGTGAGCCCCTCGTTCATGGCGTCGAGGATCTGCCCGGTGCGCGGGTCGACGAAGGGGTCGAGGGTCGCGCGGGTGCGCGTCATCCAGGTGGTGGTGATGTCGCGGAACTCGGGCCTGCGTGCGGCGAGCGTGTAGAGCTCGAGGGTGAGGACCAGATCCCGCTGCGTGGCCAGGACGTCCTCGTCGATGTTCCGGCTGAACTCGGCGAGCGCGTCGTCGAGGTCCTCGGCCGCGGCCATGCGCCGCTCGGCCTGCTGGGCGACGGAGTCGGCGAAGCGTGTGAAGGCCTCGCGGAGCAGGTCGTCCATGCCGTTGAAGTGGTAGGTCATCGAGCCGAGGGGGACGTCGGCCGCGGCGGCGACGCGGCGGTGCGAGGTGCCCGCCAGCCCGTGCTCGGCGATCACGTCGAGGCACGCGTCGATGATGCGGTCGCGGCGATCCGGGTCGTGCCGGCGCGGACGGGGGAGGCGGGCAGCGCGCGGACGCGACGCCGGGTCGTCGTCCTGCTCGATCGAGGAGGGGCTCATCGCACCCTCAGCCCCGCCCGCCGTGCACGAGCGCGTGGAGACGATCGACGAACGCCCGGGACATCCGCTCGCTCGCGGACATCACGCGGAGAGGTCGCTTCCCCCGCACGCGGATGCGGACGATGCCGCTGAGGAGCCACGGGCGGAACTCCGCGTCCAGCACCTCCGCCGGGGCCGCCTGCTGCTTGAGGCGCCAGGGCTGGAAGGGCAGCTGGCGCATGCGCATCACGCGCTGGTCCGTGATGACCAGGATCGAGTCCCACCACGTCCATCCCTCGCCCTCGAGCGCGAGCAGCACCGTCTCGTCGTCCCGCAGGAACTTCTGGGCGAAGCGCCTCCAGGCGACTGCCGGCGGCGCCTCGCCGTCCGCATCGCTCGCGCCGAGCGCGGCGACGAGGGAGGCGAGGGTGTCGGAGGTCTGCGTCACCCGGTCGAGTCTAGGCCCGCCGACCGCGCCGCCGTTCGCCGGCCGCGCCGCCCGGCGCCTGGGCCCCTCTCCCGAGGCCTCAGACCCCGACGCCCTCGAAGGCCCCGCGGAACCGGGCCGCGGGATGCGAGTCCGGCAGCCGGTCGGTGCCCGAGAGCCGCCCGCGCAGGGTTCCGTCCCGCTGCGGCAGGCGCCCGCGCTCGCGCAGGATCGGCGAGACCAGCTCGGCGAAGTCCCGCACCGTGTCGAAGGAGTGGTACTGGCGCAGGTTGATGCCGTCGATGCCCTCGACGTCGAGCCAGTGCTCGATCGCGTCGGCCACGACCTCGGGCGTCCCGGCCACGAAGAAGCGGTCCTGCCAGGCCTCGTCGACCGCGTCGAGCAGGTCGCCGACGGTCTCATGCGCCCCCTTGCGGCCGACGGGGGTGTCGGCGGGGAGGCCCTCGATCTCGAGTGCCTCGGCGATGGTGCGCTCGCGCGGGTGGTCGAGCGCGCGGATCGGCACGGACTGGTGGACGAGCATGCCCTCGGTCGAGCGATGCGCCTTGTAGCGGGCGAGCTTCTCGTCGACCTCCTCCTGGGTGGGGGCGGTGATCACGGCCGCCTGGACCACGAACTTCGGGTCGGAGGCGTCTCGCCCGGCCGCCACGGCGGCCTCGCGCACGGCGGGCACGGTGCGCTCGAGCAGCGGGCCGTGGGTGAAGACGATCTCGGCGTGCTCGCCGGCCCGCTTCGCGCCCGCGGGAGAGGCGGTCGCGAGGATCAGCGCAGGCGTGCGCTGCGGTGACGGCTCGGCCAGGTGCGGGCCGGCGACGCGGAAGTTCGCGCCCTCGTGGTCGATCCGGTGCACCTTCGCGGGGTCGGTGTAGACCGCGCCCTCGGCGTCGCGCACCACGGCGCCGTCGTCCCAGGAGCCCTCCCACAGCTTGTAGAGCACCTCGAGGTACTCGTCGGCGATCTCGTAGCGGTGATCGTGCTCGATCTCCTCGGAGAGGCCGAAGTTGCGGGCGGCATTGGGAAGGTAAGAGGTGACGATGTTCCAGCCCACGCGGCCGCCGGTGAGGTGGTCGAGCGTCGACATGCGGCGCGCGAAGGCGAAGGGCGGCTCGTAGCTCGTGGAGAACGTGATGCCGAAGCCCAGGCGCTCGGTGACCGCGGCCATCGCCGGGACCACGAGCATCGGATCGTTGCTGGGGATCTGCAGCCCCTCGCGCAGCGCGGTCTCGGCCGAGCCGCCGTAGACGTCGTAGGCGCCCTGGACGTCGGCCAGGAAGATCGCGGTGAACCCGCCGTCCTCGGCGATCCGCGCGAGCTCCGTCCAGTAGTCCAGCTCGGTGTAGCGGTGGCGGTTGTTCCCGGGCAGGCGCCACAGCCCGTGCGTGATGTGGCCGACGCAGTTCATCTCGAACAGGTTGAGGATGAGCGGTTTGGGCGACATGGACCGTCCTGGGTGATCAGCGGGTGCGGGTGGGGCTCGACGTCCTGCACTCTCCGCCGCCGGGTCGCGCGGGCGCATCCCGTGTGACGGCGCATGACGGCGTATGCCGTCGTCCGCCCGCGCCGGGCACGCAGGAGACGTCCGGCGTCGCAGGCCGTCACAAACCTTTGGCGGCTCATCACTCCTGCTTAGGGTCGGGCGGGTCCGACCGGATCCGACGCCGATCCCGTGCCCCGCCTCCGCCTCGTCCCAGCACATCCCGCCCCGCACACCAGGAGCCGCCCATGCGACCCCGCCCCGCCCTCGCCGCCGTCGCCGCGGCCGCCGTCCTCGCGGTGCTCGCCGGCTGCGGGACCGCCGACCCCTCCGCCTCCCTGCCCGCGGGCACGAAGGAGGGCGGCGACCTCGTGTACGCCACCGACCGCGAGCCCACCTGCCTGGACCCCCACAACAGCGGCGACATGCCGCAGACCTACATCGCCCGCCAGTACCTCGACTCGCTGGTCTCGATGAAGGCCGACGGCACGGTCGTGCCCTGGCTCGCCCAGTCCTGGCACGTGTCCAAGGACGGTCTGACCTACGACTTCCACCTGAAGAAGGGCGTGGAGTTCACCGACGGGGAGCCGCTGGACGCGGATGCGGTGGTCGCGAACTTCGAGCAGATCATGGACCCGGACACGCAGTCCTCGACCGACCTGCTGTACCTCTCGCCGTACTTCGAGAAAGCCACCGCGGTCTCCGAGCACACCGTGCGCGTGACCCTCAAGCGCCCCTACTCGCCGCTGCTCACGGTGCTCTCGCAGGCGTTCTTCGGCATCGAGTCACCGAAGGCGATGGCCCGCGGCCTCGAGGCGAACTGCGCGGCGCCCGTCGGCACCGGCCCCTTCAAGGTCACCGAGTGGAAGCGGAACCAGGAGGTCGTGCTGGTGCGCAACGACGACTACGACTCCGCCCCGGCCGACGCGAAGCACCAGGGCCCCGCCTACCTCGAGAAGGTCACCTGGCGGTTCCTCAAGGACAACACCGCCCGCTTCGGCGCCCTGCAGTCCGGGAAGGCGCAGGCCATCTTCAACCTTCCGCCCGAATCCGTGCCCGCGGCGAGCGCCGACTCCCGCATCGACACCGACGACTTCGTGCACTCCGGCGTCCCCTTCGCCCTCGACCTCAACACCGACAGCCCGCAGCTGTCCGACGTGCGCGTGCGCCGGGCGATCGTGCATGCGGCCGACGCCCCCGGGATCGTCGAGAGCGCCTACGGGGGCGTCTTCCCCTACGAGGGCAACGCCCTGTCCAGCGGCACCCCCGACTACGACGAGAGCTACCACGAGCCCTTCCCCTACGACCCGGACAAGGCGGCGGCGCTGCTCGACGAGGCGGGCTGGACGGGCCGCGACGCGGACGGCTACCGCACGAAGAACGGGAAGACCCTCACGCTGCGCCTGCCCTATAACTCGGATCCGGGCGAGACGCCCCCGGCGGACCTCACGACCTTCCAGAACTTCCAGGCCATGGAGAAGCGGGCCGGGATCAAGGTGGAGCTGCAGCCGAAGGACGCGGCCTCGATGACCGCAATCAAGCAGGACCCCACCACCTACGACGTCAAGGGCGGCTACTGGAACAGCCCCACGCCCGGCGTCATGTACATCAAGTTCTCCAAGGAGACCCTCGACATCGACAACGGGCAGAACGTGGCGCGCGACTACGACGACGAGCTCGATCGGACCCTCGTACAGGCCGCCGGCACCACCGACCCCGAGAAGCAGCAGCAGCTGTACTCCAAGGCCCAGGGGATCCTCACGTCCCAGGCCTGGCACCTGCCGCTCTATCCCGTCCAGACGCGCCTGGCGACGAGGTCCGACCAGGTCCGGGACATCTGGATCGAGCCCAGCGAGGGCGAGCCCGTGCTGCACGACGCCTACCTGATCCGGGACGGAGCCTGAGATGACCGCAGAGACAGCAATCGCCCCCTCCGGCCCTCGCCCCGCGCTCCTCGCCCGCCTGCGCGCCTCCCTCGGCGGGCGGATCGCCCTGCGGATCCTCTCCGCCCTCGTCCTGCTGTGGGCCGTCGCGACCATCGTGTTCTTCCTGCAGCACCTGGTGCCGGGCGATCCGGCGCTCGCGATCCTGGGCGGCGCCTCGGCGAACCCGCCGCCGGAGACCGTCGCCGCGGTGCGCGCGCAGTACGGCTTCGACCAGCCCCTGCTCGTGCAGTACGCGGACTTCCTGGGCGGTCTCGTGCGCGGGGACCTCGGCAGCTCGTACACGATGAAGGAACCGGTGGCCCGGATCATCGCCGAGCAGATCGTCCCCACCCTGCAGCTGACCGGCGCATCCCTCGCGATCGCCTGGGCGATCGCGATCGGCAGCACCCTGCTCACTGCCGCCCGTCCCGGCCTCGCCGCGCGCATCGGCTCGGGCCTCGAGGTGGTACTCGCCGCCCTCCCCCACTTCTGGCTCGGCGTGGTGCTGCTCGTCGTGTTCGCGGTGACCCTGCACTGGCTGCCCGTGGTCGACGACGGCCCGGCGGGACTCGTGCTGCCCGCGCTCACCCTGGGCGTGCCGCTCGGCGGGTTCCTCGCCCAGGTCACGCGGGACGAGTTCGACGCCGCCTCCCGCCAGCCCTTCGTGCTCTCCGCCCTCTCGCGCGGCACGCGCCCCCGTGACGTGCGGTGGCGCCACGTCCTGCGCCATGCCGCCCTGCCGGGGATCGCGCTCTCGGGGTGGGGGCTGGGCTCGCTGATCTCCGGCGCGGTCGTGGTCGAGGTGATCTTCTCCCGCCAGGGCATCGGCCAGGTGCTGGTGACGGCCGTGACCTCGCAGGACCTCCCGCTCGTGATCGGGGTGACCTTCGTGGTCGCGCTGGTCTACGTGATCGCGAACATCCTCACCGACCTCGCCGCCGTGGCCGTTGACCCGCGGCTGCGCACCTCGATCGGAGGCGCCTCATGACCGCGCTCGCCACCGCACCGGAGACCGCCGCCCCGGCGGCCGGCTCCCGACCCCGCGCCCGACGGACACGCCCCGCGACCGCCCTGCGCAGCGTGAGCTTCTGGCTCGCGGCCGTGGTGGTCGCCCTGGTGCTGCTCGCGGCGATCGCGCCGGGGCTGCTCGCCCCGCAGGACCCGCTCGAGATCAGCCTCGGCGAGAGCTTCGACGCCCCCAGCGCCGCGCACGTCTTCGGCACCGACCAGTCGGGCCGCGACGTGTTCTCGCGCGTGGTGCACGGCGCCGGGCAGTCGCTCGCGATCGGCCTCGGCGCGACCGCGATCGGCCTCGTCGGGGCGATCGCACTGGGGCTGCTCGGCGGCCTCGGCGGACGCCTGGCCGACGCCTCGGTGACCCGCGTGATCGAGGTGCTCTACGCCTTCCCCGGGATCCTGCTGGCGCTCATCCTCATCGCCGTCTACGGCAGCAGCGCGCTCACGCAGATGGTCGCCGTGGGCGTCGCGACCATGCCCGGCTATGCCCGCATGGTGCGCGGCCAGGTGCTCGCCGTGAAGGGCTCGCTGTACGTGGAGTCCGCCCGCGCCCTCGGCCACTCCCCCGCGCGGATACTCGCGCGCACGATCCTCCCGAACGCCTTCCGCCCGCTCACCGTGCTGGTGACCCTCGGGGTGGGGCAGGCGATCGTGTGGGCCGCGGCGCTGGGCTTCCTGGGCATGGGCGTGCAGCCGCCCACCGCCGAGTGGGGCGCCATGCTCAACGCCGGCCGCACCTACATCCAGCAGGCCTGGTGGATGGACTTCTTCCCCGGCATCACGATCGTCGTCTTCACCCTGTCCCTCACCGTGCTGGGCCGTCACCTGCAGCGCGCCGCCGATTCCGGAGCCTCCCGATGAACGCCCTGATCACCGCAGAGAACCTCTCGGTCGCCTTCGACGGGGACGAGGTCGTGCACGACGTCTCGCTCGCGCTCCGCCCGGGCAGCTGCCTGGGGATCGTGGGCGAGTCCGGCTCCGGGAAGTCGGTGACCGCCCGCAGCCTGCTGGGGCTGAACGGCGAGCGCGCGGAGGTGCGCGCCGATCATCTCGAGGCGGCCGGCACCGACCTGCTGCGGGCGACCGACGCCCAGCTGCGCGCCCTGCGCGGCCGCCGCATCGGCTACGTGCTGCAGGACGCCCTGGTCTCCCTCGATCCGCTGCGCCGCGTGGGCGCGGAGATCGCCGAGCCCCTGCGCGTCCACGGCGTGCCGCGGCGCGCGCGAGAGGGCCGGGTGCACGAGCTGCTCGCGGCCGCCGGCGTCCCCGAGCCCGAGCTGCGCGCGCGTCAGCTGCCCAGCGAGCTCTCCGGCGGTCTGCGCCAGCGCGCGCTGATCGCCGCGGCGCTCGCCCTGGACCCCGAGGTCCTGATCGCCGACGAGCCCACCACCGCCCTCGACGTCACCGTGCAGGCGCAGATCCTCTCGCTGCTCGAGGCGAACCTGGCCGCAGGACGCGCGATCATCCTCATCAGCCACGACCTCGCCGTCGTCGAGCGCCTGGCCGACGAGGTGCTGGTGATGAAGGACGGTCGCATCGTCGAGCAGGGGCCCACGTCCCAGGTCCTCTCCCGCCCCGCCGATCCGTACACGCGCCGCCTGCTCGCGGCGGTCCCCTCCGCCCGCTCCCGCGGGTCGCGCCTCTCCGATGCGCCGCCGCTCGAGCTCTCGGCGCGGGACCGGGAGCTGCTCGGCGCGCGTCGCGCGGGAGCAGAGTCCGCGGCCGACCGCGCACCCGCTGCCGAGACCCCGGTGCTGCAGGTCGAGCACGTCTCGAAGCGCTTCCGCGGGCCCGACGGGCGCGAGCGCACCGTCGTGGACGACGTGTCCTTCGCCCTCGCACCGGGCGAGACCCTCGGGATCGTCGGCGAGTCCGGATCCGGGAAGTCGACGACGGCGCGCATCGCCCTGGCTCTCACCGAGCCGAGCGCCGGGCGCGTCCTGCTCGACGGGGAGGCCTGGTCGGGGCTGCGCGAGCGCCGCCGCCGCGACCGTCGGCGCCGCATCTCCGTGGTGCCGCAGGATCCGCTGGGCTCCTTCGACCCGCGCTGGGACGTCGGCCGCACCGTCGCCGACGCGATCCCCGCGGAGGCCGGCGGCTCCTCCCGCAGCGAGGCCCGATCCCGACGGGTGTCCGAGCTGCTCGAGGCCGTGGGGCTCACCGCGGAGCACGCCCGCCGTCATCCGCTGACCCTCTCCGGCGGGCAGCGCCAGCGCGTCGCGATCGCGCGCGCCCTGGCCACCTCGCCGGAGATCCTGGTGCTCGACGAGCCGGTCTCCGCGCTCGACGTGTCCATCCAGGCGCAGGTCCTCGACCTGCTCGGCGACCTCCAGAAGGCCCTCGGCACCGCGCACCTGTTCATCTCCCACGACCTGGGCGTCGTCCACCACGTGTCCGATCGCGTGCTGGTCATGCAGGCGGGCCGCGTGGTGGAGCAGGGCACTGCCGACGAGGTCTTCTTCCGCCCCCGCCACGACTACACCCGGGAGCTCGTCGCCGCGCTCCCCCACCCGACCCTCCAGGAGACCGCATGAGCACCACCACCGCACCCGCCGTCCCGACCGACTCGACGACCGCGGCGACCCCGACCGCCGGGACCGGCGCCCCCGCGTCGCTCGAGGACCTGCGTGCGCGCTTCACGCCCGTGCTGGCCGAGATCGCGGAGGGCGCGGTCGATCGCGAGCGCGAGCGCCGCCTGCCCTTCGCCGAGGTCCGCGCGCTCGCGGACGCGGGCTTCACGGCGATCACCGTCCCGCGCGAGCAGGGCGGGTCCGGGGCCGACGTGGAGACCCTGTTCGGCCTGCTCATCGACCTCGGTGAGGCCGATTCGAACCTCCCGCAGCTGCTGCGCGCCCACTTCGCCTTCGCCAACGGCCTCCTGCTGGGCGACGAGGAGGAGGACCCGAGCACCTGGCAGCGCCTGCTCGCCGACGGCGCCGTCTTCGGCAACGCGAGCCACGAGCGCAGCACCGCCCGGGTCGGGGACCTCGCCACGACCGTCGTCCCCGACGGCGAGGACTTCCTGATCAGCGGCGAGAAGGCGTACTCCACCGGCTCGATCTTCGCGGACTGGATCAACGTCACCGCGCAGACGCCCGACGGCCGCCGCGCCCGCGTGACCGTGCGGCGCGACGATGCCGGCGTCGAGGTACGGGACGACTGGGACGGCTTCGGCCAGCAGCTCACCGGCAGCGGCACCACGGTGCTGCGCGACGTGCGGGTGCCCGCCTCGCGGGTGCGGATCCGGGGCGGGAGCGCGGACGGCCTGCCGACTCCGCAGACCGCATTCCTGCAGCTGGTGCTGCTGTCCTCGCTGGTGGGCGTGGGGCGGGCGGCGCTGCGCGACGGCGTCGAGTTCGTGCGCTCGCGCACCCGCGTCTACTCGCAGGGCAGCGGGGCCACGGCGGCGGAGGACCCGCTGGTCCAGGCGGTCGTCGGCCGGCTCTCGGCGAAGCTCGCCGCCGCGGAGGACTCCGTGCTCGCCGCTGCGCGCGTCCTCGGCCGCGCGCAGGACGCGGTGATCCGCGATCATCGCGACGGGGTGGCGGGCTCGGAGCGCTCGCTCGCCCTCATCGACGCGGCCGAGCTGCGCACCGTGCAGGCGCAGCTCACCGCCGTGGAGAACGTGCTCGCGGTGACCACGCAGCTGTTCGAGGTGGGCGGGGCGTCGGCGACCTCGCGCGGCCGGGCGCTGGACCGGCACTGGCGCAACGCCCGCACCCTGTCCTCGCACAACCCCGCGATCTACCAGGAGCGCGCGATCGGCGACCGGCTGCTCAACGACTCCGAACTGCTCTACTTCTGGTCGACGGGCGAGAAGAAGAAGAGCTGAGGGGAGCCGTAGGGTTCCCTCAGGCCGCCTCGAGCGCCTCCCGGTACGCCGCGAGGGTCGCATCGTCGAAGAGCCAGAAGCGGATCTCCTCGAACCCGCCGAGCGCGGCCGCGGTCTCCCGCACGGTGCGGATCGCGACTGCTGCCGCGCGCTCGACCGGGAAGCGGTAGACGCCGGTCGAGATCGACGGGAAGGCCACGCTGGCCAGGCCGTTCTCGCGTGCGACCTCGAGGCTGCGCCGATAGCACGAGGCGAGCTGGGCGTCCTTCTCCTGCCGGCCGGCCTCGTCGGCCCGCGCCGACCAGACGGGGCCGACGGTGTGGATCACGTGGGCGGCGGGCAGGTCGTGCCCGCCGGTGATCTTCGCGTCGCCGGTCTCGCAGCCGTCGAGCGTGCGGCACTCGGCGAGCAGCCCGGGCCCGGCCGCGCGATGGATCGCGCCGTCGACCCCGCCGCCGCCCAGCAGCGTCGAGTTGGCGGCGTTGACGATCGCGTCGACCTCGCCGTCCGTCGTGATGTCGCCGCGGTGCAGGGTGATCGGGACCGTCGGCTCGCTCATCTGCGCACTTCCCTTCTCACCTCGGGCTCAGCGGGGCCCGCTCACTCACTGACGCGGACCACGATCTTGCCGCTGGTGTGGCCGTCCATGTTGGCGCGGAAGGCGTCGGCCGCCTGCTCGAGCGGGAACGCGCGGGCGACGTCGACGCGCAGCTTGCCGGTGTCGACCATGTCGGCGAGGACGGCGAGGTCCTCGGCGTCGGGCCGCACCCACATGTAGGTGCCTCCGGACTCCGCGACCGAGCCGTCGGCGATCGAGGCGTGCCGACCGCCGTCCGCGAGCACGTCGAGGGTCGCCTCCAGGACCCCGCCCACGTAGTCGACCACGACGTCCACGCCGTCGGGCGCGAGCTCGCGCACACGGTCGGCGAGGCCCTCGCCGTAGGTCACGGGCTCGGCGCCCAGGGAGCGCAGGCGGTCGTGGTTCGACTCGGAGGCGGTGCCGATGACGCGCGCGCCGAGGGCCACGGCGATCTGGACGGCGAAGCTGCCGACGCCGCCGTTCGCGCCGTGGACCAGCACGGTCGTGCCCTCGGCGACGCCCATGCGCGTGAGGGACTGGTAGGCGGTGAGGCCGGCGAGGGGCAGGGCGGCCGCCTGCTCCCAGTCGAGCGCCGCGGGCTTGCGGGCGAGGGTGCGCACGGGCACCGTCATCTGCTCGGCGAAGGAGCCCTGCTCGACCCAGTCCTTGCGGCCGTAGGCCATGACCTCGTCGCCCTCGACGACCTCGGTGACGTCCAGCCCCACGGCCTCGACGACGCCCGCGACATCCCAGCCGGGGATCGCGGGGAACTCGATGTTCATGAGCGGGTCGAGGCCGCCGGCCACGATCTTCCAGTCCACCGGGTTCACACCGGCGGCGCGGACGGCGAGGCGCACCTCGCCGGGGCCGACCTTGGGGGTCTCGACCTCGCTGACCTCGAGGACGTCAGGGTCTCCGTACGCGCTGTAAGTGATGGCCTTCATGTCCATTGCGAACGCGCGCGGCGGGGGTGCGTATTCCGAGGGGCGGGCAGGCGGCGCGGCTGGCGGGCCGAGGGGCAGAGAGCCCCGGGATGCGCGGCTCGGGCGCGGGGCGGCTCGTCGATGTCGCTGGGTGAGGTCTCAAGGCGTATATCGGGCTGAGACCTCACCCAGCGACATCGGCGGAGCGGTCTTCCTGCACGAGCACCGCGGGACGTCGTCGAGCTCGGCTCGGGATCTTGTTAGGGTGCCAGGGCGGATGTGCCGTGGATCACCGTGGCCCCGGGCGCGACCGTGTGCTTCGAGGATCCGAGCGGGCCGACCAGCCCCTCGCTCCCTCGCCCGGATCCACGGGAGGGCCGCTTCGATCAGGTTCCGTGCCCGATCGGCCGCATTCCGGCACAGATCCTGGCCAGACCGCCCCTCTCGTCCTCGCCCACCCCGTCCGTCCGACACCCCCGACCGGACTCCACCCCGATCGCCATTCCTGCCCCCACTCCGGAAGGCCCTGCTGTGAATCCTTTGACCCCTGATGAGCGCCCCACCGGCTCGCCCCGTCCCACCGACTCGACGGACCCGGCCAGCACTCCGCGCGCCATGGCGTCCCGTTCCGACCTCACCCGCCGCCGGGTGCTCGGTCTCGCGGCGGCGGCCGGCGGCGGGGTCGTCGCCGCGTCGGCCGCCGCACCGGCCCTCGCCGCGGGGACCGCAGCAGGCGGCGGCACCCCCGCGCCGGCCTCCCCCGCGAAGGAGCTGCCTCCCGTGCACCCCGTCCCCCAGAAGGTCACCGTGTTCGACGGGAACGTGTCGCTCGCCGGGAAGGTCAGCGTGATCGTCGGCAAGGACACCGACGACGCCGCGCTCGCGGCCCTGCGCGAGGTGCTCGAGGACGCCGGTGCGTCCATCTCCCTCATCACCGCCACCAGTGAGAAGACCACGGCGCAGGGAACCCGCATCCACCTGGGCACCTCCGAGGACAACCCGACCCTCGCTCCGAGCCTGAAGGCCCTCGGCGCGAAGGGGGCGGACGATCTCGAGGCCGAGGGGTACGTGCTCGCAGCGGGCCGCTCGAAGGGCGCGCTCGTGGTGCTCGCCGGCCGCGATGCCGCCGGCTCCTTCTACGCCGTGCAGACCCTGCGCCTGCTGCTCGCGGGCACGAGTCGTCTGCGCCAGGTCGAGGTGCGGGACTGGCCGCTGATGCAGATCCGCGGATCCATCGAGGGCTTCTACGGGATCCCGTGGTCGCACCAGGCGCGCCTGGACCACTTCCCGTTCTACGGTCGCCGCAAGCTCAATACCTACATCTACACGCCCAAGGACGACCTGCTGCTGCGCTCGAAGTGGCGCGACCTGTACGAGGGCGAGGCGCTCGAGGACATGGCGGAGCTCGTCGAGACCGCCACGAAGAACCACGTGCACTTCACGTATGCCCTCTCCCCCGGCAACGACATCACCTACGGCAGCGACGCGGACTTCGCGGCCACCGTGAAGAAGTTCGACCAGGTGCGGGATCTGGGCGTGACCAGCTTCTACATCGCTCTGGACGACATCCCCACCGAATTGGGCGAGGAGGACGCCGCGCAGTTCGACTCGCTCGCCGCCGCGCAGGCGCACTACCTGAACCGTCTGCAGGACGAGTACGTGAAGGCCAACGACCTCGAGCCGCTGCAGACCGTCCCCACGGAGTACTGGGGCTCCGGCCCCTCGGACTACAAGACGGCGTTCGGCACCGGGATCGACCCGGACATCCGCGTGCAGTGGACGGGCGAGGGAGTGTTCTCCCCGCAGGTCACCGTGGATTCGGCGAGCAAGGCGGAGGAGTCCTACCACTCCGAGCACCTGTACGTGTGGGACAACTTCCCCGTCAACGACGGGCGTCGCGACCGCATCTTCCTGAACCCGCTCGAGGGCCGCGCGGACACCCTGCACGAGCACTTCGACGGCTTCACGTCGAACCCGATGATCGAGCCGTACGCCTCGCTGCCGGCGCTCGCGAACTACGCCGACTACTGCTGGAACCCGCCCGCGTACGAGGCCGAGGACTCCTTCTCCGACGCTCTCGACGAGCTCGCCGGCGACGACCGTCAGGTGCGCCGGGCGCTCGACGTCTTCATCGACCTCAACGTCAACTGGCCCTACCGGGACGGGTCGCCGAAGGCCCCCGCGCTCGCGGCCGACGTCGAGGCCTACCGGAAGGCCTACGAGGCCGGCACCCAGGACGGGCGCGCGGATCTGCGCACGCGGCTGAACCGCATCACGAAGCTGCCGCGCACCCTCGAGGCGATGGCCTCGCAGGGCTTCGTCGACGACACGAAGCCGTGGATGACCGCCGCGTCCCAGTGGGCACAGGGCCTCACGGAGCAGGACCGCATGCTCACCGCCCTCGAGGACGGCGCGCTGAAGAAGGCGTCGAAGGCGGCGGCGAGCGCGAAGGCCAGCTTCCGCGCGGCGACCGCGGCGACCGTCCCCGACCAGGGCGACGACGGCGTGTACGAGGAGGACCAGATCACCCCGAGCGTCGGCGACGGCGTGTTCGAGGTGTTCATCGCCTGGGCGTGGGCGCAGCTGCGCGACGTGCTGCCCGACGACCCGTCGCTGCCCTTCGTCGGCCTGCCCGCCACGGCGAGCACGACCCTGGACCAGTACCAGGACCACGCTCCGGCGCTCATGGTCGACGGCGACGAGTCCACGATGTTCTGGTCCTCGCGCGCCCCGAAGAAGGGCGACACGATCACCCTCGAGCTCACGAACCCGTCCGACCTGCGCTTCGTGCAGCTGAAGATGGCGAAGTCCGACGAGACCCCGGGCGACCAGGTCTATGCGGGGGTCGTCGAGGCCTCCGCCGACCAGGAGACCTGGACGAAGATCGGCGCGCTCGCGGGCGACCCCGTGTTCACGAAGGAGCTCGCCCAGCCCGTCCGCGCCGGATGGGTGCGCGTGACCGTGACCGGGAAGAACCCGGGCGGGAAGTGGGTGCAGGTGCGCGAGTTCGCCGTCTCCGACGAGGTGCCGAGCGGCGACTGAGCGCGGCCGGTCAGCCGACCGGCTGGGCCCGGCGGTCGCGCTCGCGGACGACCCAGCCGGGGTCGTCGGTCGTGATCGAGGCGACGCCCGCGGCGAGCGCGGCGTCGAGGTGCTCGGGCGTGTTCACGGTCCACACGTGCAGGCTCGCGCCGCTCGCGGCCCAGGCGCGGTCGGCGTCGCCGTCCTCGAGGGTCTGGATCCACACGCTCACGCGCTCGGCGCGCAGCTCGGCGAGCACCTGCATCACCTCGTCGTCGACCCCGGCGGCGAGCAGGCCGATCGGGATCTCCGGTGCGGTCTCGCGCACGGTGCGCAGCGCCTCGGGGTGGAAGGAGATGATCACCGCGGGCGGGGTGCCGTCGGGCAGGGGCATCGGCTGCGCCCCGAAGCGCTCGCGCAGGGCGAGGGCGGTCGCGCGGGCGGCGGCCGGGGCCTTGACCTCGACGACCGCGCCGACGGGTCGGCCCGCGCCGCCCCCGCACGCGTCGAGGAAGTCGTCGAGCGAGGGGATGCGCTCGCCGCCGCCGAGCTCGACGGTGTCCAGCTGGGCGCGGGTGAGGTCGGCGATGTCGCCGCCGCGCAGGGGCCCGTGCGGGGAGGCGGTGCGGTCGATGCTGGAGTCGTGCATGACGACGAGGTGGCCGTCGGCGCTCAGGTGGACGTCGCATTCGAGGGCGTCGGCCCCGTCGCGGACGGCGCGGCCGAAGGAGGCGAGGGTGTTCTCGGGGGCGCCGACGGGGGCTCCGCGGTGGCCGATGACGGCCGGTCGGGGCGAGGCGACCGGGGTCGACAGGGAGGCGGACGAGGAGGAGGCGGTTCGTGCGGAGGCGGAACGGGCGAGGGACATGCGCTCCATGACGGAATCCATGTCTTCATCCTGTGCGCGATCGCCTCGTGCGACGACGGCGCGCGAGCCGTGATGCCGAAGTGTTCGCCCGATGTTCCCCGCACGGAGTCCGGCCGTCAGCGCATGTTCGCCGGGGCCGGGCGGCACGCCGCGGACGACGCCGGCCCCCTGACGGCGCAGGACCGCGGACGGCGGAGGACCGTCGGCCGACGGCCCGGTCACCAACCGTCGACGGTCGCGTAGCCGGGGGCGCCGAAGATGCCGGGAGTCTCGTCGACGTCCTGCGACCACTTCAGGTGCTTCGGCTGGTCGGACGGCAGCGTGCGGTCCTGGTCGTCGGCGAGATCGAGATGCAGCACCACGCGGGCCTGCAGCCGGACGTCCCAGAGCGCGGTGTCCGCGTCGTCCGCAGAGCCGGAGGCCGCGGGTTCCGGGGCGTGGATCCCGGCGAGGTCGGCCGTGGCCGTCGCGCGCGCCTCCGTGCTGTCCTCTTCGTCCGCCGCGACCCTCAGCGGGACGGTCCTCTCACCGGCCGTGAGCTCCGCGTCCCGGATCTCGACGCGGGTCACGTACTTCGCGCGGTGTGCGCCCTCGGGACGGAAGGCGATGACCCGCGGGCGCCCGTCGGCGGTGTCCAGCACCTGGTCGTCGCTGTTGGCGAGGGAGGAGACAGCGGCTCGGAACTCGACGGGCATGGTGTCGTGCCTCGTGCGTCCGCCGAGGTCGAGCGTGCCGTCGACCCCGAGGACCATCCCGGCGGGCAGGGTGTCGCCGTACGGGTCGATGATCGGGAAGAAGTCCTGCTGGTCCGCGGGGACCGTCGTCGAGGACGGCGCCTCGTCGCTGCGGAAGGCGGCGTCGTGGTCCCCGTCGGAGACCGTGACGACGACGGGCTCGTCCTCGGGGACGGCCACGAGGCGGACGGTCGTGCCCGCGGGACTGTCCTCGTCGGTCGTCGGCGGGGCGCCGCTGCTGAGCCGGTCGAACACCTCGTCCGCGGTCACCGTGGTCTCGGGGAGGTCGCCGAGGCCCTGGGCCTTCTCGTCGCCGACGGCGAGGGAGGCCGTGAGCGTGCCGTCCTCCGCGCCGCCCAGCGCGCCCTCGGTGCCCACGGGCATGAGCGTGGCGAGGGTTGCATCGTCGGACTCCCCCTCGCCCGACCCGCCCCCGCCTGCCACGCCCTTGGACCGGGTGTTGATGATGGTGACCGCCATGAGCCGCGTGCCGGACGCGGGGTCGTAGGGCTCCGCGGCGTACCCGGCGTCGCGGACATCCTGGAAGACGACGAGGACCTCGCGGCCGGCGAGGCCGAGGACGCGGCGGCCGCTGTCGCCCGCGGTGTCGACCGTGCACAGTGCGCTGTCGGTGAGCACGCAGCCGCCGTAGGTCGAGCGGTCGTCGGCCGTCTGGGGGCGCGCGGGGACCTCGACGGACTCGCCCGCGGCGAGCTCGGTGCCGCGCGGCGGGCCGATCGAGACCGTGAGATCGGGCTCCGAGCCGTCGGCCGCGCGCAGCTCGCCGACGCTGCGCGGGTCGACGTCGCGGAAGCTGCCGTCGCCGCCGAGAGTCAGCGCGACCTTGCCGCTGCGCTGGTAGAAGGACGTGATCGGCGCCTGCTGCCAGATCGTCGCGCTGTGGCCGGCGCGACGGGTCGGCCCGCAGACGACGTCGTCCTGGACCGCGCCGCCCTCGAGATGGAAGTAGCAGGCGGCGTCGGCGGGGATGTTCGCGCGCACCGTCCCCTCGGTGAGGCTCTCGCGCCACGCGTCCCCGATGGTGCGCAGGTCATCGGCCGGGCGCAGCAGCGCCGCATGGCCGAAGGTCCAGTCGGAGGGCTCGGGGACGGAGCATCCGGTGAGGACCAGCAGCAGGGCGGTCGCCGCTGCCGCTGCGCATCGTCGAGCGTGCATGTCCCCTCCTCCCGCGCCGCCCGGCCCGCGCACCCATGCAGCGGGCCCTGCCCTCTCCCCGCCCAGAGTAACGGGGGTCACATCCGGGTGATACTGTCCGGCACCGGCTCCGCGCTCCATCCCGAAAGACACCCGTCATGGCCTCTCCCGCGTTCGCCCCGTACATCAGCTTCCCCGGCACGGCCGACGAGGCCTTCCGCTTCTACGCCGACGTGTTCGGCGGCGAGCTGCAGATCTCCCACTACGGCGCCTTCCCGACCGAGGGCTTCCCCTTCCAGCCTCCGCAGGACGCGGTCGCGCACGCGGAGCTGCACGGGGGTCGCATCACGCTCACGGGCGGCGACGCCGTGGGCCCCGACCAGCCCGAGGTCGCCTCGGACGTGTACTCCTTCCTCATCGGACTGGAGACCACGGCGGAGGCGCACACGCTCATCGACGCCCTGGTCAGCGGCGGCGGACGCGTCGCGATGCCCTTCGCCCTCGCCCCATGGGGCGACCACTACGGGCAGGTCACGGATCGCTTCGGCGTGCTCTGGGCGTTCGTCGTGCCCGGTGAGCACGGCCCCGGAGCGTCCGGGGCCGACAGCGCGGGCACGGAATCGGGCGCGGAATCCGCGTGACCTGACCGCGGGGCGGACGTACCGTGCCGCCATGGGCAGACCCGAGGGGTTCGAGTACGTCGAGCGCGGCGAGGACGTGGTGATCCTCCACCACGGCAGGCCGGCCGCCACCCTGCGCGGCCGGCGCGCCGCCGACTTCCTCGAGGACGCCGGAGCCGGGGATGCGCAGGAGCTCATGGCGCGCCTGACCGGGAACTACCGGCGCGGCAACGAGCGGGCGGCGAAGCGGCATCCGCGCAACGCGGGTCGATAGCAGCGGTCCATCCCGGCAGCGGTCGTCCCGGCGGCAGGCTCCGTCGGAGGGCGTCGTCGGAGGACGTCGTCAGAGCGCGGGTCCCGGGCCTCGCGACGGAGCGCCCGCCACTGTCGTGGAATATTCAATGACCCGATAGGGTTGGTCCCACTATGCGAGCCTTCGGATTCCTGAGCTTCGGCCACTACGGCAGCGCCGTGGGCGCTCCCGGCGTCGACGCGCGGCAGATGCTGCACGACGCCGTCGACATCTCCGCGGGCGCGGACGAGCTGGGCGTGAACGGCGCCTACTTCCGCGTCCACCACTTCGCCCGGCAGTCGGCCTCGCCGATGCCGCTGCTCGCCGCCGCCGCGGCGCGCACCGAGCGGATCGAGGTGGGCACCGGCGTCATCGACATGCGCTACGAGAACCCCCTCTACCTGGCCGAGGAGGCCGCCGCGCTCGACCTCCTGGCCGACGGCCGCCTCGCGCTCGGCGTCTCCCGCGGGAGCCCCGAGCCGGCCGACCGCGGCTGGGAGGCGTTCGGCTACCACGGCTCGACCGACCCACGCGGCGCCGACCTCGCCCGGGAGAAGTTCGACCTGTTCCTGCGCGCCGTGCGCGGCGAGCCCATGGCCCGCGCCGCCGAGAACGGGTACATGTCGAGCGCCGCGCCCGGAACGGGACTGCGCATCGAACCGCACTCCCCCGACCTCGCCGACCACATCTGGTGGGGCGCGGGAAGCCGCGAGAGCGCCGAGAACGTGGGCCGCACGGGACTGAACCTCATGAGTTCGACCCTGCTCACCGAGGCCACCGGCGAGTCCTTCGGCGACCTCCAGGCCGAGCAGATCGACCGGTTCCGCGCCGCCTACCGGGAGGCCGACCATGCCGGGCGCCCGCGCGTCTCCGTCTCGCGCAGCGTGTTCCCGATCGTCGACGAGCAGGACCGCAGGCTGTTCGGCATGCGCCCGGGCGAGGGCGCCGACCAGATCGGCATCATCGACGGCATGCGCTCGACCTTCGGCCGCACCTTCACCGGCGAGCCCGATCAGCTGATCGAGCAGCTGAAGGCCGATGCGGCCGTGCAGAGCGCCGACACCCTCATGCTCACGATCCCCTCGCAGGCCGGCGTCGACCTGAACCTGCACATCCTCGAGTCCTTCGCGCAGCACGTCGCGCCGGCGCTCGGCTGGAAGCCGAACACGGAAGGGCCGGTTGAGGGGGACAGGATCTGAGGTGCTGTGAGCGTCGCGGGACTGAGCCGGGGCGGCTCAATCCCGCACCTCCAAGTGCAGATCCACATGCACGTCGTCCCCGACGCCCACGCCCGTCGCCCGCTGCACGGCGACCTTCACGGGCACGAGGTAGACCCCCTCGCGCGGGAACAGCGAGGTCGTGAACTCGATGCCCTCGATGCGCGCGGTCACCGGGATCGCGCCCCACCCGTAGGTGACCAGCGAGGCGACCTCGGCGATCGCGTCGGACTCGTCCTCGGGCACGCGCGCGAAGACGAACGGCGCGGGGCCGCGCCAGGAGATCGTCGTGGTGTCGAAGGAGAGGTCCACGGGGCAAGCATGCGCCCTCTCCCCATCGGCCGTCCTGTCCTCCGTCGGATCCGGCGCGTAGTGTCGCGAGCCCGGTGGACGCACTGTCCGCCCGCGCTCGCCGAGCGCACCACGCGCTCACCGAGCGCACCGAGCGATCGAAGGAGAAGACATGTCGCATCCCGAGGAGCTCACCCAGGACAAGACCGTCGAGATCATGCGGGAGCAGCGCTTCGTCATGCTCTCCACGGTGCTCGACGGCAAGATCGTCTCCCATCCCATGACGCCCATGCGCGTCGAGGACGACGCGAGCGTGTGGTTCTTCGTCGGCCGCAGCGGCGAGCAGGGCACCGCCCTGCAGGGGAACCCGCAGGTCAACCTCGCGTTCGCGGAGACGGGCAGCTGGCTGTCCGTGGCAGGCGCCGCCGAGTTCGTCGATGACCGGGCCAAGGTCGAGGAGCTGTGGGACGACCAGCTGGAGGCCTACTTCCCGCAGGGCGCCGACGATCCCGACCTGGGGCTCGTGAAGGTCCGCGGCGAGTCCGCGCAGTACTGGGGGATCCCCGGACCGCGCCCGGTCGCCGCCGCGAAGATGCTGGTCGCGAAGCTCAGCGGGGACGAGGGCCCCGGCGTCTCCGGCAAGACGGAGCTCTGAGCGCGCAGGCGCACGGAGCAGTTGTCCGTGGGAGCGGGCCGAGCGGGGACAATCGTCGGGTGCACCCCGACTCCGATGATCCGATGCTCGCCGACGTCCTGCGGGCCCTCGAGGCCGCTCCCGCCCTCGGTGCCCGCGACGCCTATCTCGCCTTCGTCCGCGGCCAGGGCGAGGCGGCGCTGTGGAAGGGGCTCGCGCCCGAGCACGTGACGGCCTCGACCTTCGTGTTCTCGCCCGACGGCGCGCAGGTGCTGCTGTGCTTCCACCGCAAGGGCGGGTTCTGGGTGCAGGTCGGCGGGCACCTCGAGCAGGAGGACGCGAGCCTCGCCGACGCCGCCCTGCGCGAGGCGCGCGAGGAGTCCGGGCTCGAGGGCCTCGCCCTCGCCACGGCCTCGATCACCGATCTGGACCGCCACGAGCTGGCCGGCGCCTTCACGTGCCGCGCCCACTGGGACATCGGCTTCACCGCGATCGCGGACCCGTCGGCCCGGATCGTGGTGAGCGAGGAGAGCCGCGACGTGCGCTGGTTCGCCGTCGACTCCCTGCCGAGCGGGCTGGCGCCGCGATGCGCGCGGAGGATCGAGGTCGCGCGGCAGGTGCTGCGATGACCGGCCCGGTCGCTGTCAGTGGTGCGGGCACGCCGCTGCGCATCGCGACCGTGAACATCAACGGCATCCGCGCGACCCTGCGCCGCGGCTTCGGGGACTGGCTGCACGAGCGCGGATGCGACGTGATCGCCCTGCAGGAGGTGCGGGCCCAGGCCGACAAGCTGCCCGCCGGTGCCTTCGGCGAGTATCACGCGGCCCTCGACACCGGGAGCGTCCCCGGGCGCAACGGGGTCGCGGTGCTGACGCGGCAGCCGCCCCCGGCCGTGCGCACGTGGAGCGGCGCCGCGCTCCTGGCGGGACCGTCCGCATCCGGTGCAGAGCTCCCGGCATCCGGTGAGGGGCCCTCGGCATCGGATGAGGGGCCGAGCGCACAGGGCGAGACGCCCCTTCTCACCGAGGTCCCCGCAGCAGACCGCGTCGTGCTCCCGCGGGGTCTGCGACCCTTCGCCGACCAGGGGCGATACGTCGAGGTCGACCTCGCCGAGGCTCCGGTGACGATCGCGAGCCTCTACCTCCCCAAGGGCGGTCTGCCGGCGGAGCTTCAGCGGCCCGAGCGGATGCGCGAGGCGCCCGACGGCGGTGCTCGGTACGCGCGCAAGATGGCGTTCATGGCCGCCTTCTCGACCTACCTCGCGCGGACCCGTCGCGCCGCCGCGGCGGCCGGCCGCGAGTTCCTGCTGATGGGCGACATGAACATCGCCCACACCCGCCAGGACCTCGCGGCGTGGCGCCGCAACCAGCAGAACGACGGATTCCTGCCCGAGGAGCGGGAGTGGTTCGGGCAGCAGCTCGGTCCGCGGACGCTCGTCGACGTCGTGCGCTCGCTGCATCCCGAGGAGGACGGCCCGTACTCGTGGTGGTCCTGGCTCGGACAGTCATTCGCGAAGGACGCGGGCTGGCGCATCGACTATCACCTGGCCACCCCGCGGCTCGCTCGCAGCGCACGCTGGGCGGCCGTGGACCGGGAGGTTGCGGGGACGCGCCTGTCGGACCATGCGCCGGTGGTGGTGGAGTACCGGGCCTGAGGGCGCATGACCACGCCGCACCGGGTGCAGCGTGGAACGATCAGCCGTACGATCCCCGTATCGCGGCAGCCGACCGGCGCGCCGTTCGTCAAGGGAGTTCGGCTCCCGGGTGGGTGGGCATCCTCTCCGGAGGCATGCCATGCCGAACCCGTATTCCACGATCCTGCGCACGCCAGGGGCCGCACGCCGGTTGCTTGCCGTCCTGCTCAGCGCGCTTCCTCTGGGGATGCTGTCGCTGACGATCATCCTCAGCGTGCAGGAGTGGACAGGATCGCTGCGCGCAGCGGGCACGATCAGCGCCCTGTTCGGGCTCGGCAACGCGATCGGCCTGACCGTCCAAGGTGCACTCATGGAGCGCGGAGGCGAACGCGGGCTGCTCCTCGTCACAGGGACCTCGTGCGCCGTAGCCCTGGCTATGTTCACCACGGTGGGCGTTCTCGACGGGCCGCTCTGGGCCCTCGCGGTGCTGGGGCTGACCGGCGGGACGTGCGTCCCGGCGATCACCGCGGCCGCGCGCGGATGGCTGCCGCTCGCGCTCACCGAGCCCGCAGAACGCAGTGCCTCCTACGCCCTGCTCGCCGCACTGTTCCAGACGGCGGTCGCCGTCGGACCGCTGCTGCTGTCGCTCGCACTCCTGCTGCACGGGCCCGTGCTGGCCCTCGCTCTCTCGGCGACCGCGATCCTCGCTGCGGTCCTCGTCTTCGCTCTCCCGCGCGACGAGAGGCGCGGTCCGGACACCTCGGCTGCGGATGTGGAGCCCCCACGGGCGCGACGAGTCGACCCGGAGCGTCGCGCGGCCCGACGATCACGGTTGTCACCCGGCATGCTGACGATCCTGTGCGCAGAAGCGCTGGGCGGCATCGCCGTCGGCGCCACGGGCGTCGCCGTCCCCGCGGCGATGGACTCCGCGGGCAGGCCAGTTCTCGTCGGCGTGGGCTTCGCGGCGCTCGCGTGCGGCGAGGTGCTCACCGCACTGATCATCGGCGCGAGGTCCATTCCGACTCATCGCCGAATGATCCTGCCCCTGGCCCTGGCCGGATGTGCGTTCTCCGCGCTGCTCGTCCTGCTCAGCGCAGCGTCTCCTGGACTCCTGGTTCTGGCGATGATGATCCTGGGCGCGTCGACTGCACCCGCCACGCTCGCGAAGTCCGCGCTGCTCGATGTGGTCTCCACGGCGGACGCGGTTGCACGCGGCTACTCGCAGCTCGTCGCCGTCAGCCTGATCTCCGCCGCTGCCGGGAGCGCTCTGGCCGGCCAGCTCTCCGACGCCCTGAGCCCGCTAGGCCTGCTGGTCGTACCCGTCGCCTCGCTCGGCCTCGCTGCCGCCTGGACCGCGTCCCGCATGCGAACACTCGGGTGACAAAGCCGGTGCACGCCCCGCGAAGACGATCGGAATGCACTCCGCAGATCCTCCCGCACGGACCGTCGGCCATGATGGCCGTATGGCTTCGTATTCCGGGAGCGACTTCTACTGCGACGTCGCCATTCCCCACCCTGACCTCCTCGACGTCGTGCTCGAGAACCAGCGCGTGCTCGCCTTCCACCACACCCGCCCGTTCTGGGAAGTGCACATCGTGGTGGTCCCGAAGTCGCACATCCCCTCGCTCACCGACACTTCTCCGGACGATGCCGAGGACCTGGCGGCCCTGTTGGCGGCCGTGAAGGAGGTGGCACGCGGGGTCGAGCAGGAACACGGCGCGGCCGCCGTCACCACGAATCTCGGGGCGTACCAGGACTCGAAGCATCTGCACGTGCACATCCACTCCGGGGGCCGACGGACGGTCGGCTGACCGTTCAGGGCACGACGATCCCACCGCTCCCGTTCCGTGCCACGTCCCTCCCGTCCGGCTCCGCCGACACACGCCGTCACATCCGCCCGCGGCGGGAACACCTCGGCCCGTCATGCGTTGCACCACGCATGACAACCATCGGAATCATCGGCGCAGGCAACATCGGCAGCCAGGTCGCACGTGCGGCCCTGACGGCGGGATACGACGTGGTCATCGCGAACTCGCGGGGACCCGAGACGCTCGCGGACCTCGTCTCCGAGCTCGGTGACGGCGCACGCGCCGCGACGGAGGCGGGCGAGGCGGGCGACGTGGTCGTCGTGACCGTCCCCCTGAAGGCGGTCGACCAGATCCCCGTCGAGCCCCTCGCCGGGAAGATCGTCCTGGACACGAACAACTACTACCCCGGTCGCGACGGGCAGATCCCGGCGCTGGACGCGGGCGAGACCACCACCTCGCAGCTGCTCCAGGAGCACCTGCCGACCTCGAAGGTCGTCAAGGCGTTCAACCACATCCCCGCCGCCGACATCACGACCGACGTCGCCCCGGCGGGCACGCCGGACCGCCGGGCGCTCGCCGTCTCGAGCGACGATCCCGAGGCGCTCGAGTTCGCGACGAAGCTGTACGACGAGTTCGGGTTCGACGCGGTCGACGTCAGTCCGCTCAGCGAGTCGTGGCGGGTCGAGCGCGACCGTCCGGCGTACGTGGTGCGCCAGAACGCCGAGCAGCTGCGCGCGAACCTCGCCAAGGCAGAGCGCGAGGGCTGAGAAGGCTCGGTCGACGACGGGCCGACGAGTGAGGGGCGGCGCGGCTCAGGCCGCGCCGCGTCCGTCGTCGGCCCGCTCCTCGTTGTCGTAGCCGAGGACCTCCGGCTCGCCCGTGCGGGTATCCAGCCCGTGGTCCACGCGGTACTCGCGCACCACGAGCCGATCGCGCACCACCAGGGCGATCAGCAGGCCGACCACGGCGATCGTCACCTTCACGTTCGCCGGCCAGTGCACGTTGTAGGCCATGAGAATGCTGACCGCGATGATCAGCACGGTCACGCTTCCGGACGCTCGTCGCAGATCTGCACCCATGTCCTCCACCGTAGCGACGCGTGGCACCGATGCGTCGCGGAACCGGACCACGTCCGCCGATCCCCTGCGTAACCTCGGGGCATGTTCGTCCGCTTCCAGAGCGCCGTGCCCAATCGGCGAGGCGCATTTCCCGGCATCTTCGCGATGGCCAATGGCCTGCGCGACGCCGGCGTGCTGTCCCCGGAGGACGATCGTTGGGTGCGCAGGATGAACGCACACTGCGAACGCGCGTACACCGACCCGAGCACCGTGGTCACCGACTGCTACGACCACGAGCGCAACCCGGGCGCACGCTCCTGGTTCCGCGAGAACGCGGACGAGCTCCTCGCGATCGCCCGCGCGTACACGCAGCTGCTGGATCGCTGCCGCATCCCCTGGGAGGAGGTGCGCACCAGCACCCCGGGCCGCATCGTCTACGAGGACTCCGTGCAGGTCGTCGCCGTGCCGTTCACGTATGCACAGGATTGGCCGCTCCCCGTGGGCGCGCAGACCCGAAGCGACTGAACGCCCCCTCCTGAACCCCCGAGCACGCGCGTTGTCACCCACCGCATCTGTGCCGCCCCTGCATCGGTCACCCACCGGCGTGGGGCGGACCTCTCTGGCTATATAGGCAGAGAGGTCCGCTATACGCCGGTCGGCGACAGGAGCCGACATCATCGCCATCGCCGACGCCGTCGCCGTCGCCGGCACCGACCCCGCCGCCACCCACCCCGCCCGAAAACCCCCTCCCCACCCCGCGCATCGCGGCCTAGTGTGGATCGCATGCCATCGACGCCCGCTGACGTGTCCACCGATTCGCCCTCGACACCCTCCTCGACGAGCCCCACCGCCCCTGGCAGCGCGTACCTGCGCTACCCCGATGTCCGCGGCGAGACCATCGTCTTCACCGCGGCCGACGCCGTCTGGGCGGCCCCGCTCTCCGGCGGCCACGCCTGGCGACTGAGCGAGGACTCCGCGCCCGTCGCCTACCCGCGGATCTCGCCGGACGGCACGCAGGTCGCCTTCACCTCGCGCGCGACCGGAAGCCCGGAGGTGCACCTGGTCCCGATCGACGGCACGGGCGCCGCGCGCCGCCTCACCTGGTGGGCGAACCGGCACACGCGCGTCGCGGGCTGGCTGCCGGACGGCCGCATCATCGTCACCACAGGTCACGGCGCCACGCTGTCCTCCCGCGATGCGCAGCTGTGGGCGCTGGACGCCGAGGGCCATGCCGAGCTGCTGCCCTTCGGGCGCGCGAGCGAGGTCGCCGTGCACGAAGCCACGGGGACCACCGTCGTCGCGACCATGTGGCGCAAGGAGCCGTCGACGTGGAAGCACTACCAGGGCGGCACCGCGGCTCGGCTGTGGATCAGCCGCGAGGACCTCTCGATCGACGCCCCGCACGAGGCCCATGCGGCCCGCTCGTGGGAGCCGCTGCGCGACGACCTGCTGGCGAACAAGACGCGCCTGGCGTTCGTCGGCGACCGGCTGCTGTTCGCCTCGGACACCCCGGGCGAGGGCGCCGCGATCACCGACCGGGCCACCGGCAACCTGTGGTCGGTCGGCCTGGACGGCTCCGATCTGCGTGCGCACACGCACCTGACCAGCGAGGACGGGTATCTGCGCGATCCGGCGTCCGACGGCGCCTCGATCGTGTTTTCCTCCCGCGGCCGTCTGTTCGCGATGGACGGGCCCGACGCCGCGCCGCGCGAGATCCCCGTGATCGTCGCGGGCGTGGGCTCCGCCCGCCGCATGCGCGCGGCCGATCCGCACAAGAACCTGCTGGCCATGCGCCCCACCTTCGACGCCCGCGCGAGCGTGGTCGAGTGGCGCGGCTCCGCGCACGTCCTCACCCACCGCGGCGGACCCTCGCGCCTGCTCGCGGGCTCGTGCGGACTGCGCTTCCGGGAGGCGACGCCTTTGGGCCGCTCCCCGTTCGCCGTGATCGTCACCGATGAGCTCGCCCAGGGCGACCGCACCGACCCCGACGCCTTCGCGGGCCGCACGGGCTCCGACGCCCTCGCCCTGCGCCGCCTCGATGCCGAGGGCGAGCAGATCACGCTCGACCTCGGCCCCGTCGGCCGCATCCTCCACGCCGTCCCCTCGCCGGACGGCACCCGCATCGCGATCGCCACCCACGACTACGTGGTGCGGGTGGTGACCCTGCGCGGCATCCTCGACCCGGCCGGCACCAGCGGGAAGGATGCGAGCACCGCCGAGGACCACCCTGACGCCCCGCGTCTGGACTCGGTGCGCGAGGTGGGGACGTCGCATCACGGCGAGATCAGCGACCTCGCCTGGTCGCCGGACTCGCGGTTCCTCACCTGGGCGCAGCCGCGCAGCGAGTTCGCCTCCCAGCTCATGGTCTCCGAGGTCGCCGACCCGGAGCCGACGGGACGCGCCCTGACCAGCGGACGCTTCCTCGAGTCCTCGCCGACCTTCACGGCCGACGGCAAGCACCTCGCGTTCGTCTCCGCCCGCACATTCGAGACCCAGTACGACGACATCGTCTTCGACCTCGGTTTCGTCGACTCCCAGCGCCCGTTCCTGCTGCCGCTCGAGCGGACCACGCGCGATCCCTTCGGGCCCGACGCCGACGGCTGGCTCCCCGGCGGCGAGGAGAAGCCCGGGGAGTCGGGCGGCGAGGGGCACGGCGGCACCGGGACTGGGACCGAGTCGAGCCCGGCCTCGCCGTCGGCCGATCCCGCCTCCGGGAGCGCACGCACCAACACCCATCGCGGCGCCCCCTCGCCGGCGGATCTGTCCGCGCCGGCGACCGCGTCGAGCGCCGCGGGCGCGCAGGACGCCGAGCGCCCGCCGCAGACCACGATCGATCTCGAGGCTGCGGAGGAGCGGGTCGTCCCGTTCCCCGTCCCCTCCGGGCACTTCACGGACCTGCAGGCCGTCGCGGGCGGCGTGATCTGGCTGCGCCACCCGGCCGAGGGCGTGCTGGGCACGACCCGTGCGGGCCTTGAGGACGAGGCGCCGAAGCCCACTCTGGAGCTGTGGGCCTTCGCCGACCACAAGGTCACCGTGCTCGCCGAGGGCGTGGACCAGGTGTGGGTCTCGGGCGACGGGAAGCAGCTGGTCATGCGGCAGGGCGAGGCGTTCGTGCAGATCCCCGCGGACCGCAAGGTCGAGGACGAGGATCCCGCCCGCATCACGATCGACCTGGGGCGTCTGACGCTGCGCGTCGATCCGGTGCTCGAGCGTCGCGGCATGCTCTGGGACAACTACCGGATCATGGCGCAGCAGTATTGGCGCGCGGACATGGACGGGCAGGACTGGCACGCGATGGTCTCGTGGTACGACGAGGTCGTGGATCGCCTGGTCACGGCCGACGACTTCGCGGACATGATGTGGGAGGTCGTCGCCGAGCTCGGCACGAGCCACGCCTACGTGATGCCGTCGCCCGGGGACCGCGAGACCGAGGGCGCACCGGGCCTGCCCGGCGCGGACTTCCGGATCGAGGGCGGTTCTGCCGACGGCTCCGGCGCGCGGCTCGTCATCTCGCGGATCCTGCGCGGGGAGTCCTCGGACCCCGACGCGCGCTCCCCGCTGCTCGCACCGGGCGTCGCGGCCCGGGAGGGCGATGCGGTCGTGCAGATCGGCGGGCGCGCGGTGGACGCGGGCGCGGGCGTTGGGCCGCTGCTCGCGGGGTGCGCGGAGAAGCCCACCGAGATCGTCCTCGAGCGCGACGGCGAGCGCCGCCGCGTGGTCGTCACACCGCTCGCCGACGAGTCGCAGCTGCGCTACCAGGACTGGGTGGCCACGCGACGGGCCTTCGTCGCCGAGCACTCGGACGGCCGCCTGGGCTACCTGCACATCCCCGACATGGTCTCGAGCGGCTGGGCCCAGATGCACCGCGACCTGCGGGACGCCTCCGCGAAGGAGGGCCTGGTCGTGGACGTGCGCTACAACAGCGGCGGCCACACCTCGCAGCTGGTCACCGACCGTCTGGCCCGCAGGGTGGTCTCCTGGGACTACCCCCGCGGGGAGCAGCCCTCGACCTACCCGGCGTTCGCGCCGCGGGGGCCGGTCGTATTCGTGACGAACCAGGAGGCCGGGTCCGACGGCGACATCGTGGGCGCGGTCGCGAAGTCCATGAAGATCGGCCCGCTCATCGGCACCCGCACCTGGGGCGGCGTGATCGGCATCGACGGCCGCTTCGACCTGGTCGACGGAACCGGCGTCACCGAGCCGAAGTACGCGAGCTGGTTCGCGGGCGTGGACTGGACCATCGAGAACTACGGCGTGGACCCCGACATCGAGGTGCCGTTCCCGCCCAACGAGTGGCTCGCGGGCAAGGACCCGCAGCTCAGCCGCGGCATCGAGGAGGCCCTGGCCTCGCTCGAGCAGACGCCCGCGGCCGTGGCTCCGCCGCTGCCGCCGGCGCGGTTCGGGGGCGGCGAGGGCTGAGGCGGCCGACGGGCCCGGCGGCCAAGACAGGGCCGACGGGTCCGACGGCCCGACAGAGCCGACGAGGGGCGAGGAAGGAGCACGCGTGAGCTGGGATGAAGACTGGGCCTACAGTCCGCAGGAGCAGGCGATGGACGAGTTCATCGTGAGGTTCACGCCGCACTTCCTCACGCTCCCGGACCGCCTGTACGAGGTCGCTGCCGCGCTGCTCGCGGACGACCCCGCGCAGGAGATCGCGAGGGCGTTCGACTGTGCGGTCGACGTCGCCGAGCAACTGCTGTCGACCCAGCTGCGGAGGCTGTCACCACAGTCCCTGGCTGAGTATCGAGAGGAGTGCGAGAGCGCGCTCCGACGTCTTCGCAAGCACGTTGCGGAAGGGTAGCCGTACTCTGCGTCGCGACGAACCCGTTCGGGGTGAGCGCGCGACGGCAGCTCCGTTAGGTTCAGGCGACCTGAACGCGCGTGTCCCCGATGACGAACTCGATGGCAAGGTCTCCGCCCACCGCCTCGAGATATCGCCGGATGGTGGCGACGCGCGCATTCTCCACGTCGCCGCGCTCGATCTTCGATACCTGTCTCTGCGAGACCCCGATGCGCTCAGCGAGCTGCTCCTGCGTGAGCCCGGCGTCACGGCGCAGCTCGCGCAGACGATACGCGCGCACCTGCGAGAGCATCCGCTCCTTATGAGCCGCCACCTTCGTTCGATCCACAGGGTGGTCAGCGAGGAACTCTGCAAGTTCCATGGCCATGAGGTCACCGTCCTTTCACGCGACGAACATGGGCATCGAAAAGGTCATCCGCACGAGGTATGTTCCGCTGGTACCAGCCCCTCCAGTCACCGGACTTGTCGCCCGCGACCAGGAGGATCGCCTGACGAGCCGGATCGAAGGCGAAGAGGATGCGAAGCTCGGTCCTTCCCGCCGACCCGGGACGCAGCTCCTTCATGTTCCTATGACGCGACGCGGTCACAGTGTCGACGAGCGGCCGGCCCAGCTGCGGCCCGTGCTCCTCCAGCAGCTCCACGGCGGCCACGACCTGCTCCCGCGAGTGTTGGTCGAGCTCCGCAAGCCAAGGCGCGATCAGCCCGATGTCCACGCTCCACATCAACCAATTCTAGAACCCCCAGGTTCTACAGTCAACGGCTCATACCTGCGATGAACGCACCCCGTCCACGATCATCGCTGCGATCTCTCCGATCCCGTCGTCCACCGCCGGCAGCAGACGGTCGAATTCGAGGCTCCGGGTGAGGATGCTGACCGCGACAGGCGACTCGCCATCGTGTGTGACCACCGCGCTGTCGTGCCGGAAGGGTCCCCAGGATCCCGTCTTGCCCGCGACGAGGACTCCCGGGTACGACAGAATCCGGCTGATCCGGATCGGCGCGAGCTGCTGGCCGAGCATGCCCTTGATCAGCGCACTCCCCGCCGATTCCAGGAGATCGCCCCGCCACAGCGCGGTCAGCAGGCGCACCTGGTCGCCTGCTGTCGTGAGGGAGCCGAGCACGGCGTCGTCCTTCGCGAAGTCGACGAGATCGTCGTCCAGATCGGTTCCCTGGGCGAAGCCGGCGCTGCGCCGCGCCTCCTCGACCGCGCGGCGCACGGTGTCGGCGGACCCGGCGACCTGCGAGCGCGTCATGCCCGCGTCCTGGGTCACGGCGTCGACCGCGGCAGCCCCCACGTCCTCGAGGATCACCGCCGCGGAGGTGTTGTCCGATCCCACCAGCATGAAGCGCATGAGCTCGCGCCAGGTCAGAGTCACGGGGTCCTCCATGAGCGAGATCCCCGCCCCGCCGACCACCCGCTGCGTGGGCTCGACGCGCACGGGCGCGGAGAGGGCTGCTCCCCGGGAGCGGCACAGGGCGATCGCCGCCGGGAGCTTGTAGAGGGACGCACCGGGCCAGAGCCTGTCCTCGAGGTGGGAGATCCGTGCTCCGCGCCCGTCGAGCGCGCACGCGCAGAACGACAGGTCGATGCCGAGATCGTCGGCGAGCTCCATTGCCCCGGGGACCGCGTCGGCGTCGCTGATCGTCGCGCCCTCCTGGTCCTCAGTCGGCATCGGGAAGCTCCGTCACGATCTGTTGCAGCTGGGCCCAGACGCCCTGCACGTCGCGGCTCCGCTCATCCCTCCGGGCAATGAGCTGGAACCTCGCCGAGACGGGCGCGGGAAGCATTCGCTCGTCGCACACGACGTCCCCGCCGAGGGGCCAGTGCGGGCGGCCGATCGTGAGAGCGCGCGTAAGTCTCCCCGCTCCGAGTTCCGCGGCGACACCGAGGCGCCCCTCCGCAGAGAAGGTCCCCGTCATCCCCTGAGCGCGGAGATCCGCGGCGATCGAGCGCAGCGCCGGCGCCGAGGGGTTCTCGTGCACGAGAGCGTGCCGCGGCGACCGGGGGCGCGAGCCGGGCACGGACTCCCAGAGCCGGCAGGACGCGACCCTGGAGACGCGCAGGCCCTCGGTGCGCACCGGGGCCAGCACGAGCGCGAGCCCGCCGTGCTCGCGGACGCGCGCCACCGCCTCCGTGGTGGGAACGGCCCGGAGCCGGACGTCCACGCCTCCCGCGCCCGCGGCCGAGACGAGCCGGCTCGCCCAGCCCTCCGGGCAGCCCGGGTCGACGAGCAGCTCCAGCTGCGTGTCAGCGGCCGCCGACGCCGCGGCCCGCAGACGCTCGACGTCGGCCTCGAGACGTCAGGCCTCCTCCTGCACCCGACGGCCGGCTTCCGTCAGCAGTGCGCCTCGGGGCGTGCGCTGGAACAGCGCGCATCCGAGCTCCTTCTCCAGGCGACGGATCGCCTGGGACATCGGGGGCTGCGCCATGCCGACCGCCTGCGCGGCGCGACCGAAGTGCTCCTCCTCGGCAACTGCTTCGAAGAGCTCCAGGTGATGCAAGAGGTCCATGACCAGCCTTCATAGCCTCCAAGTGCATGCGAGGCCACCGTTTTGATATTGGAAGTATGAGTGCAGATCGGCAACCGTACCCCCATGGCGAGAAACATGGGCAGACACCAGTCCCGGAACGGCGCGGCGGCGGACTCCGACGCACCGGACCGTTCCCGCGACCGGCGACGTCCGGGACGCCGCGCGGTGCTCGGCGCCAGCGCCCTGCTCGCGGTCACCGGCGCGGGGGCCGGTGCCGGTGCCGTCTGGTATCGGCACTCTCAGGACGACGGAGAGGCGCAGGCCGCATCGCTGGTCCGCGCCCTGCGCACGGGCGATCTCCGCGATGCGCCCCTGGACACGGCCCAGCGGGACGCCGCCACCGTGCGCTTCACCGACACCGTGGGCGCCCTGAGAAAGGACCTCGGCGCCCCGGAGATCGTTCTGCGCTCACAGGAGCACAGCGACGATGCCCGATCCCTGCACCTGAGCTGGACCTGGGACCTGGGCCGCGGGGCGAAGCCCTGGACGTACGCGACGACGGTCGATCTCACGAGCGGAGACGACGGCTGGAGCGCTTCCCTCCCCACCTCCGCCCTGGTCCCCGGGCTCGAGGAGGGCGATCGCCTGGGGGTCCGCGTCGACCAACCCGACATGGGCCGGATCCTCGATGCCACGGGGCAGCAGGTCTACGGGCCCACACCGGTGATCGACGTCGGCATCGACAAGGGGTCGCTGCACGGGCACGACGAGGAGGATGCCGCGGCCGACCTCGCGAAGATCCTGCGGATCGACCCCGCGACGTACCGCGCGAAAGTGAAGGGAAACGGGCCCGAGGCGTTCGTCCCCGCTCTGACGATCCGCGAGCGAGACGCGGAGGGCTACGACCTCGATGCCGCGCAGAAAGTGCCCGGCTGCCTGCAGCGCAGCCGGCACGCCCCGCTCGCCGTGCAGAAGAACTATGCCCCAGGGGCCCTCGGATCGTTGCGCGAGGCCACCGCGGAGGACATCGACAAGAGCAACGGCGCGCTCGCCCCCGGTGATCACGTCGGCAGCGGAGGCGTCTGCGGGGCCGTCGGCCCGACCCTCCTGGGCACGCGAGGCATCACGATCACCCGGACCCCCGCGCGCACGTCCTCGCCGCAGGCGCTGCACGAGATCCCCGCCGTCGACGGCGAGGACGTCGAGATCACCCTGGACCCCGAGTTCCAGCGAACCGCCACAGAGATCCTCGCGGACACCGAAGCACCCTCGTCGATCTGCGCCCTGCGCCCCTCCGACGGCGGGCTCCTCGCTGCCGCCCTGGGGCCGACAGGTCAGGAGTACCCGGTGGGGCTCGTGGGCCAGTACGCGCCGGGCTCGACCTTCAAGACCGTCACCGCACTCTCGATGCTGCGCCTGGGAGACACCCCGGACACCGTCGTGGAGTGCCCCGCGACCGCGACGATCGAGGGCCGCTCCTTCAAGAACGCCGACAGGATGGATCCCTCCCTGTTCGGGAAGATGCCTCTCAAGGACGCCATCGCGCACTCGTGCAACACGGCCATGCTCCTGCAGTACGACCGCGTGGACCAGAAGAGCTTCGCGCGCTCCGCCGAGTCCCTCGGAGTCGGACTCCGTGCCCCCGCGGGACTGGACTGCTTCATGGGCTCCGTGGACCCGAAGGACTCGGGCACGGAGCACGTCGCCGACATGATGGGCCAGGGACGCGTGCTCACCTCTCCCCTCGCGATGACCGTGGTGATGGCCTCCGTGCTCGCCGGACGCACGATCCACCCGCAGATCCTGGCCCAGCCCCGGGGGAAGGTGGAGAAGCCCGAGAGCCCGCTCACCAAGAGCGAGGCGCGCACCCTCCGCGGCATGCTCCACGGCGTCGCGACGTACGGCGGCCTGAAGTCCACGTTCGGCGGCTACCCCGGCCCGCCCGTCTACGCGAAGACGGGCACGGCGCAGTGGGTGGACGACGGCAAGATCCGCCTCCACTCGTGGGTGATCGTGGGCCAGGGGAACCTCGCCTTCTCGGTCTTCGTCGAGAAGGGGGACTACGGCTCGCGGACGGCCGCTCCCCTCGCGCGCAGATTCTTGAACGCCGTCCGTGGCAGGTGACCGCAGGATGAGGTCGTGGGCGCCGCGCGCCCTTCTCATCGGGCCGACGATCCTGGTGCTCTCCGTCGTCGTGCTCTGCATCGTGGGCGTCCACGCTTCAGCGCTCGGCAGTGATCCCGCCTGGGCGTTCGACTGCGACGACACCACGTGTGAGGACCTGTGGATCGGTCCGCGCACGCACGACCGCCTGGTCTCCGAGGGATGCTGTCTCGCGATCATCGCGGGCTGGGCCGTCACCGGGCTGGGACTCTCCTCATCCTCCGCGGCACCGTCGGACCATCCGTCGCCGTGGGCGCGCGTCGCGCCGCATCTGGCCTGGCTCATGCTGCTCGGGGCGCCGACGTGCGCTGCCGCCCTCGGCGCCTTCCTCACGGCGGGCTCGTTGCCCTGGGGGCTGGCCGGCGCCTCAGGGCCGATGCTCGTCGCCGGGGTCTGCGCCTGGCTCGGACTGCGGAGCCGGGGTTGTCCGAGCCGCGCCGCCTGGTACGTCGCCGCGGGCGAGGTGCTCCTGAGCATCCTGGTCACCGCGGCGGTCACGGTCCTCGCCTTCGAGCTGCTGTTCGTGGCGGCGATCCCCGCGGGGACCGTCGCCGGCGGGGTCGGTGCGTGCCTCGTGCACGTCCTCGTCGGACGCCGCTGGCGCCGACGGGCATCGCGCCGGTCGGGGCCACAGCTGGGGCAGGGGCAGGGGTCGGGGTCGGGGCGAGGGACGGACGCCGTCGTGGTCGATGCGCTCTGCATGCTCGCCCTGCTCTCCCTCGCGGCATGGGCGGCATGGCCCGTGCCTGCAGCACCCGCTGACGCCTGGCGGACCCAAGGATCTGCACAGGATCAGGTGCCCGTCCCGAGCCCCTCCGCGACGGCGACACCCCCGACTCCCTCGCCGTCCTCCCTGGGGCCCGACGCGCAGCCCACCGCCGGTTCTCTCGACGCACACGGCCTCGCGGACTGCGCAGCCGGAGACCTCGAGGTCGTCGTCACCGGATGGTCTGCAGCCATGGGAGACACGGCCGCGGCGCTCGAGGCGACCAACACCGGGACCCGCCCGTGCGCACTGCGCGGGCGCCCTCGGGTCTCCCTGTATCAAGGAGGGGAGGACCTCGAGCTCACGGTCGACACCCTGCCAGCCTCCCGCGGCATCGGCGGCGGGAAGACGCAGAAGAGCATCGGCCTGCCGCCGGGCGCCCGCGCGCAGGCGACCCTCTTCTGGCAGGGCTACGGCAGGGCGGCGGACACGAGCACGCCGCAGCAGGCGGAGATCACGATCGGTGACAGCGGCCCCGTCCCTGCGGAGTTCCTCGCCGGTGTGGGAGGGCACGGCACCGAGGCCCCCTTCGACCTCGTCCACGGCGCGCACATCGAGGTGAGCGGCTGGTCGCCCGGCCCGTGAGCGCTCCGCGCGCCGCACGCACGGCGCCCGCATCCGTGACGCGACCGATGACGGCTCACCCCTCGTCGTCGAGGACCCGCACGAGCGCGCCCAGGCCGTCGAGCAGCTGCTCCGCCCCCGGGGCGCCGAGCGCGCCGAGCATCGATCGCTCGATCTCGCGCACCTGCCCGTCGGCCTCGCCGAGCAGCCCCTCCCCCTCGTCGGTGAGCTCGATGGGCAGGCGCCTGCCGCTCGGGGCGGAGGCGGGCCGCGTGACGAGGCCGCGATTCTGCAGGCCCGTGACCACGCTGTGCATGGACTGTGCGGTGACGAACCCGGCACGGGCGAGCTCCGCGCTGGTCTGCCCGGGGCGCAGCCGGAGGTTCTGGAGGCACACGTACTGCGGCACCGTGAGTCCGAGCGGCCGCAGCCTCGCGTCCATCCGGGCGTGGAGCGACGCCTGCGCGCGCTTGAGCACGTAGCCGATCCGTCGCCCGAGGTCGCCGGGAGCCGAGACCACGGCGCCGGCATCCACGGTGGCGACCGGTGCGACGGCCCCGCCCGATCCTCCGCCGATCTCCGCACCCGCGTCCGAACCCGATCCCGATCCCACTCCCGGTCCCACTTCCGCTCCATCCATATCAGCATCTTGACATAGGACCCTTCCCGCGGTTGTATATCAGAGTCCTGATATTGATCGGAAGGAATCGCCATGACCGCCACCGGTCCCGACTTCATCGCCCTGCAGGTGCGCGACCTCGACGCCGCCGCGACCTTCTTCGAGGAGCACCTGGGCCTGCGCCGCGCGCCCGCGTCCCCTCCGGGCGCCGTCGTCTTCGTGACCTCCCCGATCCCCTTCGCGGTGCGCGAGCCGCTGCCCGGCGTCGACCTCGGCGCGGCGAGCCCGCGGCCCGGTACCGGGGTCGCCCTGTGGCTCGCGGTCGAGGACGCCGATGCCCTGCACGATCACCTCGTCGGCGCGGGCGTCGAGGTGCTCGACCCCGTCACCGACTCGCCCTTCGGCCGCACCCTGACCTTCGTCGGCCCCGAGGGGTACGCGCTCACGGCCCACACCGCGCAGGACCCCGCCTGATGGCGCCCGGCCACGCCGTCACGCGGGACGTCGAGGTCAGCGGACCCTGGTCGCTCAGCACGAGCCGCCATTTCTGGGAGGGGTTCGCCCCGCAGCGACTCCCCTCCCAGGAGGGCCCGCTGACCACCGTGTTCCGCGCCGAGCGCACATGGGAGCCGCTGCGGGCACAGGTCGTCCAGGACGGGTCGACCGCCCGGATCACCGTCGGCCGCACGGACGGCAGCGCTCCGAAGGACCCCGAGGCGGCGGTCGCGCAGGTCGCGCGCTTCCTCTCCCTCGACGTCGACGCCGCCTCGTGCCCGAGGGTCGGCGAGCACGATCCCGTGATCGGAGAACTGCAGCGCGAGCTGCCGGGTCTGCGGCCCTGCGGGTTCCACTCCCCCTACGAGGCGGCCGCATGGGCCGTGCTCTCCCAGCGCATCCGCATCACCCAGGCCGCCTCCCTGCGCGAACGCCTCACCGCGGACCTGGGCGAGGACGGCGCCTTCCCAGACCCGGGCGCGCTGCTCGAGGCGGACCTGGACCTGCCCGGACGCAAGGCCGAGTACCTGCGGGCCGTCGCCCGCGCCGCGCTCGAGGGAACCCTCGACGGCGAGCACCTTCGAGGGCTCGACCCGGACGACGCCTTCGCCGAGGTGCGGGGCATCCTGGGCCTCGGTCCGTTCGCCGCCGAGCTCGTGGTGATCCGCGGCGCGAACGCCCCCGACGCCCTCCCCCGCAACGAGCGGCGCCTCGCGCAGGAGGTCACCGAGCGCTACGGCGAGGGCGCCGACCTCGCCACGGTGAGCTCCGCATGGCGGCCCCTGCGGTCCTGGGCCGCCGTGCTGCTGCGCATCGGACGCGAGCAGCGCACGGGCGAGATCGAGGGCGGGCGTTCCGGCAGGAAGTGAGCCTGGCCGCCACGGCCGTCAGAAGCGCACGGCGATGCGGTCGATCGCGCGGCCGACGGGATCCTGGTCGCGCGAGACGTTCGGCTCGGGCGGCGCCGGCGGCTCGACGTCCCGCGCGAGGCGGGCGACCGGGACGGTCGCGTCGGGGGCGAGGGTGCGGGTGATCGCGGCGTTCCCGCGCTCGAAGGCCTCGGCCGGGGTGCGCGGCGTCGGATCGGCGCGCCGCACCCAGCGGGGGTCGTCATCGGGCGGAGGAGCGGGGAGGAGGAGTCCGAGGACCACGCGGATCGCGGCCCCCAGGGCGACGGAGACGGCGGCGATGAGGAGGATGAGGGCGATGCCCATGACGAAGGCGCTCATGCGTCGATCCTGCGACCACCCATCCGGAAGGACAAGCGAACATTCCTACCCCATTGTTCAGCACTGCTGATCGGTCGTAGGGTGGCCGCATGCTCGATCCCGTGAAACTGCGCGTGCTGCGCTCCGTCGCCGCGACCGGCAGCATCCGCGCGAGCGCCGAGGCGCTCGGATACACGCCGTCGGCCGTGAGCCAGCAGCTCTCCGGGCTGCGCCGGGAGACCGGCGTCGACCTGGTGGAGCGCTCCGGCCGCGGCATCGAGATCACCCCTGCGGGCGCGGAGATCGCGCGGGCCGCGGGCACCGCCCTGGACGCCCTCGACGACGTGCAGCGCCTGGCCGCGAACCTGCGGGACGGACGCTCCGGGACCCTCACCTTCGCCTACATGACGTCGGTCGCCGCCACCTGGGTCCCGCGCCTCGCGCAGGACGTGCGCGAGGCGTTCCCCGACCTCTCCCTCACCCTCCTGCACCGGGACTGCTCGGTGAGCGAGCTCGATCTGCGCGGCGACGTGCTGATCGCCGACGACATCGACGCGGAGCCCGGCACCGACTGGCAGCTCTGCGACCTCCTCGAGGAGTCGTACGTGGCCCTCGTGCCCTCGAGCCACCCGCTCGCCTCGCGCGAGAGCGTGGCCCTCGCGGATCTCGCCGAGATCCCGTGGGCGACGGACGACCCCCTGGACTCCACCTGGTTCGCTCGGATCCTCTCGGCCTGCCACGCCGCCGGGTTCACGCCCCGGGTCGAGGTCAATCCGCCCGACTACTCCGCCGTGCTGGGGTTCATCGCCTCCGGGGGCTTCGTGAGCGTGCAGCCCTCGCTCCTGGAGCAGAACCCGCCGCCCGGCGTCGTCGTCCTCCCGCTGCGCTCCCCGGCGCCGCGGCGCAGCCTGCAGGTGTGGGTGCGACGGTCCTCCGCGAAGAACCCCGCCGTGCAGTTCATGGTGCAGCGCCTGTGGGCTATCGCGGCCGAGCACGCGGAGCGCATCCCCGGGATCACCCTGCTGGGGGAGCCGCCGCAGTACGCGGCCGCCCCGTCCCGCGCCCCGTCCGGCGCGACCGCCGGGTGAGATGATCACGGGAGCCCGCGCCGACGCCGGCGCGGATCCGTCGTGAGGAGGCCCCATGAGCAGCGACAGCACCGGCGCCGAGGGAACGCACCCCGTGGACATCGACACCCGCATCCGCGACCTGCCCGTCCGCGCCGAGATCGCCGACGACACCCTGATCCTCGAGGTCGACATCGCGGGCACCGAGGAGCAGCTGTGGCGCGCGATCACCGATCCCGAGCAGCTCGCCCGCTGGTCCCCCGTCGTCCCCGACCGTCCGCTCACCGAGGTCGGTCCGGCGCTCAGCCGAGAGAACCCCGAGGACGACCCGGTCACGGCCGACGTCCTCGCGACCGCCGGCCAGCACGCGCTCACCCACCGCTGGGGCGACGCCACGATGGGCTGGATGATCGAGGAGGGCCGGCTGGACATCCAGGTGGGCCTGCCCGACGTGCAGCAGGCCCAGTACTTCGCGGCCGGCTGGCAGGTGTGCCTGGCGGTGCTCGACGCCCAGCTCAGCGGCCTCGACCAGGAGCGCATCGTGGGCATGGAGGCCATGGACCACGGCTGGGAGGAGCTGCGGGCGCGCTTCGCCCAGGAGTTCGGGCATCCGGACGGGGAGTCGCCGGAAGAGTGAGTCGGCGCGGCGGCACCGCACACCCCGCGGTCGGGTCCCCCGCGGCAACAGGCGGCCGCGAGCGCGCGTCCGGCCGCCCTTTCCCTATCCTGGAGCGCATCGCCGTGCCGTGACGCCGCACGGCAGCGCGCCCGGAGCAGCCGGGCATCGTGACGCCCACCTGCTGGAGGACCTGTGACCCCGCGCTTCTCGATCCCGACCGACGACGCCGTCGGCCCCTTCGTCGTCGGACTCGACGTCGGCTCCGGCGGCAGCCGCGCCGCCGTCTACGACGCGTCCGGACGCGAGGTCGGCACGCGCCACCACAAGGTCGAGCATGCGTTCACCACCGCCGCCGACGGCACCTCCACGATCGACGCCGACCAGGTCGTCGAGGAGCTGTGCGTGGCCATGGAGGCCGTCCTCGACGGCGCCCTGCCCGGGCCCGTCGTCGGCATCGGCGTCGACACGTTCGCCTCCTCGCTGATCGCGGTCGACGCCTCCGGCGCCGCCCTCACCCCGTGCATCACGTACGCGGACACCCGCTGCCGCGACCAGGTCACCGCCCTGCGCGAGGAGCTCGACGCCGTCGCCCTGCACGACCGCACCGGCTCCCGCCTGCACTCCTCGTACAACGCCCCGCGCCTGCGCTGGCTGCGCGAGGAGCACCCCGACGTCTTCTCCCACACCGCCTCCTTCATGGCACTCGGCGAGTACGTCGCCCTGAAGCTGCTGGGCGAGGGCGTGCTGGGCACCGCCTCGGCCGCCTGGGGCGGCATGATCGACCGCCGCACCGGCGAGTACGTTCCCGAGCTCCTGGAGGCCGCCGGGGTCTCCGCGGATCCGCTCGGGGCCCCGCGCGACCCCTCCCAGGGGCAGCCGGTCGCGGGCACCCCGCTCGCGAAGCGGATCCCCGCGCTCGCCGATGCCACCTGGATCCCCGTCGTCGGCGACGGCCTGACCGCGAACCTCGGCATCGGCGCCGTCGGCCCCGGCACCTGGGGCATCTCCACCGCCACCTCCGGTGCGATCCGCCAGCTGCTCGACACCGAGACCGGCACCCTGCCCGGGGGCCTCTGGGCCTACCGCGTCGATGCGCGCCGCACCCTCGTCGGCTCCGCGATGAGCGACGCCGGCCGCGTCCTCGACTTCGCCCGCACCCGCTTCGCGATCCCCGAGGACGTCTCCCAGATCGACACCGAGACCCTGCTCGGTGCGGCCCCGCAGGCCGGGAACCCGCTGGTGGTGCCGTTCCTCTCCGGCGAGCGCGGCACCAAGTGGCGCGACAGCGCCCGCGCGGTCCTCGCGAACGTCTCCGCCTCCACCACCGCCGAGGACCTGCTGCGCGGCTGCTTCGAGGGCCTCGCCCTGTCCTACCTGCGCATCGCCGACCAGCTGCGCGAGGTCGGCGGCGCCCCGCAGCGGATCGTGCTCTCCGGCGGCATGACGGAGAACGCTCCCGCCTGGCTGCACGTGCTGGCCGACGCCCTCCAGACCCCCATCGACCACGTCGCGATCTCCCGCTCCACCATGCGCGGCGCCGCCCTGCTCGCCCTCGAGCAGACCGTGCCCGACGCCGAGCGGGCGCCGATCCCGGTGCGCAGCACGATCGAGCCGGTCGCCGCGCACGCCGACTACTACCGCGAGCGCCTCGCGCGCTTCGAGATCCTCGCCGACGTCGCCTGATGGCCCACTCGTCCGGCTCTCGGATTGCCACGCGAGCCCGGACGCGGTGTGCTTGTGCCATGGACCCGACACTGCGCGCCCCCAGCGTCCCCGAGCTGCTCCTCGCCGCCGACGCCCTCGCCACCTGGCAGCGGGACGACGCACCGCTGCAGCTTCACCCCGGCGACCAGGGCTGGCACAGCATGAAGGGGCTCCCGGCGACCGCCGCGGCGACCCGGGTCTGGGAGCTGGACGACGTGCCGGTCGCGATCGGGCTGCTCGACGGCCCGGACCTGCTGCGTCTGGCCTTCGCCCCCGGCGCGGAGGACGACGCGGCCCTGGCCCGACGGATCTCGAGCGATCTGGCCGATCCCTCGCACTGCATCCTCGACGCGGGCCCCGGTGCGGTCGAGGCGCGCGGCGCGGCCGCGCTCAGGCGCACCCTCGCGGCGGATGCCTGGGAGGAGGGCGAGCTCTGGACGCCGCTCCGCCTGGATCTGGGTCCGATGCCGGACATGAGCGACGCGCTGGCCTCCGCCGATGTCGTCGACCCGCAGTCCGCCCCGGACTTCACGGAGGACGAACCGACCCCCGATGCATCGGGCCCGGACGACGCCCGGCCGACCGACCAGGGCCTGCCCGCGCGGCTCTCCCCCGTCGAGGAGTGGGCGCGCGTCCACTTCTCCGCGTTCCGACGGCGCGACCCCTCGCCCGCCGAGCTGCGAGGGCGCGCCCGCGACTGGACCGTGATGGCCGCGACCCCGCTCGCGAGCTCGTCGCTCACGCTGCTCGGCCGCGATGACGACTATGCGGCGGTCGCGATCGCGACGGTCTGGTCGGCGGGCCCCGGCCGGCCCGGGCTGCTCGAGCCCGTCGCCGTGCACCCCGACCACCGCGGACGCGGGTTCGGCCGGGGGATCACGCTCTCCGCGCTCCATGCGCTGCGGGCGATGGGCGCCTCGAGCGCGCTCGTGTGCACGCCGAGCTCCCTCTCGGGCGCGGTGCCCACCTACCTCTCCGCGGGCTTCCGGGCGGACGACGAGGTGGCCGACATGCAGCGCAGGTTCTGAGGGGCCCACCCACCGGCCCCGGTGAGTGCCGGGCGCACGCCGAAGTCCCCTGCGCTCCGAAGTCCCCTGCGCACGCCGACGGGCCGTGACAGGCTGACCGGGTGCACGCGATCGACATCACCGACCCCCTCGTCCACGGCCACGCGGACCTCGAGCGAACCGCCCAGGGAGTGCGCATCCATCGCCTGCCCGCCTGGCTGCGGCGGCTCTGGCCCGAGCCCAGGCTGATGGCCATGGAGCAGCAGCCCGCAGGCGTGCGTCTCGTGCTGGACACCGACGCCCGGGCCCTCGAGCTCACCATGCGCAGCGCCCGCGGGGCGTTCCCCACGGCCCATCGCCCGCGCGGCGTGCTCGACATCGTCATCGACGGCGAGGCGGTCTCCCACGACGTCCTCACCGGCGGCACGCTGGTCATCAACGACCCTTCCACAGGGGAGACGTCGTCCAGCCCCGGCCCCGCGCACACCTCCCGCATCGAGCTTCGGACCGGCACGCATCGCGTGGAGCTGTGGCTGCCGTACAGCGAGGACATCCTGCTGGAGTCCCTGCGCGCGGAGGCCGACACGGGCACCGGTCGGCCGCTCGTGCGTCCCGTCGCCCCCTCGGGCACGCGCTGGGTGCACCACGGGAGCTCCATCAGCCACGGCTCGAACGCCGCGACCCCGCTGGGCACCTGGCCGGTGCTCGCCGCCCGCGCCGTGGGCGCGGACCTGCGCAATCTCGGCTTCGGAGGGAGCGCCCTCGTCGATGCCCCCGTCGCGCAGGCCATCCGGGACGCGCCGGCCGACGTCATCAGCCTCAAGCTGGGCATCAACCTGGTGGGAGGCGACATCATGCGCCGGCGGGCACTCGTCCCCGCCATGCACGGCTTCCTCGACACGATCCGCCAGGGCCACCCGGACACGCCCCTCGTGCTCGTCTCACCGCTCCACTGCAGCCTGTTCGAAGGGACTCCCGGGCCCAGCGCCCTGGATCCGCAGGCGCTCGCGCGCGGGGAGATCCGCTTCATGTCCACCGGCGATCCGGCCGACACCGCCGGAGGTCGGCTGGACCTGACCGCCGTCCGCGAGGCGCTCGCGGAGGTCTGCGCCGCTCGCGAGGATCCGCAGCTGCACCACATCGACGGCCTCGATCTCTATGGTGCGCAGGACGAGGCGGAGCTGCCGCTGCCCGATGCCCTCCACCCGGGCCCCGAGGCGCACGCCCGCATCGCCGAGCGGTTCGTCGAGCGCGTCTTCGCCGACGGCGGGGCGTTCGCCCAGCACGGGGCATCGGCATGAACGGCGGTCCGACGGAGGTCGGCGTGCGCCCGGCGACGGCCGAGGACGCCGCCGCCTTCTCGGGCGCCTTCCCCGATCTGATCGGGGACCGCTGGCGACCGGGCGGCAACCGGCGCTCCTTCGTCGCGGTCGCGCCCACCGGCGCAGGCGAGCGCATCGTCGGGCACTGCCGCGCCGTCGACAACACGGTGCACCCCGGCTCGCGCGTCATGCTTCTCGAGGTGGCGCCTGACTTCCAAGGCCAGGGCGTGGACGATGCGCTGCTGCGGGCGCAGGTCGACGCCTCGACGGTGCCTCCCCGGATGAAGATCTACGAGCATCAGGTCGCCGATCAGCAGCTCGCGGAACGCTTCGGCGGGATCGCCGTGCAGGTCACGCCACCGTGGCGCTACGTCGTCGGTCCCGAGATGCGCGCGTGGGCGGCGCAGCACGGTCCGATGGGCTCCGCCGAGATCGGTCCCGCGCTCGCCGAGGAGCCGGGCGACCTCCTCGCGCTCGAGGTCGACCACTACATCGACCAGCACGCGTCCTGGTCTCCGACCGCGCCGCGCGAGTCGCTTCTCGTCGAGCTCGGCGAGGACCACGATCCCCAGTCACCGTCCACCTGGGACCGCGACCGCAGCCGAGCACTGCGACGGGACGGCCGGCTCGTCGCCGCCGTCCTGGTGTGGCCGGCGGAGGACGACGAGGGCGGTGCGCGAGAGGTCTCGCTGCTCTCGCGCCCCTACGTCGGCCCGAGCTCGCGCGCCGACAAGGAGGCGTGCCTGGCCGCGCTCATCGAGGCGAGCGCCGACGGCGACGAGCTGCTCATCGACTCCCACCTCACGATGCGCGAGGAGTGGACGATGATGCGCGAGGTGCCAGGACTGGCACCTTCGGAGGGCACGGACTGGATGGCGATCACGGCGATCCCCGTGCCCGGCGGCCCAGCGCCCCGACCCGTCCCTCGCGAGCTGGTGCCTACCCAGACGCCCTGGGTGCACACGCTGCTGCCCTGACCGAGTCGCGCGACGCGGTCGCCTCCGCCGGACCCCACGGGACAGCTCCGTCCGACGACCGTCCCCCGCGGTCAGCGGGCGATCGGCGAGCGCTCGAGCACGTTCGCGAGCGTCCGCACGAACAGCAGGACGAACAGCCCGAAGTAGCCGACCTGCGGAATGATCATCGCGAGCACCAGCGCGACCGCGTACAGGATGCCCATCGACAGGTCGACGAGCATCCCGCGGCGCATCGATTCCGGCTCCACCTCGTGCAGCTCGGGATGTCGGCGCAGGTAGCGGCGGGTGACGATCATGCAGAGGCACGTCGCGATCATCGATCCGATGTACAGGGCCTCGACGACCCTCCCCGTCTCCAGCTGCCCGGTCATCGCGGTGGAGACCGGGATCCACACGATCGTGAGCATCCACAGCACGGTGATCCACAGCAGGGTGTTGGAGACGGCCTCGACGTCCGCGAACAGCTGATGGTGGCGGATCCAGAACAGCGCGATGATGAAGAAGCTGAGCACGAAGCTGATGATCTGCGACCAGTGCTCACCCAGCCACTCGCTCGCGCTGAGCTCATTCCCGGCGGCCTCCGCGACCGATTCCATGAGCGGCAGGATCAGCAGGGTCATCGCGATCGCGACCACAGCGTCGACGTACGCCTTCGCCCGTTCCGCGGAGAACAGGCCGCGCGTGCGGGATCCCTCGTGCTCCTCCACCCCTCCGCTCATCGCTTCTCGCGTCCGCCCGCTCCGTCGCGACCGCCGGATCCGTCGCGTCCGCCGGATCCGTCACGCCCGACCGCGGCGGCCTCGCGCCCGCCCGTGCTGCCGCGCACCACGAGGCGCACCGGCAGCGCGCCCTCGACGGGGCCCTTCACGCTGGAGGGCTGGCGGATGCGGCGCACGATGCGGTCCACGGCGACCCGTCCCTGCTCGCGCTTGGGCGCGGCGACGGTGGTGAGGCCGGCTCCGACCAGTCGCGAGAGCGGGATGTCGTCGTGGCCGATGACCTGCAGCTCCTGGGGAACCCGGATGCCGCTGCGCAGGGCCGCGACCAGCAGACCCAGGGCCTGCAGGTCGTTGTAGCAGATCACCGCGTCGGGCAGCGGATCGCCAGCCCCGCGCGTGGACTCGATGAGCTCGGTGAAGGCGTCCTCCCCGCCGCGGGAGGTCGGGGGGAACGGGCCGATGCGGTGCACGCGCATGCCGTGGGAGGTGCCGATGGTGCGGGTGGAGCGCCAGCGCTCGCCGTCGGACCACGAGTTCGCGGGACCGGCCACGTAGGTCACGGTGCGCACGTGATGCGTGGCCAGGTGCGCCACCGCCTGGCTGATGCCGTGCTCGTAGTCCGGCGTGACCGAGTCCAGGCCGGCCACCCGACGGTTCAGCACCACGATCGGCACGCGCTTGGCCAGCTGCAGGAGCGTCGCGTCCGAGAGTCGCGTGCCGGTGAGCACGATGCCGTCGACCACCTCGAGGGAGCGCTCGAGGGAGATGCGCTCGCGCTCCTCGTCCTCACCCGAGTCCAGGAGGATCGGCAGGTACTCGGCGACGTGGGCGGCCTCCTGCATGCCGGAGAGGACCTCGGCGAAGTAGGGGTTCGACAGATCGGGTGCGGCGACGCCCAGTCGCCCCTGCCTTCCCTGCCGCTCCTGCTGGTCGGGGGCGTCGGTGCGGTAGCCGAGGCGGCGCGCGGCATCCATGACCTTCGCGTGGGTGGCGGCGCTGACGCGACCGGGACGGGAGAAGGCGCGCGAGACCGTGCTCGGGGCGCACCCCACCTCGCGGGCCACGTCATAGATGGTGACGTGCTCCTTCTCCGTCATCCTGTGCCTCCCTGGGACTCCGTCGGCCGACCAGCGGCAGGGTCCCAGGGTAGCCCGGGAGACGAGCACGACGGACGTCGGGACCCGGGCCCGACCCCGAGGCGGGCACGGGCCCGACGTCGGGGCATCGCGCGCACTGTCACCCCGCCGCGAGGATCCCCCGGGGGTCGAAGGCAACACGGATGGCGCGGATGCGGCCGTCCTCGACGTGGCACCAGTTGACCACCGGCGTCGGCTCGGAGCCGCCCACGCCGAGCGAGAACCAGGTCATGACGTCGTTCTCGTCGACCAATCGCCGTTCCACCTCGAGATGAGTGGTGGCCCTGGCGAGCCCGACGAGTCCCTCGAGGCAGTCCTCCCTCCCGCGGACGGAGGCGAGCGGGCCGTCGAAGGTGACCTCGTCGGCGAGTTGCGGGGCGAGGTCCGTGAAGTCGCGACGGCGCCAGCAGAGGAAGTAGGTCTCGGCGAGTCCGCGAGGCGTGTGCGTGTCGGTCATGGCTCCTCCTGGAGGGCGTTGTCACCTGCGTGGAGACTCCAGGAAACGGGGCGTCGACGACAGCTGTGTGTCGGTGTTTCCGGACCGTGTTCCCCCGTTGCGCGCCTACCGTGGTCCCGTGAAGCGCAGCGACCGTCACCGTGCCCTCGTGGACCTCCTGCGCGCGCGGGCCGAGCAGCCGATCCCCGTGCCGCGCCTCGCCGAGCGCTTCGAGGTCTCCACGCGCACGGTTGAACGGGACATCCGTGCGCTGCAGGAGGCGGGCGTCCCGATCTTCGGGGTCCCGGGGCGCACGGGAGGCTTCGCGATCGGTCGGGACTACTCCCTGCCGCCCCTGGCGATCACGCCGTCCGAGGCTCTCGCCGTGCTCGCCGGCCTCGGCGTCATGCACGGCTCCCCGCTCGCCCGGGATGCCGGTCGGGTGCGGGACAAGGTGCTCGCCGCGATGAGTCCGCAGCAGCGGGCGCAGGGGCGCGCGTTCGCCGCGCGCGTGGCGCTCATGGCCCCCGACGTCCCGACGGAGGACGAGGTGGCCCGCGTCGTCCGCGAGGTGCTCGTCGAGCCGAGGGTGGTCGAGCTCGCCTACAGAGACCCCCGCACGGGCGAGCGCACCGAGCGCTCGGTCGAGCCGCTGGGGATGATCCTGGTGCGCGGCAACTGGATCCTCGTCGGCTGGTGCCGACTGCGGGATGGCGTGCGCGGGTTCCGCACCGACGCGATCACCGCGATCCGGCAGACGTCCGAGCGTCCGCCCGTGCGCGACCCCGACCCCTTCGCGAGCGATCTCTCGCGCTGGGACTTCCTGGCCGCCGCGCCGTAGGCACGTGCGTGCGGGTGCGGGACCGACCTCGGTCAGGCCCCGGTTCCCGCTCCCTCGGCCTCGCGGCGCTCGTGGAGCTCCTCGACCATGGTGCTGAATGTCTTCTCGTCGATCGGGTAGAACTTCATGACGAGCGCGGCGAGGACGCCCATGAGGATCGGCAGACCGCCCATGACCAGGGACAGGCCCAGGCGCACGTGGTCCGAGGTGTTCGTGGCGGTGGCGACCGCGTCCGAACCCTCCATGAAGCCGAACAGGGCGATGAAGCTGAGGGCGAGGTAGCGGCCCACGGCCTGGCTCATCTTGCGGGCGAAGGAGAACAGCGAGTAGGTGGCGCCCTCGGCGCGGTCGTCGTTCTTCCACTCGCCGTACTCGACGGTGTCGCCCTCGAGGGCCCACATCAGGGTGTTGTTCAGGCCCACGCCCAGGTTGATGAGGAAGTAGCCCAGCAGCGCGAAGGCGAACACGTGGCCCAGCAGCAGCATGATGATGCCGCCGACCACGAACGCCGTGCAGCCCACCAGGTAGCCGCGGCGCTTGCCGATGCTGCCGATGATCTTCGGAGCGAACGGCGCGATCACGAGGTTCGCGACGACGCCCGCGAGGGTCAGCCAGATGAACAGCGTCGCGTCGCCCAGCACGAAGGTGGTGAAGAAGGCGGCGACCGCCTGCATTCCGTACATCCCGCCCAGGAAGATCACGCTCGAGGCGCACAGGAACGCGAGCGGACGGTTGGTGCGGATGACCCGCAGGGACTGGCGCACGCTGAGCTTGGGGGTCTCGCGGAACACGCGCTCGCGCACCCCGAAGAAGGTGATCATGAACAGGACCATGCCCAGGACCAGGAAGCCGAGGGCGCTGATGGTGATGGAGTGCTGCAGGGCGTCGGCGTCGCCCTGATGCTGGTTGATCTGCGGGGATATCACGAGCACGAGCAGCAGGGTGATGATCTGGCCGCCGTAGGTGCGGGCGGCGCCGAGCTTGCCGCGGTCCTCGGCGACCTGCGTGATCGCAGGGGCCAGCGAGCCGTAGGGGATGTTCACCATCGAGTAGACGAAGCCCCACACCGCGTAGATGACGGCGGCGACCACGGCGGTCAGGCCCTGGCTGCCCATGTGGGGGATCGTGAACAGCAGCACCGTCATGATCATCAGCGGCAGGCTGCCGAACAGGATGAACGGGCGGAACTTGCCCCAGCGGGTCATCGTGGAGTCGACGATGCGACCGGCGATGACGTCGGCGAAGGCGTCCCAGATCAGCACGACCAGGGAGATCGTCGCGACCACGCCGGCGGGCAGGCCCAGCACGGTGATGAAGTAGAGGGGCAGGAAGTTCCCGGCGAAGGCGAAGGCCGTGTTGCAGCCGGCGTCGCCCGCGCCGTAGGCGAAGACCTTGCGGAACGGCAGCCTCTCCATGGCGGCGCGCGGATCGGGCCGGGCGGCGCGCAGCGCCTCGGGCGACGGGTCGCCGGGACCGGCGGGCTGTGGCTGTGTCATGTCATCTCCTTCGATGCGATTCCGCTCGTGCTGCGGTGCGCGGGGTCGCGGCGTCGGACGCCGCGGGATCCTGCTCCACGGGAGCACGTCGATGGCTCACCTTCCGAGGGCTCGCCCGGCGGCGCAGGACCACGCCCGAGTGTGTGCTCCACTGCACCCAGGTGCCCCATGCCGTGCCATGAGTTGCCACGTTGCCGGGCCGCGGCGCTGGTCAGAAGGGCGATGGGAAGACCCTCCGACCCTTCGGTCACGAGATCCGGCTCACAGGGGAGGGTCTCGCCGACCCGCTCCGCGGAGGCGGTGAGGAGGCCGACGCGGGCGACGGCCGCGGTGCGACCGACGGCCACGGTGCGACCGACCGCCGCGCTGCACCGGCGGGCCCGTGCGGCGGTCAGCTTCGCGGGGGCTGTGTCGTGCGAAGGCGTATAGCGGCACCCTCTGCCTTATTTGGCAGAGGGTGCCGCTATAAGCCGGTGGGCGACAACTGAACTGGGCAGCCGACCGACGGAAGCCGACGGACGACCGTCTGCCGACGAGAGACCACCGACACTGCCGGCGAGGGCGGGGGATGCGAGCGGGGGCGCGGGAACGGGGGTGCTCAGCCGCGGAGATCGGTGCCCGAATCGCTGAACGGCCCGGGAGCCCAGCGCGCGATCTGGGCGGCGAGATGCCCGGCGCCGTAGCCGTTGTCGATGTTGACCACGCCGATGCCCGGGGCGCAGCCGGAGAGCATCGTGAGGGCGGCCGTGACGCCGCCCGCCGCCACGCCGTAGCCCACGGAGGTGGGCAGTGCGACCACGGGAGCGGCGATCTGACCTGCGACGACGGTGGGGAGCGCGCCGTCCATGCCCGCGGCGACGATCACGCACGCCGCCTCCCGAAGCTCGGGGAGGCGGGCCTGCAGGCGGTGGAGGCCGGCGATGCCGATGTCGGCGATGAGTCGGGCGGGGCGCCCCAGGTGCTGTGCGGTGAGCAGTGCTTCGCGGGCGACGGGCAGGTCGCTCGTGCCGGCGCAGGCGACGATCACCAGGCCGCCGCTCGGGGCGGGCGGCTGGGGAGGCCACGCGAGCAGGCGCGCCTCGGGATCGTGATGGGCGTCGGGGAGAGCCTCGAGGACGGCGCGAGCGCGCTCCTCGTCGGCCCGCGTGAAGAGGATCGGGCCCAGCGGCGCAGGTCCCCCTTCGTGCGTGGTCTCCCCTGCGGGCGCGGTTGCCCCGGCGGGCGCCGCTCGCTCGTCGGGCGCAGTTACGCCATCCGGCGTCGGCCGCGCGTCGCGCTCGGCGATGAGGCGCGCGTACTCGCGGGCGATGGCGCCGACCTGGGCGACGGTCTTGCCGTCGCACAGCACGGCCTCGGGTGCCCCGCGCCGCCGGGCGCGGTCGAGGTCCAGCGTCACCAGGCCGTCGATGACGCCGTCCCCGGACCCGCTCACAAGCTCCCCCGCGCGTTGAGGATCTGCAGGGTGAAGGCGCCGGACTGCATGCCGCCGAGGTCCAGGGCGACGTGGCGGAAGCCCGCGTCCTTGCCGGCGCGCTGCAGCTGCTCGCGGATCCCGGGGACGACGGCCCGGGGCAGCTCGTCGGCCGGGAGCTCGAGGCGGGCGATGTCGCCGTGATGGCGCACGCGGCAGTCGCTGAACCCGGCGTCGATGAGGGCGGCCTCGAGCTGCTCGATCTGGGAGAGCTTCTCCGGGGTGACCTCCTGCCCGTGCGGGATCCGGGAGGCGAGGCAGGGGGCGGCCGGCTTGTCCGCCACGGGCAGCGAGAGCACCCGCGCCACGTCCCTGACCTGCGACTTCACCATACCGATGCGGGCGAGGGGTCGCAGCACGCGGTGCTGGGTCGCGGCCTCGGCGCCGGGCCGGTCGGGGCGCAGGGCGTCGTCGGCGTTCTCGCCGTAGGCGACGGCGTCCAGCCCGAGCTCGCGGGCGACCTCGTCGTCGATCCGGGTGAACAGCTCGTCCTTGCAGTAGAAGCAGCGGTCGACGTCGTTGCGCCGGTACTCCTCGCGCTCGCCCTCGTGGGTCCGGATCTCGACGACCTCCGCGCCGATGAGGTCCGCGACGCGATGGGCGATCGTGCGCTCGCGCGCGGCGAGGGACGGCGAGACGCCCAGCAGCGCCACCACCCGCTCCGGCCCGAGGGCGCGGACGGCGAGCGCGAGCAGCGTCGCGGAGTCGACGCCGCCCGAGTAGGCGACGCCGAGTCGCTCGACTCCCTCGAGCTCTGCGGCGACCGCGTCGGCCAGACGCAGGGGCTCCCCGCTCAGCGCCTCCGGGGTCATGGTTCCCGACCAGGCGCCGGCCCCGTCGGCCGACGGCGGTTCCCCCGGCGCGACGGGGGACGCCGACGGAGCGGGAGACGCAGGAAGAGCGGGGGACGCGGAGGAGGCGGGCGGGGCGCTCACTGGCCGTCCCTCTCGCTCGCCAGGCGGAACAGGACCTCGCCGGCATGGTCGATGACCAGGGTGTCCGGGTCGGCGCGCAGCGCCTCGAAGTCCAGGGACTCAGGGTCGACGTACTCGACGGCGTACTCGGCGCAGACCTCCGGGGGGATCGACGTCGCGAAGGCGCGGCGCACACGGTTGCGCTCCTCGCCGGTCTCCGGGTCGAAGGTGCCCAGGCCGGTGACGTGCGTGGAATGAGCGAGCTCGCCCCAGGGGTGGTCCTTGAAGCGGTCCCACTGCTTCGTGAAGTACTCGATGTTGTGGTACCCGATGTCGCGCAGACCGGGGTGCATGCCGGCAACCTCGGTGATGTGCGGGGCATAGATGATCACCTCGCCGCCGTCGGCGCACACGGGCTCGGACTTGTAGGAGCCCTTCGCGCCGGTCCAGATGTCCTCGTACATCTCGGGGACGATCGCGACGATGCGCTGGTACGGCTTCTCGACGTAGGTGATGTGGGTGCGCGCGGAGATCTTCGCCATCGCGGCCCAGGCGGCCTGCGGGTCGCCGAAGGACATGGCGCCCAGGTCGGCGCCGCCTTCGGCGACGTCCATCGCGAAGCACAGCTTCTCGGTCTCGATGAGGTCGCTCGCGGCGTCGACGAGCTGGCGCACCGGGGTGATGCCGAGGGTGCCGATGATGCGGCTCGCGGTGATCAGCGCGCCCACCCAGTGGGAGATGTCGATGACGTCGTGCACCGAGCAGCCGGGGAAGAAGTACTTGTTCCCGCCCGAGAAGCCGACGACCTCGTGGGGGAAGACCGGGCCGACGATCAGGTCGACGTCGCTCTCGACGACGAGGCGGTTGATCTGCACGCGCATCGGGGTGTCCTCGAGGAGCCCGCCGGTGAGCTCGGAGATCCGCTCGGCGGGGATCTCGCCCAGGTCGGCGATCTGGGACTCGTCGTGCCAGGCGTGGTTGACGACCTCCCAGCCGGGGTAGGTGCGCTCGGGGTGCCCGGGCTCGGAGCCGAGCAGCCGCCCGATGGCCTCGTCGCTCATCGCGGCGTGGGTGCCGAGCGCGATGAGCACGGTGACGGAGCGGGCGCGTCCGGCGAGCGCGCGGTGGATCGCGGGCAGCACGCGGGGCAGGGGCACGGAGCGGGTGCCGTCGGGGATGATCAGGCAGACGCTCCTGCCGTCGAGGTCGCTCGCGGCGAGCTGGTCGGCGACGAAGGCGTCGATCTGGTCCTGGGTGAGGATCCCGCCGGCGCCGCCGATCTGCGCGGCGCGCTCGGCCAGGCCCTCGGGGATCGGATGGATGGTGGGCTGCGCCGCCCCGTCCTGCGCGGACGCACTGGTCCGGGGACTGGTGTCGGTCCGGGACGCCGTGCTGCTCTGGCTCATCGCTCCACTATGCGCCGTGGCCTCGGCGGGGACAAGCACAGGTCCGGGTGTTGCCATGTGGGGACGGTGTGTTGCCATCGGCCGACACCCGCCGGGGCTCAGCGCAGCGGGGGCGGTTCCCCGATGTCGTCGTCCTCCGGGGCCATGTCCAGTTCGGACCAGGCGACGTCGTGCCAGGCGCCAAGCTTCCAGCCGACCTTCGTGAAGGTGCCCACGGGCGTGAAGCCGAACGCCTCGTGGAGGCGGTCGCTCGCGGGATTCGGCTGCGCGACCAGGGCGATCGCCCGGCGGAGCCCGCGCTCGCGCAGCGCCGGCAGCAGCGCCTCGTAGAGCGCGCGACCGCGACCGGATCCGCGCTGGTCGGGCGCGAGATAGACGCTCACCTCGCACGTGAAGCGATAGGCCTCGCGCGGGTTGAACGCTCCCGCGTAGGCGTAGCCCGCCACGCCGTCCTCCTCCTCGAGGACGAGCCAGACGTAGCGCTCGCGCGCGCTCTCGATGCGCCGCGCCATCTGCGCCGCGTCCGGCGGCTCGGTCTCGAAGGTGATGGCCGTCGTGCGTACGTAGTGGGCGTAGATCTCCGCGCAGGCGGCGGCGTCCTCTGTGCCCGCGGGGCGGATCCTCCACGGCTGTGCGCCTTTCGGCGGCGTGGTCTTCTGCGCGCTGCGGGAGGGTCCGCTCTCCGACGTCATGATCACATAGTAGTCTTCCGAAACCACTATCGTGTCAAGGAGTCCCATGGCCGAGGATCTCGCCGTCGCCCTCGCACGCATCGTCCGCGCCGCGCGGGAGGAGCAGGGGCTGACCCGTGCGCGCCTGGCGGAGGATTCCGGGGTGTCCCGGGCGATGATCGCCCGCATCGAGCATGCCGAGGCGCAGCCCACCGCCGCCCTCCTCGCCCGGCTCTCCACCGGGCTCGGCCTCACCCTCTCCGAGCTCATCGCGCGCGCCGAGACCGACGGATCCCGCGTGCGCCGCGCCAAGGCGCAGCCGACCTGGACGGACCCCGAGACCGGCTACGCGCGTCGGGCCGTCTCCCCCAGCGGTTCCCGCCTGGAGCTGGTCGACGTCCTGCTCCCGCAAGGGGCGCGCGTCGACTATCCGGCCGGCGCCTACCGCGCCCTCGACCAGCAGGTATGGGTGCTCGAGGGCACGCTCCGCGTCATCGAGGGGACCTCGGAGCACATGCTCGGCCCCGGGGACTGCCTGACCCTGGGCCCTCCCTCCCCCACCTCGTTCCGCAGCGAAGACCAGGACGACTGCCGCTACGTGGTCGCCCTCGCGAAGCGCTCCCCGCACGAGTCCGGCCCCCGATCCTGACCGGGATCTGGCGCCACCGCGGGATAGGCGGGATAGGTTGGACCGCGCACGAGGACGCGCAGTCGAGCCAGGAGCGGACATGACCCCAGATCCCACCAAGGCCATCCACACGTGGTCGCTGTTCCGGACCCTCGGGAGCTTCGCGGCACCGGGGACGATGCCTGCGCTCGAGGGCCGCACCGACGGGGTGGCAGACCCCGTCGCCCTGCTGGACCTGCCCGCGCTGCTCGCCTCGCACGGCTTCGCGAGCGCACAGATCTGCCACTTCTCCCTGCCTTCGACGGACCGCGGATACCTGGATGACCTGCGCAGTTCCTTCACCGACGCGGGGGTCGCGCTCGAGTGCTTCCTCGTGGATCACGGCGACCTCGCCGATCCGGCCGAGGGCGAGCGCTGGCGCGCCTGGATCGACGACTGGATCGGCGTGGCCGAGCAGCTCGGCGCCCCGAAGGTGCGCGTGAGCGCCGGGGACCAGTCGCCCTCGCCCGAGACGATCGCCCGCAGCGCGGCATCGCTGCGCGCGCTCGCGGCGGACCATGACGGGATCCGCGTGCTCGTGGAGAACTGGCAGGGCCTGCTCCTGGACGCGGACTCGACGCTCGAGCTGCTCGACCGCTGCGAGGGTGCGATCGGCTTCCTCGCGGACTTCGGGAACTGGACCGGCCAGCACAAGTACGCCGACCTGGCGCGCGTCGCGCCGCTCGCCGAGGCCTGCCAGGCCAAGGCGGGCTTCGGCGAGGACGAGTCGCTCGACGCCGAGGACTACCGGGCCTGCCTGCGCCTGATGGCCGACGCCGGCTACGCCGGACCGCTCTCGATCGTCGTCGACCCGCAGCGGCCCGACGTCTGGGAGCGCCTGGACGAGTCGCACGCGCTCATCCGTGCGGAGGCCGGAGCGGCCTGAGCTCAGGCCAGCGGCTGGCAGACGTCCGTCAGCTGCCCCTCCTCGCTCACCTGGTCGGGCGAGGTCAGGTAGATATTGAAGGCGTGGCCCGCGAGCGTGCCGTCCGCGCGCGCCGCGAGGCCTTCGGAGGCCAGGCGCTCATTGATGAGGTCGTGGGCCTCGCTGATCTGGTCGTAGGCGCCGGTGACGCGCGCGACCAGGCAGTCGCGCGCGGGCAGTTCGAGGATCTCGAGCTCGTCCGCGGCCTCCGTGCCCGCGGGCACGGGCAGGAAGATCGACAGGTCGGGATCCTGGTCCATGTACTGGTCGTCGTGCTCGATGACGCCGCCGGGGCCGACGGGCACGATGCCCTGGGCGGAAAGCGCCGGCATCATCCGCTGCCAGAGCCGACCCTCGTCGGAGTAGGTCGGGACGGTGCCGCGCAGGGCGACGACGGTGATGGCGGGGACGGTGGTGCGGGTCAGGGTGATGGACATGGTGGGCTCTCCTTCGTCGAGCAGGCGGGTGATCAGGGAGAGCCTTCCCTGGGACGCGCGCAGCTCCTCGACGAGGGTCTCGCGCTGCAGCCGCAGGGCGTCGGACCAGGCCGGGGTGCCGCGGACGGCGAGGAGGGCTCCGATGGCGGAGACGCCGAAGCCGACGTCCCGGAGCATCCGGATGTCCGCCGCGTCGGCCAGCTGCGCCGGCGCGTAGCGGCGGTACCCGGTCCAGGCGTCGGTCTCTGCGGGCACCAGGACGCCGTGGGCGTCGTAGTGGCGCAGCATGCGCACGGACAGCCTGCTCAGGGAGCTGAACTGCCCAATGCTCATCAGGTGCGAGATCTCGGCCATGGGCTCACCTTCGCGGCTGACACGGTGGCAGGGTCAAGGTGCTTCTCGTCGGTCCTCGGTCTCAGCCCACGAGCAGGCAGAACGGGTGCCCCTCGGGGTCGCCCATGACGTACAGCGGCTCGTCGGCATCGTCGGAGCGGTCCATGAGCAGTCGCGCGCCGAGGGACTCCGCGCGAGCGCGCTGGGTCTCGAGCTCGTCGGTGTCACTCACGCGGAAGTCCATGTGCAGCTGCATGGGGATCTCCTCGCTGGGCCATGTCGAGGGCCGCAGGCCCGTCTTCTCCTGCACGGCGAGGACGCGACGGTCCTGGTCATCCAGCAGGACGAGCCAGTCCGAGTCGTCGGGGGCCGCGCCGTCGGCCGGAGGGTCGTCGCCCTCGCGGTAGTGCAGGCCGAGCAGCTCGCGGTAGAACTCGGCGAGCGCGCGGCAGTCGCGCGCATCGAGGGCGGTGCAGCTGAGCACGGGGTACGACATCGGGGCCTCCTCGCTCCGGACTCATCACCCTACGGCGAGGCAACCCGAGGAACCAGAGGGGGCTCTTCCCGGCCGTGCCCACTAGCATCGGTCGACATGAGCGCGCAGCCGGACCTTCCCCCCACCAGCCCCGCCGTCGACGGCAGGACCGCTTACATCGACGCGACCGCCGGCATCGCCGGTGACATGCTCCTGGGCGCGCTCGTGGACGCGGGGGCGGACCTCGACGCGGTCCAGGCCGTGCTCGACGCGCTGATCCCCGGCTCCGTCCGCTTCAATCGGCGCACGGTCGACCGCTCCGGGCAACAGGCCACGAAGGTCGACGTGGAACTGCTGGTCGAGGATCCGCCCCATCGCACCTGGTCATCGATCCGGACGATGCTCGAGACGGCGCGCGAGGAGGGCACGGCGCCCGTGCGCACCCTCGAGCTCGCCCTGGACGCCTTCTCGCGCCTGGCCGACGCCGAGGGCCTCGCCCACGGCCTCCCGCCCGAGCAGATCCACTTCCACGAGGTAGGGGCTCTGGACTCCCTGGCCGATGTGATCGGCGCCTGCGAGGCGTGGCGGCAGCTCGGGATCGCGGGAGCGGTGGGCAGCGTCATCGCCGTCGGATCCGGGCGCATCCGCGCGGCCCACGGCGACATCCCGGTGCCGGTGCCGGCCGTGGTGCGTCTCGCACAGGGCTGGCCGACGGTCGCCGGCGAGCTGCTCCCCTCCCGCGGACACTCGCACGGGCACAGCCACGGCCCGGGTCACGACCACGACCACGGCGGCGATCACGCGCATGCGCACGACCACGACCACGACCACTCGCACGGGCATGAGCATCCCCACGGACACAGCGGGCACGACCACGACCACGACCACGGTCGCTCGGACCACCACGAGAATCCCTACGGACTCCGGCACCTGCCGCACGTGGTCAGCGGCGACGGCGTCGGCCATTCCCACTCCATCCAGGAAGCCGTCGTCGCCGGCCATCCGGATCCCCACGCCCAGGCTCCGACCGACCCGACTGCCGGCACCGGCACCGGGTCGGACGCGGACGCGGACGCGGACGAGCAGCTTGCGCCGCACGTCGTCGGCGGGCCCCACGCCCACCCGTCGCGACCGGTGCCCCCGGGCGTCGCGCCCGGCATCGGCGAGCTCGCGACGCCCACCGGCGTCGCCCTCGTGCGGGCACTCGCGCAGACCGCGGGCCCCCAGCCCGCGCTGACCGTCGAGACCGTGGGCATCGGCGCCGGCACCAAGGACACCCCGGGACGCCCGAACGTGGTGCGGGTGATGGTGGGCCGCGACGCCGCACCGGGGCGCGCACACGGAACGACGACCGGCGGCGTGGGCACCGCGGGCGCTCCCGTCGGCGCGGGTGACGAGTCCGACGGCGCTGCGACCGCCGACGCGGCCGACGCGCACGCGACCCCCCGCGCGGCGATCCAGCTCGAGGCGAACGTCGACGATCTCGATCCGCGTCTGTGGCCCGGCGTGATCACGAGTCTGCTCGGATCGGGCGCGCTGGACGCGTGGCTGACACCGATCGTGATGAAGCAGGGGCGGCCCGGGATCACGGTCCACGCGCTCGTGCGCGAGGGCGATGAGGAGTCCGCATCCTCCCTGATCATGGACCTGACGGGCAGCCTCGGCGTGCGCCGGTTCGGCGTCGACCGCTCGATCCGCACCCGCTCCTTCGAGCAGGTCGAGGTGGACGGACAGCCCGTGCGCGTGAAGATCGCGCGGGACTCCTCCGGCCGCGTGGTGCGGCGAGAGCCCGAGTTCCGCGACGTCCAGGCCGCCTCCCGGCAGCTCGACATCTCCGAGCGAGAGGCCCTGGAGAAGGCGCGGGTCGCCGCGCTGCGGGAGAGCTGAGCGCTCAAGAGGTCGAGTCGGGCGAGGCAGGCCGCACACCGCCGTCGGCCTCATCGGCGGCCTCCGGGGCACCGCTCCCGTCCGCAGCGATCTCAGCGGCCCGCTTCAGGAGCTCGAGCTGCGTCGTCCAGCGATCAGCGGCGCGGGCGAGCATGCGCGACGCCTTGTCGACGGGGGCCGGGATCACGCGATAGCTCTCGCCCGTCGGCCCCGGCCGTGTCTCCACAAGGCCCGCCCGACGCAGCACTCCGAGGTGCTTGGAGGTGCCCTGGCGCGTGATCGGAAGTGTGCGCGCGAGATCGGTGACGCCACGGGGGCGCGCCGCGAGTCTGTCCATGATCTGCAGGCGCACGGGGTCGGCGAGCGCCTTGAGCACCTCCGCGGAGGCGGCGTGCGCCTCGTGCTGCTCTGTCCCCTCAGACATCCGCACCCTCCTGCGGGATCGGCCCCTCGTGCGAGCCCCGTGCCTCGAGCGCGTCGCGGGCGAGGGAGATCTCGAGCTCCCAGCCCGAGACGTTGTCCCCGTAGTTCCGCGCGTGCTGCTCCGTCGTCATCGCGGAAAACCCGGACTCGGTGACGGTGAGCGTGACGGTTCCGGGCTGCTCCTCAGCCAGGACGAACTCGATGCGAGTACTGGGCATCCCGGCATCGCCCTCGCCGTCGTCCCGCTCCCCGGCGAGCCAGGTGAACACGGCCCGGTGCGGAGGGTCGAGCACCTCGATCCCGACAGGGAAGGTGCCCAGGGTCGCGTCGTGGACTCGGCAGGTGGAGCCGTCGCGCTCGGTGCGGTGTCCGCCGAGAGTTCCGTCGTTGATCCACCAGCCGGGCTCGGAGACCAGCGCCCAGACCGCCTCGAGGGGAGCCTGGATGTCGATGCTCCGGGTGATCTCGTCTCTCATCAGTGCCATGCAACCATATGGTTGCCGCCGGGACCGCTGACGTCAACCCCTCCTCCCGGCGCGGCGGTTCCTTCGTCGGAGCGCGCCGCTAGGCTGCCTCGCGTGACCGGCATCCTGCCGGCGCCGACGTCGAGGAGGACGCCATGCCCGCAGCACTCCACCCCTACCTGAACTTCGCGGGGAACGCCCGTGAGGCCTTCGAGTTCTACGGCAAGGCGCTCGGTGCGACCCCGCAGTTCGCGACCTTCGGCGAGTTCCACGCCGTGCCCGAGGGCGACCCGAACGCCGACAAGATCATGCACGGATCCCTCGAGGTCACCGAGCTGATCCGCCTCTACGTCTCGGACACCATCGAGGGCATGGGCCCTCCGTTCCAGCAGGGCACCAACGTGACCCTCTCACTCATGGGGGACGACGAGCAGGTGCTGCGCAGCGCCTACGAGAAGCTCTCCGTGGGCGGGACGGTGACCATGCCCCTCGAGAAGCAGATGTGGGGCGACCTCTACGGCTCCTTCACCGATCGCTTCGGGATCGTGTGGCAGGTGAACATCAGCGCCCCGGAGGAGTCGCAGGCCTGACCCTGCGGCGCCCGCCGTCGCAGGGCGCGACTAGCATCGTGCGAGGACCGCAGCATCGGCCCCCGTGATCCCCGGATCGCGGGGGCTCTCGCATGCACCGTCCCTCCGCCTCCCGCCCATCGCTTCCCACCCATTCCCTTCCGAAGGACCCGCCACGCCCACCGTCGACCCCCACGACCCGCCGGATCCGACCTCCGAGACGCCCGCGCTCGACCCGGCTTCCGACGCACCCGCACCGGAGCCGGCCTCCTCGCCGTCCGCTCCGCGCACTCTCCGCTCGCGCGCCCGCGGGCTCTTCGCCGACACCCGCCCCCTGCAGAACCTGCACTTCAAGCGGCTGTGGCAGGCGAACATCATCACCGTCATCGGCGCGCAGATCACGATCATCACCGTGCCCGCCCAGCTCTGGGCGCTCACCGGCAGCTCGCTGTACGTGGGGCTGACGGGCCTGTTCGGCCTGGTGCCGCTCGTGGTGCTCGGGCTGTGGGGCGGGGCGATCGCCGACGCCTTCGACCGCCGCAGGATCCTGCTGGTCACCACGCTCGGCCTCATCCTCACCAGCGGGCTGTTCGCCGCGCAGGCGCTGCTGCAGGTCCGCAACGTGTGGGTGATCCTGGGGATCTTCGCCGCCCAGCAGGCGTTCTTCGCGGTCAACCAGCCGGCCCGCACCGCGCTGATCCCGTCCCTTGTGCCGCGCGATCAGCTGCCCGCGGCGAACGCCCTGAACATGACCGTCGGCCAGTTCGGGGCGATCGCGGGACCTCTCGTCGGAGGAGCACTGCTGCCCTTCCTGGGCTTCTCGCTGCTCTATCTCATCGACACGGTCTGCCTGCTGGCGACGCTCTGGGCGGTGCTGCGGCTGCCGGCGCTGAAGCCCGAGGGCGCCATCGCTCGGCCCGGACTGCGCAGCATCCTCGACGGCTTCGTCTACACCTGGAAGCACAAGATTCTGCTGGTCAGCTTCGCGGTGGACCTCATCGCGATGGTCTTCGGCATGCCGCGCGCGCTCTATCCGCAGCTGGCCGACCAGAGCTTCGGCGGTCCCGCGCAGGGCGGGATGGAGTTCGCGGCGCTCTCGGTCGCGATGGCCCTCGGCGCGCTGCTGGGCGGGATCTTCTCCGGGTGGCTGGGCCGCGTGCATCGGGTGGGCCTCGCCGTGCTGATCGCCGTCGGCGTCTGGGGCCTGGTGGTGATGGGCTTCGGCGGCGCGACGTGGCTGGCCGGGGGCCGGGCGATGCCCTGGCTCGCCGTGGCCGTCGCGTTCATGGCCGCGGGCGGCATCGCCGACATGATCTCGATGGTCTTCCGCCAGACCATGTTGCAGGGCGCCGCCTCCGACGCGGTGCGAGGTCGCCTCCAGGGTGTGTTCCTGGTGGTCGTCGCGGGCGGCCCGCGCTTCGCCGACGTCGCCCACGGCGCGGCGGCCGACGTGCTCGGCGCGCCGCTGACCGTCGTCCTCGGCGGAGCGCTCGTGGTGCTCGGGGTAGCCGCCTGCGGCGTGCTCGTCCCGCAGTTCACGAGGTACCGGGTGGGACCGGGACGCTGAGACGGCGGCGGGATCGCACTCCACCGGGCCTTCCCGAAGGGCTCTGACCGGACCGTCGACCGCCGCCGCTCGCGTCCGGTCAGCTCGCTACCGACCCGACCGCTCGCCCCCCGGATCTACTCCTGCGACTGGTGCTGCGAGGTGCCGTGCTGCGAGGTACCGCTCGCCGCGTCCGCCGTGCCCTCCGCGGACTCGTGACGGAGGAGGCGGAGCAGGATCCGCACCACGATCCCCAGGTACAGGCGGCCGCGGAACTTCGCGATCCTGCGCACAGTGGCCCGTGGCATGCCCCGCACGACCGTGACGATGGTGCGTATCTCGGCTCGCGTGGGCGGCACCGCCTCGACCCCGAGCGCACTGTGCTCGTCGGTGAACCAGCGGAGGTAACCGTCGAGGGTCTCGCCGTTCGCCGTGCGCCATGAGCCCGACTCGTACAGGCTCTCGACGTCCTGCAGGGCGGCGCGCAGTGCGGGCGCGCTGCCGCCGGCGATCTCCGGGCGGATGCCGCGCTCGTCCAGACGGTCCATCGTCTGGCGGGCGACGGGAAGCACGATCGGCAGGATCTCGTCGATGAGCGCGTTCAGGCGCTGCCGCTGCTGGGGCGAGTACTCGTCGATCGAGGGCGCCTCGCCCTCGTTCCGACCGTCCTCGGGCTCCGCATCGGACCCGAGCCGGCCGTGCTCGGCGTCGACCTCGCCCTGGAGCTCCTGGAGCTGCTCGATCGGGCCCTCGAGACCGGGCAACCGGTCCACCCACGAGCTGTCGACCCCGAGGGAGACCAGCAGTTCCTGACCGGCACGGAGGAGGAACTCCTTGTCGTGCATCCACTCCGGCCCGTCGGCGATGGACGCCTTCGAGGTCTGGCTCCGGTCCTCCGTCGCCCCCTGCGTGGTCCCGCTCTCGGCGTCCTGCCGCTCCGTCATGCGTCCCTCTTTCCTGCGGTGCCCACCGCACCTGCGGTCGTTCCTCCGAGCGAGCGTAGCGCCAGGATCCGAGGGTGCTGGGATGCCGACGCTCACTCGGCGGGCTGGACGACCTGCTCCCAGTGCTCGAGCAGGTGCGTGAGCGCCGCCCGCGCCGTGCCGAGCTCGTCGCTGCTCGCATCGGGAGCGGCGAGCACGTGCATGTCCTCGTCGCCGACGACGACCACGAAGGGGAAGCGCTCGGGCGCCTCGTGCAGGGCCTCGTCGATCTTGTCGATGACCTGCGGTCGCGTGTGGTCGTGGGCGGGGGTGTCGGTCACGGGTGCGCTCCTGTCGTTCGTCGTCCGCCCGCGGGGCGATGGGGCGGATCGTCCGTCCCCCAAGGATCCCACGGACCGGAGCGCGCAGCTCACCTCACTCCCAGGAGAAGCTGCGTCAGGGCCGGATCACAGGTGGTCGAGCAGGTCGCCCAGCACGCGAATCCGCGCTTCGCCGACGCCGCGGTACGGGAGACTGGACCCATGCACCGCTGCCGCCTCCACGTCCTCGGCGCGAGCGGCTCGGGGACCACGACACTGGGCCGCGCCGTGGCCGACGCCTGGTCCGTCCCCCACGCCGACGCCGACGACTACTTCTGGGTGCCCACCGACCCGCCGTTCACCATCAAGCGCACACCGGCCGAGCGCCTGGCCCTCATGGACCACATGTTCGCGCCCCGCGACGCCTGGGTGCTCTCCGGGGCGATGACCGGGTGGGGAGAGCAGATCGTGGAGACCTGCAGCGCAATCGTGTTCCTCACCCTCGACCCCGACGTGCGCATGTCGCGCCTGCGCGAGCGCGAGTCCCGGCGCCGCGAGGGCGGGGCGATGGACGACGACGCCTGGCGGGACTTCCGCGACTGGGCCCGCTCCTACGACGACCCGTCGTTCACGGGACGGAGCCGCCACCAGCACGAGGCCTGGCTCGCCGCCCGGAGCCAGCCGGTCCTGCGCCTGGACGCCGCCCGCACCGTGACGGAGCTGCGGGACGAGGTGTTGGCCTGGGAGCCCAGCTGAACGCCGCACCCGGCCCAGCAGAGAACCGGCGCAGCCGCACTGCCCGCCCCTGGGCCCGGTGACCTCGAGACCCAGAGACCCGGTGACCCGGTGACCTGGTGACCTGGTGACCTGGTGACCCATCTGCCCTTGCCGCCGCCCCTCCCGCGTGCGACCGTGAGAACGGATCCGACGACAGGGTCCCCGGACGAGGGTGCCGTACCCGGACAGCGACAAGACGGCCGCAGGAGGCTGACATGTCGTGGATCGTTCTCGTGCTCTCGGGCCTGATGGAAGCCGTGTGGGCCACCGCCCTGGGCCGCTCGGAGGGCTTCAGCAGGCTCACCCCGTCCATCGTCTTCGCCGTGGGACTGGTGCTGAGCATGGCCGGCCTCGCCTTCGCGATGCGCGACCTGCCCACGGGCACCGCCTACGCGGTGTGGGTCGGGATCGGCGCGACCGTCACCGTGCTCTTCGCGATGGTCACGGGCGCCGAGGCGGTCTCGGTGATGAAGGTGCTGTTCCTGGCGATGATCATCGGCGGCGTGATCGGCCTGAAGATCAGCGGCTGAAGCCCTGCATCCTCGCTGCTCAGCTGCTCGTGCCCTCCGCGAGGCGGGCACGGACGAACGCCGCCACCGCGTCGAGGATCTGCTCGTCGATGCCGTGACCGAGGCTCGGCGAGAGCTCCTCGGTGAGCCGCGTATGACGACGCAGCCAGTCCCTGACCTGCGCCTCCATCGTCGGGTCGAACAGCGGATCCTGTCCGCCGTGGCCCCAGAGCGCGGGCACGCCCTGCTCGGCGAGCGCGGCGTCGCCCGGGAGGTCCGCCGGGAACGGCGCTCCCGAGAGCACGACCACCCAGTCGAGGGCCTCGGCATCGCGGCGCAGCAGCTGCAGGGACAGCACGGCGCCCTGCGAGAAGCCGATCGCGCCGACGATCCGCCCCGGCACTGCGCGCGAGGCCCAGTCCTCGAGCGCCGCGGCGGACTCCTCGAGCAGGCCGAGGTCGTCCGCGCCGAGCGGCGGCGGCGCCAGCCAGCCGAAGCCCGGCCCGCAGGCGAGGACTCCCCGCAGCGCCGCATAGACCACCCCGCCCGGCAGCATCGGCGCGAGGGACAGCAGATCCTGCTCGTTGCTGCCCAGTCCGTGCAGGAGCAGCACCACACGATCCTGCGGACCCGGCGCGTGCGGGAAGAACCGCACCGCGCTCTCGTCGATCCGCGCGGGTCCCTCGCCGATGCGCTCGACGGGCGGGAAGCCGAAGGGGTTGGGCCTGCTCATGGACTGCTCCTGATTCATCCGTTCCGGTTCAGCCGTGCCGATTCAGCCGACGTCGGGGAGCGTCGCCCGCAGGGCGTCGAGCTCGTCGCACAGCTCATCGGCGAAGGACGTGCTGCCGTCGCCGTCGGTCCAGGTCGCGTACGCGTTCTTGAAGGCGAGCAGTCCGATCTCCGCGGCGAGCGCGGCCGTGCGGGGAGCGATGCCGCGCTCCTCGAGCGCACGCGCGGTCTCGGCCGCGAGTCCCACGTGCTTGAGCTGGTCGCGCTCGCGCAGCTCGGCGCTCGCCGCGATCACCGCGCGCAGTCGGGGCCCCATCTCCCGGCGCTCCGGGGTCATCGCCTCGCTCGCGCGGAGCAGTCCGGACTCGACCGCGGTCAGCGGCGAGGCATCGTCGGGCGCCGCCGCGACCCCCTCGCGCAGCAGCTGCGAGAGGGACTCCTGCCCGGCCGCGAGCACGTCGCGCTTGTCGCCGAAGTGGCGGAAGAACGTGCTGCGGGTGAGGTCCGCGGCCTCGGCGATCTGCGCCACGGTGGTCGCGTCGTATCCCTGCTCCGAGAACAGACGGATCGCAGCGGCGACCAGGCGCTCTCGTGCATCGGGCTTCCAGCGGGGCATGGAAGGGGACTCTACCGCCCGGCCGGTTGATCGCGCCCGTCGGCGGTCCGAGCCATGGGACGACCATCCCGTGACCGCCATTCCTGCTGGCAGGGGTGATGTGGACCGCTGAACATCACCTGTTCCATCAACCGATGCGACACCAGCCCCATCAGGTGTACGTTGACGGCACACATGTCGCATCAGGCGGCATCCTCGAGAGGACTCACCATGAAGGTCTTCGTCACCGGCGCCACCGGGTTCATCGGATCCGCCGTCGTCCCCGAGCTGATCAGCGCAGGGCACGAGGTGGTCGGCCTCGCGCGCTCCGAGCGCTCGGCCGCTCGACTCCAGGAGCTCGGAGCCTCCTCCCTCCCCGGCGATCTCACGGACCTCGACGCGCTGCGCCGCGGGGTCGCGGCGAGCGACGCCGTCGTGCACCTCGCCTTCAGCAACGACTTCACCGCGGTCGAGGCCGGGGTCGAGGAGGAGTCGCGCGCCGTGCACGCCATGGGCGAGGCGCTGGCCGAGCGCGCCCTCGCTCCTGCCCGCACTCCGCACGAGGGCCCGGCCTTCGTGATCGCCTCCGGCACGCCCGCGATACCCGGCCGCGCGTCCACCGAGGACGACCCCTACCTCGCCGAGGGCCCGATGGCGGCCCGCGCACGCACCGCCCAGTACGTGATGGACCTCGCCGCGCGCGGCGTCCGACCCGTCGCGGTCCGGCTGCCCCGCTCGGTGCACCAGGCGCACGTCCGCTACGGCTTCGCCTCCATGCTCATCCAGGCGGCCCAGCGCAGCGGCGTCTCCGGGTTCGTCGGCGACGGCGGCCAGCGCTGGCCCGCGGTGCACGTGAAGGACGCCGCCCGGCTCTTCCGCCTCGCCCTCGAGCGCGCCGACGCCGGATTCCAGGCGCAGGCCGTCGCCGACGAGGGGGACGCGATGCGGGACATCGCCGCCACGATCGGCGAGACCCTCGATCTCTCAGTGCGGTCCGTCGACGCGGAGACCTTCGGGTTCCTGGGCCAGATCTTCGCCCTGGACCAGCCGGCGAGCAGCCGGGGGACCCGCTCGGCCCTGGGCTGGGAGCCCACTCACCCCAGCCTGCTCGAGGACCTGCGGGCCGGCGGCTATCCCTCCTGAGCGGCCCCACGCCAGAGGCCCCGCGCCAGAACTCCTGCGGGACTACTCCTCAGAGGCCCCGCTCCCGGGCAGGCGTCCTCCTCGGCGGGTCTCCGGACCTCCGAAGACCTCCGGCGGCACCACGCGATCCCCGCGGCACCCCCATGGGCCGCGGGGATCGCTGTGTCCGCGACCCCGCACGCACCGCACGCACCGCTCGGTCCTGCGCCCTCCCGTGACTCAGCAGACACCGTGCACTCTATGCAAACGTGCACTCGGTGCATATTCTGATGCACGTCGTCGGACGACGGACTCCCGAGCCGCCGGAACCCGCTCAGCGCGGGATCCGCGGACCCCGATGCCCCGTCGGCCGACCCACGGAACCATCAGGAGAGGTGCGATGTCCCCGACAGACACCCAGACCCCGCGCGACGCGGAGGCGACCCCGGACGGATCGGCCGCCACGAAGAAGCCCGGGCTGCGCGAGCGCAAGCGCGAGGAGCTGCGCCGACGCATCGAGCGCGCCGCCCTCGAGCTGATGATCGAGCACGGCTTCGCCGACGTCACCGTGGAGATGATCTGCGAGAGCGCGGACGTCTCGCGGCGGACGTTCTTCAACTACTTCGGGTCGAAGGAAGCGGTCGTCATCGGCCGCGATCCGGGCCCGCTCCCCGAGCACCTCCAGGAAGCCTTCATCGACGGCCCGCGCGGCAGCATCCTCGCGGATCTCGTCCGCATGCTCCTGGCGATGATGACCACCAAGCCGCACGACGTGGACCAGAAGATCTGGCGAGCCCGCCTCGAGCTGATCCGCAGCGACATGACCCTCGCCAAGGCGATGGCCGACAAGGTCGCCGCGAAGAACCGCGATCTCGAGGACCTGGTCACCCGCAGGATCCGCAAGCGCTACGGCGCCTCGGGCACACCACCCGGGCCCGGCGCCGCCTCCGACGCCGGGCCCGGCCCCGACGGCGCAGGCACTCCCGCAGCCGATCCGGCGGTCGAAGCGCTCATCACCCGGCAGACGGGCTTCATCGTCGCCATGTGGTGGGGCATCGCCCGCTACGCCATCCAGATCACCGTCGAGAACCCCGACATCGAGGACCGCGAGCTCATGGAGTCGCTCCTCGACACGTTGACCCTCATCCAGGAAGCAGAGCTATGACCGCCACCCAGACCGCAGCCCCCGCGGCGCGCGGAGCGCACGGACAGGCCGCCGCTCCGTCCGCGTCCTCCGGCACGGCTCCGTCCACCAAACTCGTCCCGCTGTTCGCGGGCCTTCTCATCGCGATGTTCATCGCGGCCCTCGACCAGACCATCTTCTCCACCGCCCTGCCCACGATCGTGGGCGACCTGGACGGCGTCGACCAGATGCTGTGGGTGACCACGGCGTATCTGCTGGCCTCGACGATCATGATGCCGATCTACGGCAAGCTCGGCGACCTCATCGGCCGCAAGCCCCTGCTGATCTTCGCGCTGTCCGTGTTCGTCGTCGGCTCCCTCGTGGGCGCCGTCGCCGGCAACATGGGCGTGCTCATCACCGGCCGCGCCATCCAGGGCATCGGCGGCGGCGGGCTCATGCTGCTCGCCCAGGCGATCATCGCCGACGTCGTCCCCGCACGTGAGCGCGGCAAGTACATGGGCGTGATGGGCGCCGTGTTCGGGCTGTCCTCCGTGGTGGGCCCGCTGCTGGGCGGCTGGTTCACCGAGTCGCTCAGCTGGCGCTGGGGCTTCTGGCTGAACATCCCGCTGGGCGCGATCGCGATCCTGGCCGCCGTGTTCTTCCTGAAGCTGCCCAAGAAGTCGCAGCGCGCCCGCCTGGACGTGTTCGGCATCCTCACCATGGCGATCGCCGTGACCTCGCTGATCCTCGCGACCTCGTGGGGCGGCAACACCTACGAGTGGGTCTCCTGGCAGATCATCCTGCTGTTCGTCGCGACCGTCGTGTTCGGCGCCCTGTTCGTGCTCGCCGAGCGCTACGCCGCCGAGCCGATCATCCCGCTGCACCTGTTCCGCAAGCGCAACTTCGTGCTCACCACGATCGCCGCCCTGGTGATCGCGATCGCGATGTTCGGCGCGATCGGCTACATGCCCACCTACCTGCAGATGTCCACCGGCGTCTCCGCCACGGAGTCCGGTCTGATGCTGCTGCCGATGGTCGGCGGGCTGCTGATCACCTCGATCGCCTCGGGCCAGATCGTCTCGCGGACCGGCCGCTACAAGTGGGCGCCGATCCTCTCGATGCTGGTCGCCGCGCTCGGCGTGTTCCTGCTGTCGACCATGACCACCGACACCGCGACCTGGGTGATCATGTCCCACATGTTCGTGCTCGGCGCGGGCCTGGGCATCGGCATGCAGAACCTCGTGCTGATCGTGCAGAACACGTTCCCCGCCGCCGAGGTCGGCACCGCGACCGCCTCGAACAACTTCTTCCGGCAGATCGGCGCGTCCCTGGGCTCGGCCATCGTGGGCTCGGTGTTCACGAGCCGGCTGACGGACCTGCTCAGCGAGCGCATGCCCGCGCAGGCGGCCCAGCAGATGGGCGGCAGCGGGGACACCAACTCCCTGACGCCGGCCGTCGTGGACAAGCTGCCCCAGCAGATCCAGGACATCGTCGTGGGCGCCTACACCGACGCCCTCACCCCGATCTTCCTGTGGCTGGTGCCGCTGCTCGGCGTCGCCTTCGTGATCGTCTTCTTCATCAAGGAGGTCCCGCTGGCCACGACCGTGGGCGCCTCCGGGATGACCGAGGGCGAGGCCGGTGCGGCGAGCGCTCCCGGAACCGGGTTCCCCGCGACCGGTGCGCCGACGAACGGCCTCCCGGCCGGCGGCGCCGCGCTCGCGGCCCGCACCGAGCGCGAGGACGATCTGCGGCTGGGCCTCGTGCTCTCCCTCGTCATCCAGCGCGCCCATCGCGCCGACGAGGACTCCGAGCTCACGCGGGCACTCGCCCACCTCGCCGGGGACCGACCCGGCAGCACCGCCGAGCGCGCCGACTTCGCCGTGCGCTCGCTGGTCACGCCGGCGGCCATCGCCCTGCTGCGCGGAGCCGGGGCCGACGTCGACGCCGCCGACCCCTCCCGGGGCCGCCACCGCGCGCCGCACGCCGCCGACCTCGACGGCACCGATGCGGCCGAGCACGAGAGCCACGACCCCCACCGGGCCGACGGCAGCGCGCCCCTCATGTCCCCGCACCTCGCCGCCCAGTCCTGAGCGGCACTCGACACACCTCGCCGTCCCGTCCGGGACGGCCCCCGAAAGGACAGTTCTGATGACTCGTCGACTGATCGGAGCGATCGCCTCGCTCCTCGCCATGATGGCCGGGCTCTGGCTCGTGCTCTCCCCCTTCGCGCTGGGCTTCCAGAAGAAGGACGCCGACTGGACCGACGCGACCCTCACCGACGTCTGGACCGGCCTCCCGCTGGCCCTCGTCGGCCTGATCGGCGTGATCGTGTTCGCGGCCGCGCTCAGCAAGCACATGGTCCAGGCCGGGTTCGTCACCCCGCGTCCCGCGCCCCAGCAGGCGCAGTACGGGCAGCAGGATCCCGCCCAGCAGTACGGCCAGCAGCAGTACGGCCAGCAGCAGTACGGGCAGCAGTCCTCCCCGCAGCAGGGCTACGCGCAGCAGGGCGCCCCGGCGGCCCCCGCCTCGGAGCGCTCGCGTGAGATGGATGCGATGCTCGAGCCGCTGATCGCGGCCCTGGCCCGCGACATCGAGCGCGAGGAGCACACCGCCTCCGCCGCCGCGGAGACGCCGCACCACCGCGAGTACGGCCGCGCCGCCGTCGGCACCGACACCGGTGCCCAGGCCTCCGTCCCCGCCGAGCGCTGAGCGCTCCCCCGTATCCAGCGCTCCGGCGCGCGCATCCCGCGCACGCAGCCAGCGCATTCTCGCCTCAAGGAGAATCCTGATGACCCAGATCTCGCACACCGCCCCCGCAGGCACGGGCTCGCACGCCCAGACCGCCGCACCGCAGGCCGCACCCCAGACCGCCGACGCGGCCGGTTCCGCCGGCTCGACCGGCTCGGTCGGCACCGTCGGCTCGACCGGCTCGGTCGACCGCGCCGAGTCCGTCTCCGCCGTGAAGGCCGAGCCGATCAGCGTGCTCGACAAGGTCGGCATGGGCATCCTGGGGCTGCTCACCCTGAGCGGCCTGTGGATGATGCTCGCGCCGTTCCTCACCGACACGCAGAAGCGCGGGGCCGACTGGTCGGTCGGCACCACGAACGACTTCTTCGTGGGCCTCGTGCTCGCCGTGGTCGCGCTCGCGGCCCTGGTCGCGGTCCTCGCCGGCGGGCTCTCCGCCGTCGCCCGGCGCGCCCGCGCCGCCCGCACGGAGGCCTGAGCCCCTCCCGTCGGCCGGGCCGAGCGTCGGCCTGGGCATCCGTCGGCCGGACCGGCCCGTCGGCCTGAGCGCCCGTCGCCCCGGCCGAAGGCCCGCTCCGGGCATCCGCCGGGCCCGGCCCGGCGCCCGACGCACTTTCAGTGCTGCGCAATGGTCGTTATGAGCCCTCATAACGACCATTGCGCAGCACTGTTCGTATGCATGGGCCCTCACGGAGGCGCGTCACGGGGCCGCAGCCGGCTCGGCCCGCTGCTACTCCCGTGCCCCGCCTCGTCCGTCACCTCACCGCTCTCCTGCGCCCCGCCCCTGCTCGTCCCCCTCCTCGACCACCCGCACCGTCCCGGCGCCGCCGTCGATCCTCACCCGCTGACCGGTGCGCAGGCGGCGGGTGGCCGTGCCGGTGCCGAGCACGGCGGGGATGCCGTACTCGCGGGCGACGATGGAGCTGTGACTGAGCGGACCGCCCACGTCGGTGATCACGCCCGCGGCCATGGCGAACAGCGGCGTCCACGCCGGGGTGGTGATCGCGGCGACCAGGATCTCGCCGGGACGGAAGTCGCGGAACTCGTCGGGTCCGGAGAGGACGTGGACGGGTGCGGTGACCGTGCCGCCGCTGCCGCCGATCCCGGTGAGCACGGGGCCTTCCGCACCGCCCTCGCCACCGCCCTCGCCACCGCCGTCGCGCCCGCCCCCGCCCTCGCCGACCGACGGCATCCAGCGGTCGAAGCCGTGCCAGATGGAGCGCTCGGGCAGCAGCTGCGGGGGCGTCGCGAGCTTCTGGCCGCGCCAGGCCACCTGGCGGTCCTCGATGATCCCCGCCCGTGTGGGCAGGGGCTCCGCGCCGCCGTCGAGCGCGCGGGCGAGGTCGAGCAGCTCGTCCCTGCGCAGCCAGAACACGTCGTCGGCCTGCGCGATCACGCCCGCTGCGACGAGGCGGCGGCCGATCTCCCGCAGGGCGCGCCGGGCCGCGGGCCAGCCCAGGCCGATGCCGGCGAGCGCGTCCTCGCGAGCCGGCGCGAGCTCCTGGGCGCGGCGCAGCAGGCGCTCGAACAGCCTGCGCAGCGGTGAGGAGAGATGGGCGGAGATCCGTGCGGCGCCCTCCTCGCGGTCCCGCGCCGCCTTCTCGCGGCGCTCGCGCGGATCCGTCCCGTCCCCGCGCAGGTACATGCGCAGCACGTCCCACAGCAGCTCGGGGGTGTCGGCGGCGACGGGCTGCGCGACGTCCAGGGTGTAGGTGGCGTGGCCGTGCGCGTCCAGGTGGGCGGCGAAGCGCTCGCGCCACTGCGTCCACACCTCCTCGTCGACGCCCTCCGGGCAGTGCTCGGGGACCGCGTCGGACGCCTCGAGGGCCGAGGCGAGGCTCTCGTGCTCGCGCGCCCATGCGGCGAGGTCGTAGAGGGACTGCTCGGCGCGGATCGGCTCGCTCTCGAAGCCGAACAGGAGGGTCTCCGGGCGCGGGTCACCGGGCCGAGCGACGCGGCGGCAGAGGGCCGTGAGGGCGGTCTCGGCGATCACGACGGGCGGGATCACGGTCTGCACCGCCGTGTAGTAGGCGAACCCGGCCGCGACCAGGCGCTCCGCGCTCTCGAGCAGCGCCACGGCCCCGGTCGAGCCGGCGTCCGTCGCGGACTCCTCCTCGACCACGCGCCGGTACCGCGGCAGCGCCGTGGTGCTCCAGTAGCGCGGCCCGCCCACGCCGCCGCGCAGCAGACGGGGCACGAGCAGCCCCGACCGGGCCGTCATCCCGGCCATCGCGGCGTTCGTGTACCCGTAGTAGGCGTAGCCGTTGATGGTCGTGAACTCGACGCCCTTGTCGCGGAAGACGCGGCTGCCGCTCGCGTCCGTCACCGTCGCGATCATCTGCTCGATGACGTGGGCGGAGGTGAGGTCCGCGAACAGCGGCGTGAGCGGGTCGGGCATCTGCTCGACGATGCTCGCGCGGAAGTAGCCGGCGTGGCGACGGGGCACGGGCCACGATGTCGGGGCGGGTCCGGCCGGCGCGGGGAGGCCGACGATGGGCCGCGCCTGGGTGATGACGAAGCCGGTGCCCGCGCGCGCCCACTCCACGTCCTGCGGGGCGCCGTAGTGGTCGGTGATCCGCGCGCCCCAGGCGGCGAGGTCGAGCGCGGCGTCGTCGTCGAGCACGGGGGCGCGACGCTCAGCGGGGCCGACGGGGACCGTCAGGGTGCCGCCGTCGGCCGCCGTCGCATCGTCCCGCGCGGCCGGGGCGGCCGCGTCGTCCGGGGCGGCCGGCACCACCATCACCTTCTTGTCGGCCGTCGAGCGGGAGGCGACGCGTCGGCGCAGGGTGTCGATCACCAGATCGTCGGTGTCGACCTGCCCGGAGACGACGGCCTCGCCGAGGCCCCAGGCGGCGCTGATGAGCGTCTCGGAGCGCCTGCCGTTCTGCGGGTTCGCGGTGAACATGACGCCCGCGGAATCGGCCGCGACCATCTCCTGGACCACCACGGCGAGCGCGACGTCGGCCGGGTCGATGCCGCGGCGCGCGCGATAGGCCAGCGCCCGGGCGGACCACAGGGAGGCCCAGCAGTCGCGGACGGCCCGCAGCAGGCCGTCATCGCCGGTGACGTGCAGGTACGTCTCCTGCTGTCCGGCGAAGCTCGCGTCCTCGAGATCCTCCGCGGTGGCCGAGGAGCGCACCGCGACCGGTGCCTCGCCCAGCGTCCCGCGCGCCGAGAGGAGCGCGTCTCGCAGGTCCTCGGGGATCTCGGCGCCCGCGAACAGCGCTCCGACCTCGGCGCTCGCCCGGTCGGCGGCCTCGGTTCCGTCGGGGTCGAGATCGCGGACGGCGTCGAGCAGCCGCTCCTGGATGCCTGCGGTCCCGACGAATCGTCGGTAGGCGGCGGTGGTGAGCACGAACCCCGGTGGCACGGGGATCCCCGCCTGTGTGAGCTCGCCAAGGTTCGCGGCCTTGCCGCCCACCTCCGCGACGTCCTCCCGTGAGATGTCCTGGAATCCGCGGACCGTGCGGTCGACCATGGCGCCTTCTTCGACGGTGCGCCCGGAGTGGGACGCGTGGCGCCAGAGAGCGTAACCCCGCCCCGACCGGGCGGCCACCCGCTGCACCGCCGGCGGCCACCGCTGCGCAGCGGTGGCCGCGCCGCCCGGCGTCGCCGTCCGCCTCTGCTAGCGTCGCGGCACGCCGTACCGTCGGCCATCGATCCGAGGAGGGCTGGCCCCACCATGCAGAACGACGCCCCTCACAACACCCCGCGCATCGCGCAGACTCGTGCCCACCAGGAGGATCACTCCCTGGACGTGCGCATCGGCCATCACGAGCTCGTCCTCAGCCAGCGCTACGAGGCCGCGAGCATCGCGAACGACGTGCTGATCGGGATCTGGTTCATCGTGGGTTCGATCTTCTTCTTCTTCGCCTCGATGATGACGGCGGGCACCGTCCTGTTCCTCATCGGCTCGATCCAGATGACGATCCGCCCCGCGATCCGCCTGGCCCGCCGCTTCCACCTGCAGCGCGTCAGCGGCCGACCGGTGCCGCACGCGATGGACTTCTGATGACCCGGCTGAAGGACTCGACGCGCCTGCGCCTGCTGCTCTCGGTCGTGGTGGGCGGTGTCCTGGGGGTCCTGCTCTGGCTCGCGACCGATCGCGTCCACGCCACGATGATCGCGATCACCGTGGGCGAGACCGTCTTCCTGGTCACCTCATGGCTCTCGCTGTGGCCGATGGACGCCGAGCAGACGCGGCGCAGCGTGGGCCGGGAGGACCTGCGCCCCTCGGCCGACGAGGCCCTCACCGCGGGCGCCTCCGCCCTCGCGGTGATCACCGTCGTCGCCCTGCACCTGGGCGCAGCGGGCCCCAGCGGGGCGTCCACTCTGGGCGCGGTCATCACCCTGGTGGGGGTGTTCGGCGCCTGGGCGTGCGTCCACCAGACCTTCGCCGTCCACTACGCCCACCGCTACTACGCGACCGGCGGCGGGCTCGACTTCGGGGACGACGATCCGCCCGCCTACTCGGACTTCCTCTACGTGGCCTACGCGGTGGGCATGACCTACGGCGTCACCGACACCGGCGCGGTGGACCGCGGCATGCGCAAGATCGTGCTGCGCCACGGTCTGGTCTCGTTCGTGTTCGGCCTGGTCATCCTCGGTGCGGCCGTGAACCTCGTGGCCGGGGTCTTCGGGCTCAGCTGAGAGGGCCCGCCGGATCGGGCTCGATCATTCGGCCGACGTCAGGGACGACGAGCACGACGGCATGATTGCCGCCCCGGCCGGTTGTCGCCGGCCTCCGGTCGCCAGTCTCCGGTCAGGCCCGCGCCAGGATCGCGACGAGGAAGTCGTCGGCGGCGGGCCGCAGGTCCCAGCTCGAGAAGCGCTGCTGGAGGACGAGGCCCGCGGCCTCGGCGTCGGCCGCGAAGTCCTCGAAGGCGTAGCCGCGCCCCGCGCCGAAGCCGACGACGAGGCGACCCTCGGGGGCGAGGTGCGCGGCGAGGCGCTCGAGGGCGGGCCGACGCTCGGCGGCCGAGAGGAAGGCGAGCACGTTCCCCGCGCTCACCTCGAGATCGAACACGAGACGCTCGCCGGCGTCGGAAGGCGTCGCGCGGTCCCCGCGCGCCTCGCGCAGGTCCAGCTCGGCGAGGTTCTGGACCTCCCAGCGCGCCTGCGGATGGTCCTCCCGAGCCACCGCGATCAGCTCGGGATCGAGGTCGACGCCCACGAGCGCGTGGCCGGCGGGCAGCAGGTGGGCGGCGAGCCGGCCCGTGCCGCAGCCGGCGTCGAGGATGCGTGCGTGACGGGGCGCCATCGCATCGATCAGTCGCGCCTCGCCCAGGATGTCGGTGCCCTGGGCGGCGATGCGCCGCCAGCGCTCGGCGTAGCGGCGGGCGTGCCCGGGGTCGCGGCGCACGGCCGCGTGCCAGAGGTTCTCGTCGGGGCCGATGGAGGGCGTCCGATCCGAAGCGGCCGTCGGATCCGCAGGGTCGGACGAGGGCGCCCCGGCACCGGAGTCCGACGACGGCGTGGGCTGCAGAGGAAGGGAGGGCATGCCTCCAGTGTGCCAAGCGGATCGCGACGATGGCGCGCCGACGGGGCGCCCCGCCGCAGCGGAGCGCCCCGTCGGTCAGGACTCGGAAGGAGCAGGCGTCAGGCCTGCGGACCCTCCGTGGAGGGAGCCGAGGCGGGTCCCCCGGTGGCAGGACCGGAGGAGGCGGGACCGGAGGTGCCGGTCGCGCCTGCGGCCGCGGATGCCTTCCCGGAGGCCGCCGCCTTGCCCTTGTTCTCCTCGATCTTCTCGAGCTGGCGGGCGGCGGCATCCCGGCCGCCCAGGCCGAAGGCGAGCACGGCGGCGGCCGCGAGGCCGATCACCAGCGCGCCGAAGGCGATCTCGATGATCCTGTCGGCCACGCCCATGGACTGCAGGCCCATGGCGGCGAACAGGATGATGATCGCCCACTTGATGACCGTGGAGGCCGTGCCCGAGACGAGCTTGGAGACCACGGAGGCGATGAAGAAGCCGGCGGCGATGATGACGGCGCCGAACAGGACGCTGCCGCCGAGGTTCAGGATCTGGCTGAGGATCTCGGTGATCTGGGGGAAGCCCAGCACCTGCGCCGCCATCACGGCGAAGAACAGGACCACGGCGATCTCGATGATCCGCAGCACGGTGGGCGTCGCCGAGGAGCCCTCGGAGATCACGTCGTTCTTCTGCAGCCAGTCGTCGATCCCGGTGGACTCGAGGATCGGCCGGAACAGCCCGGTCACGAAGCGCGCGATGAGCACGCCGATCCCCACCAGGGCGACCGCGGCGATGATGTTCGGGATCGCCGTGAACACGGTGGTGAGCATCGAGGCGGCCGGATCGGAGATCGAGGCGATCCCGAGGATCTGCAGCGAGGCGATCGACACCACGATCATGATCAGGGCGAACACGACCGAGGCGATGATCTCGGGGATGTTCGAGCCGGGCTTGCCACCGCCCTGGCCGGGATGTCCCTGCTGGGGCTGTGCCTGCGGGTGCTGATCCTGCTGGGGCTGACCCTGCTGCGGGGCCTGGCCCTGCTGCGGAAGCGGCTGGGTGTGCCCGGGAGTCTGGCCCTGCGCCGAGGCAGTCCCCTGCGCGGAAGCGCCGCCCTGCGTGCCGCGCTGATCCCCCATGGCGCCGCCGGTGGCCCTCTGGATGCCCGACTGGGCGGTGCCCAGGAGCTTGCCGAAATCGACGGCGTGCAGGGCGGTGGTGATGAGTGCTCGCACGATCTTGGCGATGACCAGGCCGATCACGAACACGAACACGGCGCCGATGATGTTGGGCAGGAACCCGAGGCCCTGCTCGAGCATCGAGGTGACGGGCGTGAGCACCTGGTTCAGCTGGAAGATCCCCAGCACGATCACCAGGCCCAGCAGCCAGATCACCATCGAGAGGATCGTGCCCACTGCATTGCCGAGGGACGCTCCGTCCTGGCCGATGCGCCGCAGCGCCGGCACCTTCTGCGCGAGCTTCGAGGCTGCGCTCTTGAGGACGGCCGCGAGGATCGCGGTGATGATGAGGACGACGATCGCGGCCAGGACCTTCAATCCCAGTCCCGCCCAGTCGACATTGGACAGTGAGTTCACGGCTACCTCCGTGGGTCACGGGAGCCGACCGTCCGACGGGTTGTGGGCCGGGGACGGTGAGGAGGCTCCTCTGCCGGGGAATTGCGGATGTGTGACCACGCTAACACCCAGGGTTCGCGACGAGGCCAGGCCAGAGGGCGGATCCCCGCACGACGGAGCGCGAGGGATGCTCGTCATGTCCTCCTTCCTCGGACGCCATGTCCGCGCCATGTGGCGGTGCTGGGCTGGATCCCATGGCTCATCCTGATCCCCACTGCTCGCCCGTCGACGCCCGTCGTCCGCTCACGCGGAGAGGACTCCTGACGGTCTCCGCCGCAGCGATCGCAGGGACCGCAGCGGCGGCCGCACCTGCCCGTCGTGCCTTCGCCGAGGACTCCGGACTGCGGGCCGACGGCACCACGCTCGATGCCGTCGCGACGCCCGAGCAGGGCGCCGAGGACGGCTACCGTCGGCTCGTCGCCGGCCCGGGCTACGAGCACGTGGTGCGCGAGGACGGCCTCGAGAACGCTCCGAAGGCCTCCCGGGCCGACACCCGCCGGTCTCTCGCGTCGTTCGTGCAGTTCACGGACCTCCACGTGCTGGATGCCCAGTCGCCGATGCGCTTCGAGTTCCTGCACGACCTCACGGGCTCCGCGTTCCGTCCGCAGGAGTCCCTGACCACGCAGGGCGCCGTCGCCCTGGTCGAGCGCGTGAACTCCCTGCGCCGCGGCCCGCACACCGGGCGCGCCTTCGACTGCCTGGTCAGCACCGGGGACAACACGGACAACCACGAGCACATCGAGCTGGACTGGTTCCTCGCCGTCATGAACGGCGGCGAGATCGCGGCCTCCACCGGCGATCCGGACCAGTGGGAGGGCGTGCAGAGCAGCGGCGACGCGAGCTACTGGAACCCCGCCGACCCCGTGCGCGACCGCTATAAGGAGGTCGGCTTCCCGGAGCTCCCGGATCTGCTCGAGCGCGCGGCCTCCTCGCATCACAGCCCCGGTCTGCAGGTGCCCTGGTTCAGCGTGTTCGGCAACCACGACGACTCCATCAGCGGCACCCTGCCCTCCGACTGGAAGGGCCTCGCGGACCTCTACACCGGCAGCTGGAAGTTCACCGGCTTCGAGGACCCGTCGGCCCATAAGCAGCTGCGCGAGCAGGTGAGCCGCGCCGAGAGCACCCGCGCGCTCTCCGGCTCGGTGAGCCGCAGCAGCGGGAGCGCCCGGTCGAAGCGGGACTTCTCGGTCACGGCCGACGAGCGCCGCGCGCCCTTCACCACCGAGGAGTACATCCGCGCGCACCTCGAGCGCCCGCAGCCGGTGGGGCCGGCCGGCAACGGCTTCACCGAGCAGAACGTCCAGGAGGACACCGGGTACTACACCTTCGAGATCGCCGAGGGCGTCGTCGGCATCGCGCTGGACTCGACGAACCGCGCCGGTTTCACGGGCGGCTCGATCGGCCACGCCCAGTACCGGTGGCTCGTCGAGCGCGGCTCCAGCCGGCACTACGACGGACTGGGACGGCTCGTGCGCAGCCAGGCCGAGGACACCCGCTTCGTGGTCTTCAGCCACCACACGCCCGATTCGATGAACAACCTGCTGCTCGAGCCGGGCAACGGCGAGCTGCGGCACGCCGGCTGGGATGTCGCGAACCTGCTGGGGCGCTTCCCCAACGTGCTGGCCTGGGTCAACGGCCACACCCACACCAACGAGATCAGCCTGCACGGGCACGCGAAGCCCGAGCGCCGCTACTGGATCATCAACACCGCCTCGCACGTGGACTTCCCGCAGCAGGCGCGCGTGGTCGAGATCGTGGACAACCGCGACGGGGCCCTGTCACTGCTGAGCACGCTGATCGAGGCCGACGCGCCCTACCAGGGGGATGCACTGGCCTCCCTCTACCGCGAGCTGTCGTTCAATGACATCCACGCGGACCTCTCGCAGGAGGGCACGCCGCAGGACCGCAACGTCGAGCTGCTGCTGGTGGCGCCCGGCGCCTGAACCGCGCTCGGACCGCCCGCCGCCCGACCCGCGGCCCGATCCGGCCGACCATGCGAGAAGGCCCCCGGGATCTCTCCCGGGGGCCTTCGTCTCACGTGCGCGAGGGGGGACTCGAACCCCCACGCCCTCTCGAGCACACGGACCTGAACCGTGCGCGTCTACCAATTCCGCCACTCGCGCGTGTCTCCGGCACCAGGAGTCGCAGCTCACCGAGACCGAAGTGCCCTCAGACTACTCGTACGCAGGCGCTCGCCCAAACCCCGCCGACCGTGGGGTGCGCAACACCACTCCGTCGACGCGGCGCCGGCGCGCACGTCAGCGGGAGGATCCGGCCTGCCGCTCGCGCACGAGCTCCGCCTCGGTGAAGGCGTCGCCGATGTGGGCGGGGTCGATGCGTCGGCGCACCACCGTCACGTACAGCACGGTCGCGATCGCGACGGCGATGATGCCGACGATCGCGGCGAGCGTCATCTCGGCGCGCACCACGACGGTCGCGAACACGGCGAGCAGGCCGATGATCCCGACGTTCGCGGAGACCCGTCCTCCGGGCATCCGGAAGGTCGCGCCCTCGACGCGGCGGGCGCGGAAGCGCAGGTAGGTCACGAGGATCAGCATCCACACCAGCAGCACGGCGAACACCACGACGCTCATCAGGTAGCCGAAGGCGGCGACGCCGCTCATCTGCAGCACGGCGGCGGCGAGGATCCCCACGCAGCTCACGGCGATCGCGGGCGCGGGCACCCTGCGCCGCGTGACGCGGGAGAAGACCCGCGGTGCCAGGCGGTCCTCCGCGAGGGAGTGCATGATGCGGCTTCCCGCATACAGGTTCGCGTTGGCGGCGCTGAGGGCGGCGATGAGCACCAGCAGGTTCGTGATGCTCGCGGCGGCGGGCACGCCGATGGAGTCGAAGACGGTCACGAACGGGGAGGTCTCCACGGCCTCGCCGGTCGCCGACGCCTGCCTCCACGGCACCAGCGCCACGACGATCCCGATGCTCACCACGTAGAACAGGGCCAGGCGCACGATCGTGGTGCGGGCCGCGGTGCGGATCGAGCGTGCGGGCTCCTTGGCCTCGGCCGCCGTGATCGACAGCAGCTCGATGCCGCCGAAGCTGAACATCACCACGCTGAGGGCGATCCAGACCGCCGCCCAGCCGTTCGGGGCGAAGCCCCCGTCGGCCGTGAGCCCGGAGAGACCCGGCGCAGGGTGCGCGCCCGTGCCCAGGAACACCAGGAACAGGCCGACGAGCATGAACACGACCACCGCGATCACCTTGATGCTCGAGAGCACGAACTCGACCGCGCCGAAGGAGCCGACGGTGGTGAGGTTGATGGCCAGGATGACCGCCGCGAAGAGCACGATGCCCACGGGCACGGGGATCGCCGGGAACCAGTAGGCGAGGTAGAGCGCGCAGGCCACGAGCTCGGTCGCGGTGACGGCGACCGTCACGATCCAGTACAGCCAGCGGCTGAGGTAGCCCCAGTACGGGGAGAGGTAGTGGGCGGCCAGCGTGCCGAAGCCGCCGCGCACCGGGTGGCGGGAGGCCATCTCGCCCATCGCGAGTGCGATCGTCGCCGCGATGAGTGAGCCGATGGCGAACGCGATGATCACGGCGGGGCCCGCGTAGCCGATGGCCTCGCCAGACCCGAGGAACAGGCCGGTGCCCAGCGCGGAACCCATGGCGATCATGGCGATCTGGCCGTGGCCGAGCGAGCGGGCGAGCTGCGGAGCGGGATCCCCGCCGGATGCCGACGGGGCGCCGCTGCTCACCGGTCCCGGGTCATCGGACGCACGGGGAGGGGGCGTCGAGGAGGAGGTGTTCACCCGCACGAGGGTAGTCGTCGATCGCGCGCTCCGCGGACTCGGCCACCGCCTGCGCCCTGGCCCTCCCCACGACGTGAAGCGCCCCGCCTCCGAATGCTCGGAGGCGGGGCGCTTCGCACGTCGCGGCTCAGGCCGCGAGGGAGGGGGTCACTTCGCGGCGCCCTTGGCGGCGACGGCCTGGACGACCAGGTTCGCGAAGACGTCCTCGTGCAGACGCACGGTCGCCTTGTACTCGCCGAGCGACTTGATGGGAGTCGTGAACTCGACGGAGCGGCGGTCGATGTCGCGGTCGAACGCGGTCTTCACGGCGTCGGCGACCTCCTTGGAGGTCACGGCGCCGAAGAGACGGCCGTTGGTGCCGGCGCGCTCGGAGACGACGACGGGCTTCGACTCGAGCACGGCCTTGAGCGACTGCGCCTCCTCCAGGCTCGCCACGGCGCGCTTGCTGCGCGCGGAGCGGATCTGGTCGAGCTGGCGCTGGCCGCCGTCGGTCCACGGGGTGGCGAGCTTGCGCGGCAGCAGGAAGTTGCGCGCGTAGCCGTCCTTGACGTCGACGACGTCGCCCGCGGTGCCGAGGCCGGTGACCTCGTTGGTGAGGATGAGCTTGGTGGTCATGTGTGTGCCTTCCTCGCTCAGCGACCGGAGGTCGAGTAGGGCAGCAGGGCGATCTCGCGGGCGTTCTTCACGGCCTTCGCGATCTTGCGCTGCTCCTGCACGGACACGCCGGTGACCCGACGCGCGCGGATCTTGCCGCGGTCGGAGATGAACTTGCGCAGCAGGGCTGCGTCCTTGTAGTCGATCGACTCGACGCCCGCTGCCTTCAGCGGGTTCTGCTTCTTCTTCGGCTTGCGAAGAACAGGCTTGGCCATCGTGGTGCTCCTAGTTCCTTGGTGCGGAGCCCGGGTCTCCCCGGGATGGGTGAATGGTGTGTGCGCAGGGCGCCTGCCCTGCAGTGGTCGGGGACGCGTCCGTCCGTCGACCCCTCGGTCCCGCCTCCGGTCACCCTCGGGTGATCAGCGCGGATCCCTCGGGATCAGAACGGCGGGTCGTCGTACCCGCCCTGGTTGCCGCCGGCCCACGGGTCCTGGTCGGCGCCGCCGCCCTGGTTCCCGCCAAAGCCGCCCTGGCCGCCTCCGGAGAAGCCGCCGCCCTGGCCGCCCTGGGGGCCGCCGAAGCCGCCGCCCTGGTTGCCCTGGCCGCCCTGGCCGCCGCGCTGACCGCCGCCGTTGAAGCCTCCGCCGCCGCCGCGCTGGACCTTGTTGGCCTTCGCGGTGGCATAGCGCAGGGACGGGCCGATCTCGTCGACGTCCAGCTCGATCGAGGTGCGGTTGTTGCCCTCGCGGTCGGTGAAGGAGCGCTGCTTGAGGCGACCCTGCGCGACCACGCGGGTGCCCTTCTCGAGGGACTCCGCCGCGTTCTCGGCGGCGTCGCGCCACAGCGAGCAGCGCAGGAACAGAGCCTCGCCGTCCTCCCACTGGTTCGACTGGCGGTTGAACGTGCGGGGGGTGGAGGCGATGGTGAAGGAGGCCACGGCGACGCCGGACTGCGTGAAGCGCAGCTCGGGATCGGCCGTCAGGTTCCCGACCACCGTGATGATCGTGTCATTGGCCATGCTCTGCTCCTGATCTCCGGGTGCTCTCGTGCGGGGGTGGGGTGCGGCGAGCCGACGTCGGCTCCGTCATGCGGCTGCGGGCCCGGGGCCCCTGTCTGCGGGGTCCGAGGATTCCGCGGCCGACGGGCCGGTCAGCTCTCGCGGATCACTTCGCGTCGAGACGCATGAGCTTCGTGCGCAGGACGGACTCGTTGAGTCCGAGCTGGCGGTCGAGCTCCTTGGCGGTCTCCGACTTCGCGGTGAAGGACAGGACGACGTACACGCCCTCGGACTTCTTCTGGATCTCGTAGGCGAACTTCCGCTTGCCCCAGACGTCCACCTCGTCGACGGTTCCGCCTTCGGCAGGGATGACCTGCACGAGCTTCTCAAAAGTGGTGCCGACGGTCCGCTCGTCGATCGAAGGGTCGAGGATGACGACCATCTCGTACTTGCGCATGTTCGAGTACCCACCTCCTGTGGTCTCAGCGGCCACGGGACTTCCGTGGCAGGAGGGTTCCATGCTGTCCGGGCCACTCGGATCGCGGCACAGACCAGCCAAGACTACCCGGGCGTGCGCAGGCCCGCCAGGCCGATGCACGGCGTGCGCGGGGGATCACAGCGACGGGCCGACGGGGCCGGGCCCTCAGGCCCCTCGGCTCACTCGCCGTCGTCCTTGGTGGCGTTCTTCGTGTCCTTCGAGCCGGAGTCCTTGCCCTTGCCCGAGCCGCCCTTGCTCTCGCCGGAGTCCTGCGTGTCGTCCCCGGAGTCCCCGCCCTTGTCGCCGGAGTCCTTCGAGTCGTCCGAGTCGTCCTTGCTCTTGTCGGAGTCGCCGCCCTTGTCCTTGTCGGAGTCCTTCGAGTCGTCCTTGCCCTTGTCCGAGTCGTCCTTGTCGGACTCCTTGTCCGTGGGCTTCTCGGTCTTCGAGGACTCCTCCTCAGTGGGCTTCTCGGACTTCGAGGACTCCTCCTCGGTCGGCGTCTCGGTCTTCGAGGACTCCTCGTCGCTGGGCTCCTCGGACGGCTCCTTGCTGGGCTCCTCCGTGGTGGGTGCCTGCGTGGTGGTCGGGGCCTTCGTCTGCGGGGCCTGCGTGACGGGCGCCTTGGTGGCGTTGCCCGCGGAGGACTTCTGGTTGTCCAGGACGACCTCGCCGTCGAACTGCTCGATGGGCTCGCCCTCGAGGGTCTGGGACATGATGCGGCCCCAGATCGTCGCGGGCCACGAGCCGCCGGTCATGCTGGAGACGCCGCCGAACGGGGTGAGCTGCTCCTCGCTCTTGCCGTCCTCGGAGGGCTGGAACATGCCGACCGCGGTCACCATCTGCGGGGTGAAGCCCACGAACCAGGCCGACTTGAAGCTCTCGGAGGTGCCGGTCTTGCCAGCGACGGGGCGACCGCCCATCACGCCGGCGACGCTGCGGGCCGAGCCCGTGGACGGCGGGCCTTGCAGGGCCACGGTCGCGTTGATCGCGACCTTCTCGTCGAGCACGCGCTTCGAGCTGTCCTTGTGCTCGTACTCGTCGGAGCCGTCGGGGTTGGACACCGAGTCCACGATGTAGGACTGGTGGTGGACGCCCTTGGCGGCGATCGTCGCGTACGCCTCGGCCATCTCGCGGACCGTCGGCGAGGCGCTGCCCAGCACGTTGGAGGCGTCGTCGTTCAGGCCCGGGGTCTTCTCGGGGATGCCGAGCTGCACGGCGGCCTTGCGGGTCTTCTCGGGCCCCATGGCGACGTTCAGCCCGGCGTAGGCGGTGTTCACCGAGTTCGTGGTCGCCTGTCGGAGGCTGATCGGGCCGTAGGAGGTGTGGCCGAAGTTGTTCACCGTCCAGCTGCCGAAGGTCCGCGGCGAGTTGCCGTCCCAGGTCGAGTTCAGGCCGTAACCGTTCTCGAGGCCCGCGATCAGGGCGAAGCTCTTGAAGATCGAGCCGGCCTGCATGCGCGACTGGGTGGCGTCGTTGATCGACTGCTTCACGAAGTCGGGGCCGCCGTACATCGCGGTGATCGCGCCGGAATCGGGGTCGATCGACATCGTGCCCACGCGGTTGGCGTCGGGCCGGCCCTCGTCCTTCAGCCCGTCGATGGTGTCGACGGTGATGTCCTGGTCCTTCTTGGAGACCGTGGAGACGATCTTGTACCCGCCGGTGTTGATCTCCTCCTCGGTGAAGCCCTCGCGCTCGAGCTCGCTGCGCACCATCATCAGCAGGTAGCCGTTGGTGCCCTCGAGGTAGTTCTGCTGCTTGTTCTTCGAGGTCTCGGGGAACTCGAGCTTGTCGGCCTGCTCCTCGGTGAGGGAGCCGGTCATGTTCACCTCGCGGGTGATCACGCGGTCCCACTTCTTGGCCGACGCCTCCTTGTCGTTCGCGGGGTCGTAGGCCGAGGGCGCCGGGATCACGGCGACCAGCAGCGCCGCCTCGGACTCGTCGAGGTCCTTCGCATCCTTGCCGAAGTAGGCCTCGGAGGCGGCCTGGATGCCGTAGGCGCCGCGCCCGAAGTAGATGGTGTTGAGGTAGCGGGAGAGGATCTCGTCCTTGCTGAGCTCCTGGTCGGCCTTGAGCGCCATGATCATCTCCTTCACCTTGCCGGTGTAGGAGGTGGTGGTGCCCGTGTAGTACCGCTCCACGTACTGCTGGGTGATGGTCGATCCGCCCTGGCGGGAGCCGCCCTTCAGGTTGTTCCAGAGTGCGCGCACGATGCCCTTCGGGGACACGCCGCGGTTCTCGTAGAAGGTGGTGTCCTCGCTCGCGACGACCGCGTCCTTCACCGTCTGCGGGATCTCGTCATTGGGCAGGATCGTGCGGTTGACCTCGGAGAACTGCCCCATCTCGGTCTTGCCGTCGGAGAAGTAGACGCGCGTGGTCTGGGCGACGGCGACGTCGTCGGCCTGGGGGACGTCGGTCGAGTTGTAGAGCCAGACGGCTCCGCCCAGACCCAGCAGCACGATCAGCGCGATGGCGCCGCCGAACATGCGCAGCGAGGGGAGCCAGCGCAGCGGGCCCTTCTTGCCGGCGCGCGGGTAGTTCAGCGCGGCGGCCAGACCGGTGCGCTTGGCCGTCCCACGACCCCCACGTCCGCCGCGGCCCGAGCCGGCCGCGGCCGAGGTGCTGCGCTTCGCGGTCCCGTTCTTCGCTGCGCCGCTCTTCGCTGCGCCGCTCGCGCCCGCGGCGCCAGCCCCGGCGGTGCCGGCGCGGCGCGCGGTGCGGCTGGTGCCCTTGGGCGAGCCCTCGTTCGCGGATCGGCCGGCGGCCGAGCCCGCACCGGCGCTCCTGCCCGAGGACTTCCCCGCGCCCTTGCCCGCGCCCGCACCGTTCGTACGGCTGCGGCCCTGAGCGCCCGGGAACTGCTTGCGCGCCGAGGAGGCGCCGTCGCCGGCGCCGCGGGACCGGCCGGTGCCGGAACCGCCGTCGCGTCCGGATCCGGACGACGGACGCGAGGGTCCACGAGAATCGCTCACAGCTGCTCCTGACGGCTCGACTCCAGGGCATCCCGGCGCGCCTGGGGCAGGCGTCCGGGGGCGAGGCGCCGATGGGCACGGCGTCGCAGTCCTCCAGTATCCGCACGAGCACGCGCGGATGGGAACGCCCCGGCGGTGACCATCACACGCCCTTCACCCCGCCCGTCCAGGTGAGGAGAGGTGCGGGTGGCCCATGCCACAGCCGCTCGGAGCGGGGTCCCGGCCGGCGTCACGTCACCGTCGGTGCGGCCTCGCTCAGCGCTCGCTCGCAGTGTTCACCCGCGATCCTCCCACCAGGCGCGCAGCCGGCGTTCGGCCTCGTCCTCACCGAGGGGGCCGTGCTCCATGCGCTCCTCGAGGAGGAAGGCGTAGGCCTCGCCGACCTCGCGCCCCGGCGGGATCCCCAGGACCTGCATGATCCGGTTGCCGTCGAGGTCTGGGCGGATCTTCTCGATCTCCTCGCGGGCGGCGAGGTCGTCGATGCGCTCCTCGAGGTCGTCGTAGGCGCGGGCGAGCGCCCGGGCCTTGCGACGGTTGCGGGTGGTGACGTCGGCGCGGGTGAGGCGGTGCAGGTGCTGCAGCAGCGGACCGGCGTCGGTGACGTAGCGGCGCACGGCCGAATCGGTCCAGCCGGAGTCCGCGTAGCCGTGGAAGCGCAGATGGAGCTCGACCAGTCGGGCGACGGCCTTCGTCGTGTCCTTGTCGAAGGCGAGCTCCTTCATGCGCTTGGCGGTCATGCGGGCGCCCACGGTCTCGTGGAAGCGGAAGGTCACCAGCCCGCCGGGCTCGAAGCGCCGGGTCGCGGGCTTGCCCACGTCGTGCATGATCGCCGAGAGCCGCAGCACCAGGTCGGGGCTCTCGCAGGGACCGCCCGACCCCTCGGGGCTCTCGAGGTCGATGGCCTGGTCGAGCACGGTGAGCGTGTGCTCGTAGACGTCCTTGTGATGGTGGTGCTCGTCCCGCTCGAGGCGCAGGGCGGGCAGCTCGGGGAGCACGTGCTCGGCGAGGCCCAGGTCGACCATGAGCTCGAGGCCGCGACGCGGGTGCGCCCCCACCAGGAGCTTCACGAGCTCGTCGCGGGTCCTCTCGGCGGAGACGATCTCGATGCGCCCGGCGAGCTCCCGGATCGCCGCGGCGGTCCGGTCCTCGATGGTGAAGCCGAGCTGCGAGACGAAGCGCACGGCGCGCATCATCCGCAGCGGGTCGTCGTCGAAGGACTGGGTGGGCGGGGCGGGCGTGCGCAGCAGCTCGCCGGCGAGGTCGTGCAGGCCGTCGAAGGGGTCCACGAACTCGAGGGAGGGCAGGCGCACGGCCATCGCATTGACCGTGAAGTCGCGGCGCGAGAGGTCGCCCGCGAGGGTGTCGCCGAAGGCCACCTCGGGCTTGCGGCTGGTGGGGTCGTAGGACTCGGTGCGATAGGTCGTGATCTCGACCTTGACGCCGTCGCGGGTCGCGCCGAGCGTCCCGAACTCACGGCCCATGTCCCAGATCGCACCGCCGTGCGTCCAGCGCCGCAGCACGGCCTCCGTCTCGTCGGGCCGCGCGGAGGTCGTGAAGTCCAGGTCGGCGCTCGAGCGGCCCAGCACAGCGTCCCTCACGGGACCGCCGACGAGCGCGAGCTCCTGCCCGGCCTCCTCGAAGAGGCGTCCGAGCTCGTGGATGGGTGCAGGCAGAGCCTGGAACATCGAGGCCGCGCGGGTGCGCGCGGCCGTGAGACGAGCGGCGCGCTCGTCGGGGTGCTGCAGGTCGGTCACGGAAGTCCTGTCATGTCAGGGGCGCAGGGAGCCGAGATCCCGGGGCGAGGGCTCCGAGGGGCCGACGGCCGTGAGGGATGCCCTGTGGAGATCTCGCGGCAGGCCCGGTCACCTGCCGGGCTCTACCGTATCGGCCGCATACAGTGTCCCCATGTCCGAGCCGAGCCCGTCCGTGCGCCCGCGCGCGCCGCTCCCCGGACCCAGGGCCCTCGCAACGGCCGCCCCGCGGCTCCTGCTGGTGGCGATGCTCGCCCTCGCCCCGGCGCTCCTGATGCCCACGGGGCCCGCGATCGCCCAGGTCACAGGCTCGAAGTCCGCATCGGCCGGCTCGCAGTCCGTGACGACCGGGCAGACCTCGAGCACCCGGGCCACCGCCTCGTCGGCCTCTGCCTCGTCCGCGAGCGCCCGGCCCTCGGCCCCGCAGCCGGCGGAGCCCGAGGCGACCGGCGGAGTGAGCCTCGACCTGGTCGACGGCGGGGACATCACCCTCAAGCCCGGGGGGAAGCTCACGCTCACGGTGCGGCTGACCAACCGCGGCACCACGGCGATCGAGGATCCCGCCCTGGAGCTGCGGGTGCGCACCGATCGCGTCACGGACCGGCGCACGCTCGCGCAGTGGCAGCAGCAGGACGGCCCGGACACCTACGGCGTCCCGGCCGCCACCGAGGAGGGCCCGGCGAGCCTCGACGCGGGCGACTCCGCCGAGTTCACCCTCTCGGTCGACGCCGATGACCTGGGCCTCTCCACCGCCTCCTACCTGTGGGGCGCACGGCGCCTGTCGGTGACGGCCACCGATGCCGACGGTCCCCTGGCCTCCCTGCGCTCCTTCACCGTGTGGCGGCCCGACGACGCCGACGCGAAGATCGCCGGGAGCGTGCTGCTGCCGCTGTCCGCGAGCGACCCCGGCGCCGCCGTCAGCGATCCCGATGCCTATAAGGCGTCGGCAGAGAGCGGCCGCCTCAAGGATCTCGAGGGCCTCGCCGCGCGCGACGACGTGGACTGGATGCTGGATCCCGCGCTGCTGGATCCGCCGGCGCTCTCGGACGCCGACGCCGGCGACTCCGCGGGCTCGGGGTCGTCTGGCTCCGACTCCTCGGCGGACGCGGAGGACGGGGACGACGGCGGGGACGACGGCGACTCCGCGCAGACCCCGCCCGCGCGCTTCACGACACCGGACGCCACGAAGCACCTGGCCGACACCCTCACCTCGGGGGCGGAGGACCGCGACGTGATCGGGCTCCCGTACGCCCAGTCGGACACGATCGGGCTCGAGCAGGCCGGCACCACGGACCTCTCCGACGCGCTCGCGGCGCGCAGCGAGAAGGTGTGGGAGGACGCGCACATCGACCCGCTCGGCGAGGCCGTGTCGATCCCGGGCAAGGAGGCGAGCGGGAAGACCCTCTCGCAGGCCGTGACCAGCGGCGCCGATCTCCTCGTGGTGCCCTCCTCGTCCCTGCGCGCCGACCCGGCGGGGACGGTGACGCCGTCGTCCGTCGGCACCTTCACCGCGGGCGACCGGACCGTGCCCGTGCTGGCGCCGGACCCGACGCTGTCGGACGAGGTCTCCGAGCTGCGCACCGGCGAGGACGTGCAGCAGGTGCGCCAGCGGATCCTCGCGGAGACCGCCGTGATCGCCTCGGAGCAGTCGAGCACGCAGCGCCAGGTGCTCATCGCCCCGCAGCTCGGGGAGGACATGGACGCGGGGGCCGTCTCTTCGACCCTCGACGCCCTCGACGACGCGCCCTGGATGACGCAGGCGCCCGTCTCCGACCTGCTGGACGCGGCGGAGGGCGGCGACATGGTGACCGACACGGGGACCGAGGGCGACGGCCTCTACGCGCTCGGCGAGCTCGATGCGGACGACGTGCGCCCGTCGGGCCCCGGCGAGGACGGCACCTGGGCGCACCTGCCGCGCGCCCGCTCCCGCGACGAGGTCGACACGGGCACCCTGGAGTCCCTGCAGCGCTCGCTGCGCTCGATGAGCACCGTCGCCGCGGTCGCCGAGGACGACGCCCCGTTCTCCGCGACGCGCACGCTGATCCTCACCACGACCTCGACGACGCTCGCGAAGGACCATGACGAGGCGTCCCGTCGCGCGAAGACGGCGCAGAAGGACGTCGCGGCGATGCGCGAGGCCATCCACGTGGTGCCCGCCTCCGGCTACAACCTGGTCTCCGACTCGGCGGGCGTGCCGATCACGGTGACCAACGACCTGGACAGCCCGATCACGGTGAAGGTCGAGGTGAGCACGGACCGACCGATCGTGCGGGTGGGCGAGCCCACCACGGTCGAGGTGCCCGCGCGGCAGAAGAAGGAGGTAACGGTCCCGATCGACGCGATCGCGAACGGGACCGTGACCCTCACCTCCACCGTCCGCTCCGAGGACGGGGAGGAGCTCGCCGCACCCGTGTCGGTCCCGCTGAGCGTGAACCCGGCATGGGAGAACTGGACGACCATGGTGCTGGTGGGCGCCATGGGCGTGCTCGTGGTGGTGGGCGTGCTGCGGGCCCGGCGCACGGGCTCGCGCCGCCGCGCCGCCGCGGCAGAGCTGACGGACGACGGTGAGGGGGAGGCCGCAGGGGATGCGGCCGACGAGGAGAAACCATGAGCGCACCACGACGCATCCAGCACCGGCCGCGGCATCTGCGTCCGGGCCCGCCCCGGGCCCGGGCCCGGCCCCGCCCGGCCCCGGCACGACCCGCCGCGCAGGCCACGCCGGCTCCCGCGTCGACGCCCGCGTCGACCGTCCCCTCGGACCCTGCACCGTCGGGCCCCGCGCCGTCGGCCCCCGAACGGCCGACGCCCGCCGCCCCGAGCTCCGACTCGGCGGAGGTCTTCTCCTCACGCACTCCGCCTCCCGCGCGCCGCACCGCGCCGGTCTCCGACGATGCGGCCGCTGCGCACGCGGCCGACCTCGAACGAGCGGTCGCCACCCTCGACGAGACGACGGGGTCGCTCGACCCGATCACCGAGCAGATCGCCACCGGCTCCGCAGCCGGCGCGAGGAGGCGCTCCGGCACGCCCGCCGGCCCCGAGGCGGAGAGCGGCAGGAGCCTGGACGGCGGCAGCGGTGACGGCCCGACCGACGGTGCTGGCGGCCCCGCTGACGGTGCGCACGGCACGACCGACGGTGCGGACGACACGGCCGACGCACCGGCCCCGAAGCTCACCAGCACCCGCGCGCGGCTCATGCGCGCGACCGCCGTGATGGCCCTGGGCTCGACGGTCTCCCGCGCGCTCGGGTTCGTCCGCAACTTCCTGTTCGGCGCCATGTTCGTCGGCATCAGCAGCTCCGTGGGCAGCGCGTTCAGCTCCGCGAACGTCGTGCCCAACACGATCTGGATCATGATCGGCGGCGGCACGCTCAACGCGATCCTGGTGCCCGCGATCGTGCGGGCCGCGAAGCGTCCCGACCGCGGCAGCGACTTCACCTCGCGCCTGTTCACCCTGGTCACGGTCGGCGCGGGCGGGGTGACCCTGCTCGCGATGGCGCTCGCGCCGCTGCTCATGGTGCTCACCAACGGCTCGCTGCCGCCGGACACCTACGCCCTGGCCGTGCAGCTCGTGTACTGGATGATGCCGCAGATCCTGTTCTCGGCGCTCTACCTGATGCTCGGCCAGCTGCTGAACGCGCACGACTCCTTCGGGCCCTACCAGTGGGCCCCCGTGCTCAACAACCTGGTCGCGATCGTCGGCGCGCTGATCTTCCTCGCGATCTGGGGCGGCCAGGGCGATCCGACGGCCTGGACCGTGCCGATGGTCGTGGCCCTGGCCGCGATGAACGTGGGCGGCTCCGCGATCCAGGTCGTCTTCCTGGCCTACTTCGTGCACAAGCTCGGGCTGACGCTGCGCCCGAAGTGGGGGTTCCGCGGTCTGGGCCTGGGCAAGCTCAGCCGCATCGGCATGTGGAGCCTCGGGATGCTGATCGTCGGCCAGCTCGCGCTGTACGCCGGGCGCTGGAGCGTGGGCGGCGCCGTGGAGGCGGCCGAGACCAGCCAGGGCACCGACGCCTCGAGGCTCTACCCGGGCCTGGGCACGATGGACTGGGCCTACACGGTCTTCATGATCCCGCAGGGGATCCTCGCAGTCACCCTGGTCACCGCCGCGTTCCCCTCGATCTCGCGGAGCGCCTCCGAGGGCGACCACGAGCGCGCCCTGCACCGGTATCAGCAGACCAACCGGATCCTCGCGGTGCCGATGATGCTGTGCGCCGCCGTGTTCATCGCCCTGGCCGGCCCGATCATGTGGGTCATCGACGGCGGTTCGAGCGTCGCCGGGGCGCAGGCGAGCGCGTGGGTCCTCGCCGCGTACATGCTGGGACTGGTGCCGTTCTCCGCGAACTACCTGACCAAGCGCGCTTTCTACGCGTACGAGGATGCTCGCGCCCCCTTCTGGATGCAGATCCCGACCTCGGCTCTGCCTCTGCTGGGCGTGGCGCCGGTGCTGCTGTTCGTGGATCCGCACTGGCAGGCGGCGACAGCGGCGCTCGTGGTGTCGCTCGGCAACGTCGTCGGCTGGGCGTACGGGCAGTGGATGCTGCGGCGGCGAGCGCGTGAGCTCGGGGCCTCGCTGGACGGCGGCGCGAAGGCGATGCTGCTGCTGGGCCGGCTGCTCGTGGCGGCCGTGGTGGCCTTCCTGGTGGGCGACGGTCTGGTCTCGCTGATGGGCGGGGCGATGTGGACAAACCGCGTGCTCACCGTCGTCCTCGGTCTGGTCGTCGGGGCGGTGGCGAGCGCCGTGTTCGTGGCGGTCGCGTGGGCGCTGCGCGTCGAGGAGCTGCGATCGCTGATGGCGATGGTGCGCGCGCGGATGCCCGGTGGCGGCCGCCGGTCAGCGGGCACCCGTAGCATGTGACAGGCCGCAGGGCATCAGGATGTCGGAGAGGGACGGACACAGGTGAACGAACGACACCACGAGCACGCGGTGCGCGAGCGCTGGAGCGTCGAGGCGAAGATCCCGCTGTCGGGAGTCGCCGAGGGCGCGTCCTGGCATCGCGCCCGCTCCGTGCGCTCCGGTGAGCTCGTCACCCTGTTCATGGTCCACGGGGACCTCGCCCTCGAGGTCGCCGACGCCGCGCGCCGCGCCTATCTCGTGGAGAACCCGCGCCTGCTCCCGGTGCTGGACGTGACCGTGTTCGGGGATCCGCGCGGGACCGGCGAGGGATCGGCCGACGGCGCCTCCGGCGATGCGTCCCAGGGGGCTTCCGGTGAGGGCTTCGGGGCGGCGAACGGGGGCGCTCCGCTGACCGTCGTCGAGTACCCGGCCCCGCCGGCACCGCCCCTCGCCGCGCTGTTCGCCCAGGGTGCGCTGCGCCCGGAGACTGCACGGTCGATCATCGGCGAGGCCGCATCGGGGCTCGAGGCCGCCCGCCGCCGCGGGCTGCGCCATCAGCACCTCGACTCCAACCGAGTCTTCGTGGACACCGCGAGCGGGGAGGTGGCGGTGCTGGGCGCGGGCGTCGAGGCCGCCGCCCATCACGACTCCGAGCACGACGGCCGCCTCGCCTCGTTCCTGGACGTGACCGCGCTGGTCGCCCTGCTGTACCGGGCGCTCACGGGCGCCTCCCCGTCGGCCGCCGACGGGCCCCTGGCCCGCCCGTCGCGGATCAGCACGCGGAACATCCCGCAGGATCTCGACATTCTGTGCGAGCTCGTGCTCACCGAGGGCGATCAGCCCGTGCCGGAGACCACGCGCGACCTCATCGCCGAGCTCGAGCCCTGGCAGTCCATCCCCGTCACGCTCGAGGCCTACGACCCCCAGGACCCCTCGCGCACCTCCCAGGACGCGCAGTCGACCACCGCCGACGCACGTGACGCCGCGGCAGCTGCACAGGCCGCCCCCGTCGCGGCCCCGAACGGTGCCGACGCGGCGAGACCGTCGACCGGAGCCGAGGACACCTCCTCCTCGGCGTCCGCTGAGCAGGATCCGGCGAAGGATTCGAGCACGCCCTCTCCGGGCGCCTGCGGCGATGCGGGAGCCCGATCCGCGCACGAGGGCTCCGCGGGACGCCTCGACCTCGACCAGGAGCCGCGCGCCGACATCGAGAAGGTGCACACGAGCCGCACCGCCCGCCGCGCGGCCGCTGCGACTGCCGCGGGAGCGGCCACCGGTGCCGCAGCAGGCGCCACGGGAGCGGCGGCCGGCGGATCGGACTCGACCTCCGGCGACGCGAGCGCGGCGTCCAGCGACGCAGGCGCGGCCTCTGCCGAGGCCGGTGCGACCGAAGGCCGCGCGGGCGCGGCGTCCGACGGTGCGGATAGGACCACCGGCGACGCGAGCGCAGGCGCCGACACGAAGGGCGCGACGCCCGCCGACACGGCTGCGACCACGAAGAACAGCTCCGAGCCGAGCACGACCGGTGCGTCGTCGGCGGATCCCGGTGCCTCTCCGTCGGCAGCGCCCGGCTCGCAGGACGCGGCCACCGCCGAGGCCCCGCCCGAGGACACCACGGGCACCGAAGCCGCGGAGTTCGTGCGCGACCTGCACCTCTCCGAGACCCGCAACAAGGCCGCCTTCCCCGGGCACCTGGATGTCCAGGAGAAGGAGAACCCGCTGGCCGCGGCCACGATCCCGCCGGCGGCGGCGGGCCGCGGAGCCGTGCTGCCCGGCACCTCCCGCGATGCGGACGAGGCCTCGTGGACGGACTCCGTCGCACAGACTCCCGTGGAGGAGGAGGACGCCTCACCCGGGCCGATCATCGTGCGCGGGCGCCCTGTCACCTACGGCGACGAGGACCAGGACGCCTGGGCGGCGACGCCTCACCGGGGCAGCGCGCTCGTGCGCGACGTCGTGGGTGTCGCGATGAGCGCCGAGGACAGCTCGAACGTGTACACCACCACGGCGGAGCCCGACGAGCAGCGCTCCCGGCAGACGCAGTGGATCCTCATCGGCGCCGCTCTCGTCGTGATCATCGCCCTGGTCTTCGCGATCACGAGTGTCACCTCGGGGCTGCGCGAGGCGGCAACGGGTCCGAACGAGAAGGCCACGACGCAGCCCGCGCCCACCGAATCGAAGACGAACGCGCAGGTCCAGCCCACGGAGACCACGGAGTCGGCGACCGAGGGTCCGCCTCCCACCTTCGGCGAGCCCGAGGTCTTCGCCGAGGGCGGCAACGGCAACGCGGACCACTCCGAGGATTCGAGCCGCCTGACGGACGGGTCGAAGGACTCCTACTGGTCCTCGAAGATCTATCAGAGCGCGGATTACTCGGGTCTGAAGGACGGCATCGGCATCAAGCTGCCCTTCGAGAAGACCTCGACGCTGAAGAAGATCACCGTGAGCACGGCCGATACCGAGGGCGGCTCGATGGAGCTGTACGCCCTGAAGGAGGACGGCAGCCGCGGCGACAAGCTCGGGGACGGCGAGTTCACCGACGGCGGGGACGTCGAGTTCACCCTGGATGAGCCCGTCCAGGCCGACGGTGTGGAGCTGTGGATCGCCGAGCTGCCCAACAGCACCACCGGCGACGGCTTCCGTGCCCGCATCCAGGAGATCAAGGCGGAATGACCGCGCCCGGGATCCGCCATCGGCGCCCTGGTGCCGGGCCCGGGCCGACGTCCGGCCAGGGCGTGAAGACCTGGGTGGTGGTTCTCGCGCTCGTGCTCGCGTCGCTCGTCGGGCTCATGCTCTCCGAGGCCCTCCAGCAGTCGACCACCGAGGTGGCGCGCGGCAGCGCGGCGGCGTCTCCTGAGACGGGCAACGCACCCGGGAAGAATTCCTCGGGTCTGCCCGTTCTCACAGAGAGCACCTTGGGGAGCGAGGCGCAGCGGCTGGTCGCCTCGGGCGGCACGTTCCAGGCGCCGGCGACCTTCGACCTCAACCGGTGCCTCGAGCAGCAGGGCGTCACGGACGCGCCGATCGTGATGGAGGAGATCGAATGGGGAGCGGACTCCGGTCAGTACTGGATGATCGTGCACGGCCCCTACCAGCGCGATTCCCTGCGGGCGAACGGTGGGATCGTGCAGATCACCGTGGTCCGTCCCACCTGCGGCACCGAGAACGCCGATGCCGCGGGGACGCTGGTGTGGAACGGGTCGACGAACATCGGCAGCGTCTGATCGCCCCGTCCACCGCCCTGCGGGCCTCCCCGCTCCCGTCTGACCTCCGCGTCGCTGCCCGTCCTCGACGCCTGCTCCACATCGGAAGGACCCATCCATGACCCAGCCCATCCAGGCCCTCAACATCCTCGGCGGCGCCGGATCCACCGCGCCCGCCGCGAACACCACGGCGCCGGCCGCCCCTCCGACCGGCGGCTCCTCGGGCGATGACACCGTCCACGAGGTCCTCGTCGTCGGCTCCGGCCCCGCCGGCTACACCGCGGCGATCTACGCGGCGCGCGCCGAGATGCACCCCGTCGTCATCGCGGGCGCGCTCGATGCGGGCGGCGCCCTCATGACGACGACCGATGTCGAGAACTACCCGGGCTTCGCGACCGGCATCATGGGCCCCGAGCTGATGGGGACCATGCAGGAGCAGGCCGAGCGCTTCGGCGCGGAGATCCTCTTCGAGGACGCGATCGACGTGCAGCTCGAGGGCCCGGTCAAGACCGTCACCCTGGAGGACGGCACCGTCTACCGGGGCCGCTCGCTGATCATCGCGACGGGCTCGGCGTACCGCGAGCTCGGCATCGAGGACGAGAAGCGCCTCTCCGGCAAGGGCGTCAGCTGGTGCGCGACCTGCGACGGCTTCTTCTTCAAGGACAAGGAGATCGTGGTCGTCGGCGGCGGTGACAGCGCGGTCGAGGAGGCCACGTTCCTCACCCGCTACGCCACGAAGGTGACGCTCGTGCACCGCCGCGACGCCCTGCGCGCCTCGAAGATCATGGCCCGACGGGCCGAGAACGATCCCAAGCTCGACTTCGAGTGGAATGCTCAGGTCGTCGGCATCAACGGCCAGGAGCAGGTCGAGTCCGTGACGGTCAAGGACACCGCGACCGGGGAGGAGCGCACCCTGCCGACCTCCGCCGTGTTCGAGGCGATCGGCCACGAGCCGCGCTCCGCGCTCTTCCGCGACAAGATCGAGCTCGACGAGCAGGGCTACATCGTGGTCCAGGGTCGTTCGACGCACACCTCGGTCGAGGGCGTGTTCGCGGCGGGCGACGTCGTGGACCACACCTACCGCCAGGCCATCACGGCTGCGGGCAGCGGATGCCAGGCGGCCCTCGATGCCGAGCGCTGGCTCGCCCTGCAGGATGACGAGCCCGAGCAGCTCGCGACCGCCGGTGCCCGCGAGGCCTGAGGCCCGCACGCTTCACCCCGAGGCCGTCATCGTCCTGGTGACGGCCTCGTGGTGTCTCCCGTGCCGTCCCGCACGCACCCTGCTTCAGGAGCTGCAGCGAAGGTGGGGAGACCGGGTCCTTCCCCTGGTCCTCGACGCCGATGCGGAGCCGACGCACAGCACCGTCGTCAACACGTCCGACGGCACCTCCGAGAACACCCGCGATACAGGGGACGAGACCCTCGACGATGCAGTGGTCGGTACGTCGGAGGGCCATGCGGGCGTTCCTGTGCTGGCACGTCTTGCGGTGGAGCAGCTGCCCACCTGGATCCTTCTGCACCCCGAGGCCCGAAAAGGCGAGCCGGCGCCCCACGTCCAGGTCATGCCGGATGCTCCAGATGACAGCGCCGTCCCCGCCGGCGCGCTCGCGGGGGAGAGTCTGGATGGCCGGGGACTGGTGCTGGGCGGGGACTGGCGCGAGGTCGCGCGTCGCGTCGGAGCTGTACCGAAGCTCGAGATCCTCGCCCTCGTGGACCACTCCGACGCGCCTGAGAGCACGGCATCCTCTGCAGACGCTCTCGGATCCGACGGCGGCGCGGCGCACAGTGGTGGTCACCTCAGCGGTGCGAGCGCCGACGACGCTGATCGGGCTGCCGCCGTGAGCCCGACGGGCACTTCTGATGCACCTCACAGGCGGTCTCACGACAACTGACCCGGTGAGCTTCCGCCGATCTCATGGGCGGCGATCGGTCGGAGAGTGTGTGTTTCACGAAGGTGCCCCATCGGCGCGCCCGATTCACGGCACCGAACAATTCCGGGACTCGTGCATCGCCACGCCGAGCTCACGAGCGCTGATGCCGAGACCCATGCCCCGATCCACACATGTCCACATCGTTGTCCACAGCCACGCGCGCACTTCTCCACAGAGTTATCCACAGTGGCCGTCGGCGTGGCGCTGCCACACCGTCTCCCGCCGCGACCTGCGGTGAAGGAGCTTTAGGTTTCTGACCTGTGGGTTTATGTCGGCGTGTCACCCGCTGTGACGCAGCTCCCATTCTGCCTCGAGCGCTTGTCCACCCGCACGTCCACCGGTGTGCGCTGCTGGAGGCGCCTTGTCCACATGCTCGTGCACAGTGTGCATTTCCACGCGAAACTCCGACCGCACCCTCACGTCTTCCCGGTCCAGTGCTGTCGTGGGCTTGCTGCCCTCACGCCAGCGTGCACTGGCTCGTCAGTTCGCGTTCCACGCGAAACATGGACCGTCGGGGTGGCTCCGACTGGCCTGTCCTTCTGAGAGCCCGGAGTCCGTGTCGCCGACGTGAACTTCCGTCGCTGCCCCCTCAAGGCGCCCGCCCGATGCGCTCTGCCTCGCCCGGGAGTCTTCTGCAGGCAGCGTCTACGCCCGAGGAGGCGCGCGGCCACTGGCAGTAGCCGAAGAGGCCGCCATCCTTGGCCGAGCCTTCTTGTTTCACGTGAAGCGGCGCATGTGCTCGTCCACGCCGTTCCGCCTCTCGAACCTCGGCAGCCAGATCGCACCGGGAGTGGAGGTGCTTGGCGCCGCCCCAGGCCGCGTCATCCCTCAGACGCCATCCTTCTCGCACCCATCAAGTCGGTGACAGGTAGACAAACACGCAGGTCACAACGCTCTTCCTGGGCTGCGTTCCACGTGGAACGACTCCGACGTGCAGTCTGTGCATGATCCTGGGGGCAGTGGCGAGAAGGAGGCGAATACAGTCTCTCGGAGCGATGCTTCCCGTTCCACGTGGAACATCGGGGGTGTTCGCGACGATCTGCCGCGGCAATGCGCGAAAGCGACGGCATCTCCTCCTACCCAACGGACCTTTGGTGAGAGCGTTTCACGGGAAACATGTCTGTCCCGGGCAGTACAGAAGCCATGTGAGCACGGAGGCCCTCGACCATACACTCCTCTTCGCGTCATCGCTCGCATAGCGCACCCACGAGAGTCTCCCGCAAGGATCGGAATGATCTGTGCCGCAAGGAGGAGACATTCCCGCCAGCACCGAACTCAACGGCCAACGCTTCGGGCACCACGACTGTTGCACGTGAAACGTGCGCCCCGGTCCCAGTCAGTCGCGCCGTCGTACCGTCCACGACGGGTCGCTCCAGACTGCGAGGCAGTAGGTTCCACGTGCAACGCGTCTACTCCCATCAATCGGAACTCGGGCTCGGCAGGCCATCTCCTGGCGCAGCTCCTTCCGCTTGCACAGGTTTCACGTGCAACGCGTCTACTCGTACCGAGCGAAGTTCAGCGTTCGGCAATCGAAGATCCAGCTCAGCTCTGCCACGTGCGTAGGTTCCACGTGCAACGGCACGTTCTCGCGCGGCTGCGTTTCCAGGTCCAGGGCGCGTTCGACAGTCCCGTACGGTCGCCAGAGACCCCAGCCGTGGCCCGAAGCCGCGAAGAGCAGCGACGCCATTCGTGCGCGTCCCTTCAACGGGCTGTCACTGCACCGGGTTTCACATGGAACCTCGCGGCACCGCATTCCGCATCCGTAGCAGTCAACAGTTGGAACCACCCGCAGGTTTCACGTGAAGCAGTGCATGCGGCGTCCCAAGCGCAGGTTGAGCTCCATGTCCTAGGAGAGCCCGGGGCAATGGCTAGTGCAGTGCAGGCGTTTCACGGGAAACGTGCCGTTCACATGCCCATCCGACCCCGCCCGGGGTAGCGGGCGGCTGAGTTTCGATGCTTCTTCGGGGTGAAGACGGCGCGGTGCGGCGAAGCATCAGTAGCACTGCACCTTGGACGCCGACGGTGTGCTGATCCCGTTCCACGTGGAACACGAAGCCTGGTACCCAACCACTGCACGAGACCCAATGCTGGGCCTTCTTCCACAGCCACGTCCACAGATGTGGAAGCCCACGGGAACCTGCTCTGGGCACAGCGGATGCGCTCTCACTCCAGGCATTGCCTGTTTGTATTACGCTCATGTGATACATACCGTTGCGAGCGCTGCCCGGAAGACCATAGGCCTTGGGTCGCCCGCCGCTCACGTCACAAGACGTGAGTGACTCTTGTGATACCACGGGCGTTCACGTCGTGGCCTGTCCGGACGCCTCCCACCGGTCGGCCCTGGGAGCCGCAGCCAACCCCAAGCTCGGGTGCACCGCACGTCTCTGCACGTTTCACAGAAGGAACGAAGAAGCCCTCCCCGCTCGACGCGGGGAGGGCTTCTTCGTAGAGAAGGCGCGGAGGCCTTCAGCTCTCCTGCGAGCCGAAGGCCTCGCCGAGGTCCAGTCCGATCTTCGCCGCGAGGCGCTCGAGGTCGTCGAGGTTCGAGAACTCCATCGTGATCCGACCCTTGCGCTTGCCCACGTCGATCTTCACAGGGGCTTCCAGACGGTTCGACAGTCGACTTGTCAGGTCGACCACGCGCGGGTTGTAGCTCGTGCGTCGGGGAGCGGGGCGGTTCGCCGCCGGCTCGGTCCCGCGCGAGGCGAGGCGCTCGGTCTCCCGCACGGAGAGCCCGTCTGCGACGACGCGCTGCGCGAGCTCCTCCTGCAGGCGCGGATCCTCGACCGCGAGGAGAGCACGCGCGTGGCCCGCGGAGAGCGCACCGCTGGCCAGGCGCCGCTGCACGAGGGCCGGAAGGCGCATCAGACGCAGCGTGTTCGAGATCTGGGGACGAGAGCGCCCGATGCGATCGGCGAGCTCGTCCTGAGTGCAGCCGAAGTCCTCGAGGAGCTGCTGATACGCCGCAGCCTCTTCCAGAGGATTCAGCTGCGACCGGTGGAGGTTCTCCAGCAGAGCGTCCCGCAGCAGGTCATCGTCGCTGGTGGCACGGATGATCGCGGGGATCGTCGCGAGCCCGGCGCGACGGGCGGCACGCCAACGCCGCTCACCCATGACGAGCTCGAAGGATTCGCCATCGTCGGTGACGGGGATGGGGCGCACCACGACCGGCTGCAGCACGCCGACCTCGCGCAGGGAGAACGCGAGCTCGTCGAGCTGGTCATCGTCGAAGTCCGTACGGGGGTTGCGCGGGTTCTCCCGGACCTCGTGGATCGGGATCTCGGCGAATTCGGCACCGGGGACCGGCATGAGTCCCCTCTGGTCGTCCGCGTCGCCGCCGTCGAGGGAGTCGTCCTCCGCGTCGTCGGGCTCGAGCCCGTCATCGGTGCCCGCTGTCGGGCCGGCGGAGACGTCCGTGGGGTCTTCGCGCTGTGGCGACGTCTCCACGGTCTCCTCGTGAGCGGGGAATCGGTGGCCGGGCTCGACGTCCACGACCGGACTGTCCTCGCGCCGCGGCCCGACGGCCCCCGCAGCGGTGCTGTCCAGCGGGACGCTCTCCTCGTGCGCAGGGGTGCTGACCTTTGAGGTCGGCTGCGCGCCGTCCTCAGCGCTCTGCTGCGGCTTCTCCTGGTCGGCATGGTCCGTGGACGTGGAGGCCACGGGGGACTTCGTGGGAGCGCCGGACCGCTTCGCCGACGCTGCGGACCGCGTGGATGGTGCGCTCTTCGGCTGCGCGGAAGCACTCTCCGCAGAACTCGTCGCGGACGCATCCGACGCCGGCTTCGCAGCTCCGCTGGTGGATCCGGAGGTGGACGCGGCATCCTTCGCGGAGGAGCTCTTGGACGAGCTGCTCTTCGAAGAGGAGGCCTTCGAGGAAGAGGACTTCGACGCTGCGGCCTTCGACGCCGAAGGCTTCTTGGCCGTGGACTTCTTGGCCGCAGGCGCCTTGGACGTGGACTTCGTGGTGGACGACTTCTCGGACGACGACTCCACGCTCGATGCAGGGGCCGAGGACGCCACCGCCTCGGTCGACTCGTCGGCGCCGTCCGTCGCCGCGGGAGAGTCCTGCACCGGAGCCTCCTGCACCGGCGTCTCCGAGGGGGAGGCGACGCTGCGAGCTGCCACACCGCCGCGGGCGCGGGAGGAGCGGGGGGTGCGGGAGGCGGCGCGGCGCTCACGCGCATCGCGTGCCATGTCGCCGGCGATGTCCCCGCGCGCGGCGCGGGTGCGCTCGGAGGACTGACCGTCCGTCGGCTCGCCGGAGAAGAACATGTCGACGGGGCGCGTGGAGGCTCCGCTCTCCCCGGGCTCGGCGGACGTGCGCGGATGGCTGCGCGTGCGCAGAGGCTGCTCGGCGGGAGGCGTGGACCCCCCGGGGATCAGCGCACCCAGACCGCGTCCGAGTCCTCGCTTCTGCGTCATGTCCGTCCTCACTGCTCAGTGATCGTGCGGGCCTCCGGGGCGTCCTCGCCTCTCGAGCCGTTCATGGGTTCAGGGTCTTGTGCGGCGTCCCGCTGCAGGTCAGGGGACGCTTCGTGTGGTGAGCTCGTGCGCGGCCGACCGATAGGCAAGCGCGCCGCTGCTCGTCGGATCGTACGACAGCACGGTCTGGCCGTAGCTCGGCGCCTCCGAGATCCTCACGGAGCGCGGGATCGTCGTCCCGAAGGTCTGATCCGGGAAGTGCGTGCGGACGTCCTCCGCGACCTGCGCCGCGAGCCGGGTGCGGGCGTCGTACATCGTCAGCAGGATCGAGGAGACCACGAGCTCCGGGTTCAGGTGCTGACGCAGCAGATCGATGTTCTTCAGCAGCAGCGTGAGGCCCTCGAGCGCGTAGTACTCGGCCTGGATGGGGATGAGCACCTCGCGGGCGGCGACCAGCGAGTTCACGGTCAGCAGGCCCAGGCTCGGCGGGCAGTCGATGAGCACGTAGTCCAGGCGCTCGCGTCCCGAGGACTCGCGAGCGGCGAGATAGTCCCGGATCGAGCCGCGCAGACGGTTCTCGCGGGCGACCATCGAGACCAGCTCGATCTCCGCACCGGAGAGGTCGATGGTGGCCGGGGCGCACAGCATGCCGTCGACCTCGTCGACCTCCTGCACGACATCGTCCAGAGGGGTCGACTCCACGAGGACGTCGTACATGCTCGCGACCTCGGACTGATGGTCCACGCCCAGCGCCGTCGAGGCGTTGCCCTGCGGGTCCATGTCGATGACCAGGACCTTCAGCCCGCCCATGGCCAGGGCGGCCGCGAGATTCACGGTCGTGGACGTCTTGCCCACGCCGCCCTTCTGGTTGGCCACCGTGATCACGCGCGTGCTCTCGGGAGCGTCGAACACGAGTCCCTCCAATTCCCGTCGACGAGCATGGTCCCGGGCGAGCTGGCGCATGAGAGGGGTGTCGTCCATGCTCCCGGTGGGACCGGTGGAACGGCTGCGGCCGTCAGCCACGTGCCTCTCCCTTCCTCGTCCGTGCAGTGCTCGCGCTCCCGCCCTGCGGGGCGCGGCGCACCCTGACCACTGTAGTGGGAACCTCGACCTCTCCCACTCCGAGCTCCAGCACCTGGGGATCGACTCCGCCCAGGCGACGAAGCACCGTCTGCGCGCGCTCGATCTCCTCGGCCGCGGAGCTCCCCTTGAGCGCCAGCAGCTCCCCCTCGGGGGCGACGAGCGGCAGGGTCCACTTCGCGAGCTTCTCGAGGGCCGCCACGGCCCGCGCCGTCACCGCGTCGAAGGTCCGCTCCCCATGCAGATCCTCTGCGCGGGCACGGACCACCTCGACCTCGATCCCCAGCTCCTCGGCGACCTCCTCGAGCCAGCTCGCCCGACGCTGCATGGTCTCGATGAGGGTGATCCGCAGATCCGGCCGGGCGATGGCGAGGACCACACCGGGCAGCCCCGCACCGGAGCCCACGTCGGCCAGCGTGCGCGTCCCCTCGTCGATCGCGTCGGCGAGAAGCGCGCAGTTGACCAGGTGGCGCTCCCAGAGCCGGTCCACCTCGCGCGGGCCGATGAGGCCGCGCTCGAGACCGTCGGTGGCGAGCATGCCGACGAAGCGCTCGGCCAGGCCCAGCCGGTCACCGAGCAGCCGCTCGGCGACGGGCCGCAGGTGCTCGGGCAGCGCCGGCGCCGTGTCATCGCTGCCGACGGCGCCCTCGGGGCCCGCGGGACCGACGCCCATCAGGACGCCGGGTAGATGACGACGTGGCGGTCCTTGCCGTCCCCGTCGGACTCGGAGCGCAAGCCCGCCTGCTTCGCGACGTCGTGGACGACCTTGCGCTCGAAGGGGTTCATCGGCCGCAGCGGCACCGGACGGCCGTTCTCGCGGGCGGTCGAGACGGCATCCTCGGCGAGGTGCTCGAGGTCGTCCTTGCGCTGCGCGCGGAAGCCGCCGATGTCGAGCATGAGACGCGAGCGGTTGCCGGTCCGGGACTGCACGGCGAGGCGGGCGAGCTCCTGCAGGGCGTCGAGCAGCTCGCCGCGCGAGCCGTTGAGCTGCGCGAGGCGGTCGGCGCCGCGGATCTCGACCGACGCGCGGTCCCCGTCCACATCGATGTCGATGTCGCCGTCGAGATCGGCGATGTCGAGAAGCTCCTCGAGGTAGTCGGCGGCGATGTCGCCCTCCTCCTCGAGCTCGCGGACGCGCTCGGCCGGATCACGGGGCGCAGCGGGCTCTTCGTCGGAGTCCTCGGATGCGGCGCGCTCCTGCGCCGGGGCCTCGTCTGCGGCATCCGCGCCGGCGCCGTCTTCGTCGGCCGTGCCCTCATCGGCTGCGGACGCGTCGGACGACCGCTCCTCGGTCTCGGGGGCCGTGCTCGCCGCGGCGTCGGCCGCGGGAGCCTCGGCCTCGGGCGCGCGGGCCTCGGGGGCGTCGCCGGTCTCGACGACCGGGGTGCTCGTGGGGACCTCGGGCGTCTCGACCGCGTCGTCGGAGGTGCTGGGTTCGGTCATGGTGCTCTCCTCGGGGGATGGATAAGGCCGTGGGCCGTGCATCGGATCCGCAGGGGCGGGGCGATCCGCCCCTGCGGGATCGTGCGGGGAACGACTCAGCGCTTGCGCTTCTTGCCCTTGTTCAGGGCGTTGGAAGGCTTCTTGCCGGACAGATCGGGGGCCTGCTCGCCACCGGCCTGGCCGCGCGCCCGCCGCTCCTCCTGGGCCTTGCGGCGCGCCTCGCGAGCCGCCTCGAGGCGCTCGGCGTCGGTCATCTTCTTCCCGCCCTTGTTGGCCTTGGGCTGGACCCGGATGGGGGCGTCGTCGTCGACGACCACGGGCTTCTTGGGCGTGAAGTCGAGGGGCTCGAGGCCGTTCTTCTCGCGCTTGGCGTTGATTCGCTTCTGGTGCGAGGCCTCGGCGGGCGAGCCGGGCGTCGGGTACGTGTAGACCACGATCGCCTGCTGCGCCATGGTCCAGAAGGTGGTGGTCAGCATGTAGGTGAGCACGCCGATCGGCAGGCCCGGTCCCGTGATCACGTAGATGAACGGGAGCATGTAGATCATCATCTTCTGGGTGCTCGCCATCGGGCCCTCGAGGGCCGACGGCGGCATGTTCCGCATCGTCAGCTCCTTCTGGGTGATGAAGTTGCCCAGACACATCAGCGCGATGATGACGCCCGCGACGATCTTGGTGCCGATGCCGCCCGCGCCGGAGTTCAGGAAGCTGTCCGCGATGGTGACGTGGCCGAAGAGGGTCGCGTGGTACGCGTTGGAGGCCAGGTCATGCGTCAGGGGGCCGAAGGCCTCCCCGTTCGCCGCATCCTTGAGCTTGTAGAACAGCACCCGGAACAGTGCGAAGAAGATCGGCATCTGCAGCACGAGCGGCAGGCACGAGGAGAGCGGGTTCGCCCCGGCCTCCCGGTAGATGGCCATGGTCTCCTCGCTCATGGCCTGCCGGGACGCCTGGTCGGTCTTGCCCTTGTACTTCTTCTGCACGGCCTTGAGCTGCGGCGAGACCGCCTGCATGGCGCGCGAGGAGCGGATCTGCCGGATGAACAGCGGCGTGATCAGGGTGCGGACGACGATCGTGAGTCCCACGATGGACAGCAGCCAGGTCCAGCCGGAGCTGCCGTCCATGAAGAGGTCGAGGAACCGGTGGAACAGCACCATGATCCATGCGACGGCCCACTCGATGGGATAGAGGATGTTGGGCATCGGCCTGATCTTCCTGCCGTCCGTAGGCGCATGTCGTTCATGCGGTGTGACGGCTGCGGGTCGGGGTCTCGGACAAGGGTAGGCCCTATCGGGCTGGGCGCCGCCCTCGCGAGCGATGGCCGGGACGTGGGTTCGTCCACATCCCGGGGGCCGGCACGGGATCGATCCCGCCCCGGGTGAAGGGATTGCAGCGCACGATCCGCCAGGCGGTCAGCAGCAGTCCCTTGACGGCTCCGTGCCTGCGCAGGGCGTCCATGCCGTACTGCGAGCACACGGGGTCGAAGCGGCACGCCGGCGGCGTGTAGGGCGAGATCCCCACCTGGTAGGCGCGGATCGGGAGCATGAGCACCCGGCGCGGGAGCGCCGCCAGGGTCATCACGGCGCGACCGCCGTGGTCGGCGTCCCGGACGCGGTGCTCTCCGAGGCTCTCGGCGCCGAGCGCTTCTCGAGCTTGCGGCGGGCGCTCGCGATCGCGCCCGTCACCTGCTCCTCGAGGTCGGCGAAGGGGACGTCCTGCACCCCGGGGAGGGTCCGCAGCACCAGGTCGGAGCGCTCGGGGATCTCGGTCAGGTGGCTGCGCACGATCTCCCGCAGACGACGGGCCACCCGATGGCGCACCACCGAGTTGCCCACCTTCGTGGAGACGACGAATCCCACGCGGGCCTCCTGGGCCTCCTCCGTGCGGAGGACCAGGTGGGCGACCACGTGGGATCGTGCGGCGCGGGCTCCTCGGCGGGTGGCCGTGCGGAACTGCTGCGCCGTGTGCAGCCGGTGGCGGGACCAGCTCATGGCCCTGCCTCCGAGATCACCGGTCGAGCCGAGGCTCAGGCCGAGAGCTCGGAGCGGCCCTTCGAACGGCGCGCGTTGATGATGGCGCGGCCGGCGCGGGTGCGCATGCGGGCGCGGAAGCCGTGCTTGCGGGCGCGGCGGCGGTTGTTCGGCTGGAACGTACGCTTGGTCATCGGTTCTCCTCGATCGCGGCACAGGGGCGTGCCTCTCGCGGTGGCTCTGGGGCCGCTGCGCGATCACGGGGGCGGGCGCTTCCGGTGTCCGGGGCCGACGTGGGGCCCGGATCCGTGCGACTCCGCCGACCCAGGGGGCGGCACAGCGACGACTGCACGATCCTAGGCTCGGGCACACGGGGGGTCAACGGACGCGGCGCTGGTCAGCCCGATTGTGGTGCGATTCTCACCGGATGCGAGGGATCCCGGGGCGTCCCGGCGACGCTCCCATGACGGTCCGGTGACGGGACGACGACCGGTCGCTCCCGGCGATGTGCATGCTCACGCCCGGAGCGTCCCCAGGGGCTCCGAGACTGTGGAAAACTGGGTGGACAACCCTGAGCCCGTACGGAGAGCAGCATGGACGAGACAGCCGTCGACTACGACGCGACCTGGGACGAGACCCTTCGGATCCTGCGTCGGTACGAGACCGTCACCGAGCGCGCCATGGCCTTCCTGACCCTCTCCCGGCTGATGGCCATCGTCGCGGACACCGCCCTGGTCGCAGCGCCTTCCACCTGGGCGAAGGACCTCTTCGAGCAGCGCATCGCAGGGGCTCTGAAGGAGGCGCTGTCCGAGGCCACAGGCAGGGAGACCCGCTTCGCCGTGACCGTCGACGAGTCCCTCTTCGAGGACGACGACGAATCCCCGCGGAGCACGGCCACCGCCGAGCGCACCGCATCCACCGGTGCTGTGGACACCGATGTGGACAACGTGGACGGAGAGGACGGCTCCGGGGGCGCTCGGACCACCTCCTCCGGCTCCTCCGGTCCCTCGTCGGCCCCGTCGTCGGCAGCCGCCGGGGTGTCGCGCTCCGCTCCCTCGCCCCTGACGTCCTCGCCGTCGTCCTTCTCGTCCCCCGACCCCGCCCCGACGGGCGGCGCCGGTGCCCGCCGACCGTTCGGCGCCGATCGCTTCCCCGCGGAGGAGCCTGCGCAGGCCGGGACGGCCGGGGCGTCGTCCGAGACTCGCAGCCGGCGCGAGGACGCCGAGTGGTTCGCCCACGAGGACGAGGCCCGTCGCTCGGAGAGGACGCAGCGGGTCGACGAGGCCCGTCGGCCCGCGGAGGCGACCGCACCCGCCGACGAGGAGTCGACGCTGGGCTCGGACTCGCGCCTGAACGCGAAGTACACCTTCGACACCTTCGTCATCGGCTCCTCGAACCGTTTCGCGCAGGCCGCGGCGTCCGCGGTCGCCGAGGCCCCCGCCCGCGCCTACAACCCGCTCTTCATCTACGGCGGCTCGGGCCTGGGCAAGACCCACCTGCTGCACGCGGTGGGCCACTACGCGCAGTCGCTGTACCCGGGCATCGAGGTGCGCTACGTGAACTCCGAGGAGTTCACCAACGACTTCATCAATTCCGTGCAGTCCGGCCAGTTCGGCAAGGCGCAGGAGTTCCATCGCCGCTACCGCGACATCGACATCCTGCTCATCGACGACATCCAGTTCCTGCAGCGGGCCCCGGAGACGATGGAGGCCTTCTTCCATACGTTCAACACCCTGCACAACGCGGACAAGCAGATCGTCATCACCTCCGATCTGCCCCCGAAGCAGCTGGGCGGCTTCGAGGACCGCATGCGCTCCCGCTTCGAGATGGGTCTGATGACGGACGTGCAGCCGCCGGACCTCGAGACCCGCATCGCGATCCTGCGCAAGAAGGTCGAGATGGAGGGCACCCAGGAAGTCCCCCGGGACGTCCTGGAGTACATCGCCTCGAGGATCTCCACGAACATCCGCGAGCTCGAGGGCGCCCTGATCCGAGTGCAGGCCCTGCACTCCCTGTCCCGGCAGCCGATGGACGTCTCCCTCGCCGAGAGCGTGCTGAAGGACCTCCTGGCCCATGACGACGGCGCCGAGGTCACGGCAGCGACGATCATCGCGCAGACCGCGTCCTACTTCGGGCTCACGGTCGACCAGATCACCGGCGGCGCGCGCACGCGCGTGCTCGTCACCGCCCGTCAGATCGCCATGTACCTGTGCCGCGAGCTCACGGACATGCCGCTGATCCGCATCGGGGAGGAGTTCGGCGGCCGCGACCACACGACCGTCATGCACGCGAACAAGAAGATCTCCGAGCTCATGAAGGAGCGGCGGGCGATCTTCAACCAGGTGACCGAGCTGACGGCGCGCATCAAGAACTCGAGTTCCCAGAACGCCTGAGGCCCGAACCCGAAGCGGGCATGCCCTGAGCGTCCGAGGCCCTGACACACCGTGCGACAGACCATGGATCACAGGGGAGGTCGAGAGGTCTTCGTCCCCAGTGTGAACAACTCTGTGGACAATGTGGAGGGTGGAGCGTTCCCGCAGGGGTCGATGTGCATGGATTCTTGTGGTTATGAGGGCCGGATCGGACAGATGTGCACAGAGCGCCCACATCGAGGACGTCGTCGTCAACGCTGCGTGCACGACCGCATCATGCGGTGTGACCTGCGATGATGTGAGTTCTCCACGACATCAACAGCCGTGAAGAAGAGGAATCCTGTTCTTGTTCCGCTGATGATGTGGAGAAGTCGTGGTGCGAGGGCTGCGTCCGTCGGCCTGGAGACCCCGGAGCTTCGAGGCAGTGAATGTCAAGCGTGTGATTCGGTGTGTCGCGAGAAGTGCCTCCGAGCGGCTACGCTGGCGACCGCGCCCCGCGGGATCCGTCCCCGGGGCGATTCCCGCCGAGAGCCGGTGTCCCCGGCCGCTCGGCACCTCGCACCTGATCCGCCGGCAGACCGGCACCGACCTCGACCCCCTGCGAAGGAGTGGCAACGGTGAAGTTCCACCTCGACCGCGGCGTCCTCGGCGACGCCGTCACCTGGGCGACCCGTACGCTCCCCGTCCGGCCCGCGATGCCGATCCTGCAGGGCGTGCGCATCGTCGCCCAGAGCACCGGCGAGCTGCTGCTGTCGACCTTCGACTACGAGGTCAGCGCGCAGATCACGCTTCCCGCCGAGGTCGAGGATCCGGGCGAGGTCCTGGTCCAGGGCCGCATGCTCTCGGACATCGTCCGCTCGCTGCCCAACAAGGACGTCTCGATCGAGCTGGTCGGCACCAAGGTCGAGGTCCGCTGCGGGAGCGCCGCGTTCTCCCTGGCGACCCTTCCCGTCGACGAGTACCCGCAGCTCCCCGAGATGCCCCCGGTCGCGGGCTCCGTCCAGGCCGACGTGTTCGCCGAGGCGATCTCCCAGGTCACCGTCGCCGCCTCCAAGGACGACACCCTCCCGCTGCTGACCGGCGTGCGCGTCGAGATCGTCGGCGAGAAGATGACGCTGATGGCGACCGACCGCTACCGCCTCGCGATGAGCGAGATCACCTGGCGTCCCTCGCGGCCCGACCTCGAGATCACCGCCCTGGTGCGCGCCCGCACCCTGCAGGAGGTGGCCCGCTCCCTCGCGACCGGTGGCAGCGTCGACATCGCGATCTCCGACGACTCCTCCGCGAACCTCATCGGCTTCGAGTCCGGCGGCCGCCGCACCACCTCGACCCTCGTGGACGGCGACTACCCGCCGGTGCGCCGCCTGTTCCCGAGCTCGACCCCGATCACGGCCGTGGTCGCGACCGCTCCCCTCATCGACGCGGTCAAGCGCGTCTCCCTGGTCGCCGAGCGGAACACGCCCGTGCGCTTCTCCTTCACCGAGGGCAACGTGACGCTCGAGGCGGGCGCCGGCGACGACGCCCAGGCCTCCGAGTCCCTCGAGGCCCAGCTCGACGGCGAGGAGCTCGTGGTGGGCTTCAACTCCGGCTTCCTGCTCGACGGCCTCGGCGCCCTCGGCGAGGACTTCGCGAAGCTCACCTTCACCGACTCCATCAAGCCCTCGGTCATGAGCGGCCAGGAGTCCCTCGAGGGCGATGCCTCCGGTGAGTACAAGTACCTGATCATGCCGATGCGGATCTGAGGGGGCGGGGTGATGTCCCCGTGCATCTGACCTCCCTGGATCTTCTCGACTTCCGCTCCTACGAGCACCTCGAGCTGCCCTTCGCCCCCGGCGTGACCGTCTTCGTCGGCCCCAACGGGCAGGGCAAGACGAATATCGTCGAATCGCTCTGGTACCTCGCGACCCTCTCCAGCCACCGCGTCCCGCACGACGCCGCCCTGGTGCGGCGCGGGGAATCGACCGCGATCATCCGCGCCGCCTTCGTGCGCGCCGGCCGCGACCTGCAGGTCGATCTGCAGATCACCCCGGGCAAGTCGAACCGCGCGCGCGTGCAGGGTGCCGCTCTGAACCGCCTGCGGGACCTGCTCGGCGAGGTGCGCGCCGTGCTCTTCGCCCCCGAGGACCTGGGCCTGGTCAAGGCCGATCCCGAAGGCCGACGGCGATTCCTCGACGAGCTGCTCTTCCTGATCGCCCCGCGCTTCGCGGGCGTGAAGGCCGACTACGACCGGGTGGTCAAGCAGCGCACGGGCCTCCTCAAGCAGATGCGCACCATGCGCCGCGGCGGCGCCGGCCGCTCCGTGGGCGGTCTCGACCCCGAGGAGGCGGCCGTCTCGACCCTCGAGGTCTGGGATCAGCAGCTCGCCCGCTTCGGCGCCGAGCTGCTGCGCGCGCGCGTGCATCTCGTGAATCGTCTGCGCCCGCACGTGGGCTACTCCTACCTGCGCGTGGCGAGCGACGCCGGCGCCGAGTCCTCCCTCGACCTGCCTCCCGACCAGCGCGGCAGCATCGACTCCCCGGCCGACATCTCCTACCGCTCGAGCGTGCTCGACACCCTCGCCGTGCCCGACGGCGCGCTGCCCAGCACCAAGGAGCTCGAGGACGCCCTGCTCGCCGAGGCCGTCTCCAAGCGCGACGACGAGGTCGATCGGGGCGTGACCCTCGTCGGCCCCCATCGCGACGACCTCGAGATCCGTCTGCACGGCTTCCCCGCCAAGGGGTACGCGAGCCACGGCGAGTCCTGGTCCCTCGCCCTCGCTCTGCGCCTGGGCTCCTACGACCTGCTGCGACTCGAGGAGGGCGATCTCGGCGACGGCGAGCCGATCCTCGTGCTGGATGATGTCTTCAGCGAGCTCGACACCAGTCGCCGTGAGCGCCTGGGACGCATCGTCACCGGCGCCTCACAGGTGCTCATCACCACCGCCAACGACTCGGACATCCCCGATTCCCTCGAGGGCGAGATCCACGTGGTCGACGTGCAGCTGGGCGAGGCCCGCGTGCGTGAGGGCACGCTCCATCACGGCGGCGGGAGCAGCTGGTGACTCCCGCGTCGGGCGGGGTGCCGAACCCCTACGACCTGGGCACCTGGCGGGAGCGCGCTGCGCAGGAGGAGAGGCGCCAGGCCCTCGCCGGGAGCGGCGGTCGGCGTGCTCCTGCACGTCGGGGCGGCGCGACCTCGCCGATGAAGGGGGAGGCGGAGCAACCGGCGGACGAGCCGGCGTTCAGGTCCGCCGGCCGGACGCCCGGCGAGGTGGATCGCGTCGACGAGGAGCCCGTCGACCCTCCCGAGCTGCCGCGCAGCGACGACTCCTTCGAGCTCGCCCGGCGCACCGTCAACCGCTCCCGTGCCGCCGCGCGGGATCGCGGCCTGTTCCCGATCTCCGCGAAGACCCAGGGTCTGCACGAGCGACGGAAGCGCAGCACACCCGGGTACTCGGGCTCCCGCCCCGACGCCCGTGACCCGCAGGGGCTCGAGGCCGTGATGCGACGGGTGCTGGGCGACCTGGGCTGGACCGAGGGCATGAACTCCGGGCGCGTCCTGGAGGAATGGGACGAGATCGTGGGGGCGAGCGTCGCCGAGCACTGCACTCCCGTCTCTCTCGACGAGGGAGTCCTCGTGGTCTCGGCGAGCTCCTCGGCCTGGGCCACGCAGATGCGCATGCTCACGCCCCGCTTGATCTCCACGATCGAGGAGCACGTGGGCGCGCACGTCGTCTCCGAACTGCGCGTCACCGGGCCCGCGGCGGCCGAGCGCTCGTGGAAGAGAGGCCGGCGCACGGTCACCTGGCGCGGCCCCCGCGACACCTACGGCTGAGCCGAAGACGGGCCGTCGATCTCCGGTGGTCGGGGAGGCGCGCACCGGAAAACCGGTGGAGACCCCGTCCGGACCTCGGAATCATCGGATCGTCGGCCACTGGGAGGAGAACCATGACCGAGCCCACGACCCACCGTCTGACCTGGAACGACCTGCCCGAGAGCGTGCGTGCCCGCGTGGGGGATGTGCTCGGCGCGCCGGTCCGCGCGCATCGCAGCGCCCACGGAGGCTTCTCCCCGAGCAGCGCTGAGCTCGTCACCGCCCGCAATGGGCGCACGGCCTTCGTGAAGGCGGTGACGGCACGGACCAACGCCGGCTCGATGTGCCTGAACCTCCAGGAGGCAGAGAACCTCGAGCGCATCCCTCCCGCGGTCCCCGCCGCACGACTGATCGCCTCCTTCCGCGAGGGCCCCTGGTTCGTGCTCATGATCGAGGCGGTCGAGGGCTCGCTCCCGACTCTGCCGTGGACACCGTCGGTGCTCGACGCGGTCCTCGAGACCCTGGACGTTTTGCAGCGGGAGGCCACTCCCTCACCTCTCCCGAGTGCTCCGTCCGTTCCCGATCTGACCGGGGAGGACCTACGAGGATTCGAGCGGGTTCACGCAGATCCCCCTGCGGATCTCGATCCCTGGATTCGTGCGCGCATCCGAGATCTCGCCACAGCCGGGACCGACGGGATCGCCTCGCTGGACGGGGACACGCTGTGCCACACCGACCTCCGAGCGGACAACCTGCTGGTGCGGCCCGACGGATCCGTGGTGATCGTGGACTGGGCCTGGGCCGGCCGGGGCAGCCGCGTCGCAGACGCCCTGCAGCTGCTCGCCTCGGTGGACGACGCCGATGGGGCGCTGGACGTCGACGCCCGGATCGACGCGCTCATGGACCGACATGGGGCGCCGAGATCCGACGCGACCGATGTTCTCGCAGGGATCCTCGGCTTCTTCGTCGACGCCTCCCGATGGGACGTCGATCCTTCGCTGCCGACCCTGGGCGAGCACCGTCGGAGCAGCCGTGACCACCTCCTGCCGATGGTCCGTCGACGCTGGGAGCGCGAGGGTCGCCCCTGAGTGCTGCCGCGGAGGGGCATGCCGCGGACGTCGACGGCGCGGAAGGCGCCGCGCGGCGCCGGGCCGAAGCACCAGGCGCCCTCCAGACGCGTCAGCGGCCCGCCGGACGTACCGGCCCTCATCTCCACCACCCCGGATCACTCCGAGAGGCGTCGCAGAGCCTCCTGGAGGCACTTCCGGGGGCGATCTGTCCCCATTTTCGTGCCGCATGGCGTGAATCGTGGCTCCGGATCCGCTAGAATGAAGAGGTTCGGCCGGAAGCATCCACGGCCGCGGATCAGGAGACGTCGGCTGCGGCCGCTCGCTCCGGGTCGCCCCAGGTCATCGCACGGACTCGCGCCGTGGGGGGATCGGTGCGCCATCTGCGGTCGGCGATGCCGTCGGCCGGCGAGCACGGCACCCGTCGGCGGAAAGTCCCCGCTCGCTGTGTGCACCGAGACCCGAGGAGCGAACCCCGACGTGAGCGACAGCGCGATGGCAGCCGAGAATCCCGAGGAGCAGACGTCGGAGGAGACCGAGCACCAGCTCTCGGCCGAGGTCGCCGGAGGGAACTACGGCGCCTCCGACATCACCGTCCTCAAGGGCCTGGACGCGGTCCGCAAGCGCCCCGGCATGTACATCGGCTCCACCGGTGAGCGCGGCCTGCACCACATGGTCCAGGAGATCGTCGACAACTCCGTGGACGAGGCGATGGCCGGCTACGGAGAGACCATCGAGGTCACGCTGCTGGCCGACGGCGGAGTGCGGGTCGTCGACCACGCCCGCGGCATCCCCATCGGCATGCACCCCACCGAGGGCAAGCCCACCGTCGAGCTCGTGCTCACCCAGCTGCACGCCGGCGGCAAGTTCGGCGGCGGCGGGTACGCCGTCTCCGGTGGTCTCCACGGCGTGGGCTCCTCCGTCGTGAACGCCCTGTCCACCCGGCTCGACGTCGAGGTGCGCCGCGAGGGCCACGTGCATCGCCAGACCTACCTGCGCGGGGCCCCGTCGACGGATCTCGTCGAGGGCGAGGAGACCGAGGACACCGGCACCACGATCACCTTCTGGGCCGATGCCGACATCTTCGACACCGTCGACTACGACTTCGAGACGCTGCGCAAGCGCTTCCAGCAGATGGCCTTCCTCAACAAGGGCCTGCGGATCACGCTGACCGACGAGCGCCCGGAGGACGTCGAGGAGGACGACGACCAGGCCGTCGACGTCGCGCGCGAGGCCGAGGACGCCGCCGAGGGCACCGACCCGAAGAAGCCCCGCACCGTCACCTACCGCTACGAGAACGGCCTGCGCGACTTCGTCGCCTACATCAACTCGGTCAAGCGGGCCGACATCGTGCACCCCGAGATCATCGACATCGAGGCCGAGGACACCGAGGTCATGATCTCCGTGGAGATCGCGATGCAGTGGACGACCGCTTACTCCGAGTCGGTCCACACCTACGCCAACACGATCAATACCCACGAGGGCGGCACCCACGAGGAGGGCTTCCGCTCCGCGCTCACCGGCGTCGTCAACCGCTATGCCAAGGCGCAGGGCCTCATCAAGGACAAGGACCCGAACCTCACCGGCGAGGACATCCGCGAGGGACTCACCGCGGTCGTCTCCGTGAAGCTCGGCGAGCCCCAGTTCGAGGGCCAGACCAAGACCAAGCTCGGCAACACCATCGCCCGCACCTTCGTCTCCAAGGTGATGACCGAGAAGGTCGGCGACTGGTTCGAGTCCCACCCGGGCGAGGCCCGCGACATCGTGCGCAAGGCCCAGAGCGCCGCGCTGGCCCGCGAGGCCGCCCGCAAGGCGCGCGACGCGACCCGCCGCAAGTCCCCGCTCGAGAGCGGCGGCATGCCCGGAAAGCTCAAGGACTGCCAGTCCCGCAACCCCGCCGAGTGCGAGGTGTTCATCGTCGAGGGCGACTCCGCCGGCGGCTCCGCCGTGCAGGGCCGCGACCCGCGCACGCAGGCGATCCTCCCGATCCGCGGCAAGATCCTGAACGTCGAGAAGGCGCGTCTGGACCGCGCCCTGGACAACCAGGAGGTGCGCTCGCTGATCACCGCCTTCGGGACCGGCATCGGCGAGGACTTCGACGCCACCAAGCTGCGGTACCACAAGATCATCCTGATGGCCGACGCCGACGTCGACGGCCAGCACATCTGCACCCTGCTGCTGACGCTGCTGTTCCGCTACATGCGCCCGCTCATCGAGCTCGGCCACGTGTTCATCGCGATGCCGCCGCTGTACCGCCTGAAGTGGTCCAACGCCCCGCACGACTACGTGTTCAGCGACGACGAGCGCGACGCGCGCCTCGCCGAGGGCCGCGCCTCCGGCAAGCGGATCCCCAAGGACAACGGCATCCAGCGCTACAAGGGCCTGGGCGAGATGGACTGGCAGGAGCTGCAGACCACCACGATGGACCGCGCCTCGCGCACCCTCAAGCAGGTCACCGTCGACGAGGCGGCCGACGCCGACGCGGTGTTCTCCGTGCTCATGGGCGACGACGTCGAGTCCCGCCGCCGCTTCATCCAGGAGAACGCGAAGGACGTGCGCTTCCTCGACATCTGATCGAGAGCGAGCCCGCCCCGCCCCTCCGAGACGACCCGCACTGACAGGCCCTGAACGAAAGGCGCCAGCTGATGAACGACGATTCCGACACCCCCGAGAACCCCGGCACCCCGGGCGGCCCCGAGGACCAGCACACCCCGACCGGCGCCGAGGGCGCGGGCGACGTCCCCGACCCCTCCGACGACGCGACCGGCTCGGGAGCGCCCGTCGGCCCCGACGGGCCTGACGCCGGCGGCACCCAGATCGAGGTCGGCGAGGCCTCCGAGCGCGTGATCACCCTGGTGGACCCGCTCGACGAGGGCGAGGGCGACCTGATCACCCAGGTCGACCTGAACCAGGAGATGCAGCGCTCCTTCCTCGACTACGCGATGAGCGTGATCGTGGACCGCGCCCTCCCGGACGTGCGCGACGGCCTCAAGCCCGTGCACCGCCGCATCGTCTACGCGATGTTCGACGGCGGCTACCGCCCCGACCGCTCCTTCTCGAAGTGCGCGAAGGTCGTCGGCGAGGTCATGGGCGGCTACCACCCTCACGGCGACTCCGCGATCTACGACGCCATGGTGCGCCTCGTGCAGCCCTGGAACATGCGCTACCCGCTGATCCTGGGCCAGGGCAACTTCGGCTCGGCCGGCGACGACGGCGCGGCCGCCTCGCGGTACACGGAGTGCAAGATGGCGCCGCTGGCCCTCGAGCTGGTGCGCGACATCAACGAGAACACCGTCGACATGCAGGACAACTACGACGGCACCCTCGAGGAGCCGACGATCCTGCCGGCGCGATTCCCGAACCTGCTGTGCAACGGCTCCGCCGGCATCGCCGTGGGCATGGCCACGAACATCCCGCCGCACAACCTGCGCGAGGTGTCCGAGGCCGTCCAGTGGCTGCTGCGCAACCCCGAGGCCACGAAGGAGGAGCTGCTGGACGCGTGCCTCGCGCGCATCAAGGGCCCCGACTTCCCCTCGGGCGCGACCATCGTGGGAACCCGCGGCATCCAGGACGCCTACCGCACCGGCCGCGGCTCCATCACCCAGCGCGCCGTGGTCTCCACCGAGGAGATCCGCGGGCGGATGGCGCTCGTCGTCACCGAGCTCCCGTACCAGGTCAACCCCGATTCGCTCGCCCGCAAGATCGCGGAGCTCGTCAAGCTCGGCAGGCTCCAGGGCATCGCCGACATCAACGACGAGACCTCGGGCCGCACCGGCCAGCGCCTCGTGCTCACGCTCAAGCGGGACGCCGTCGCGAAGGTCGTGCTGAACAACCTGTACAAGCACACCCAGCTGCAGGAGAACTTCAGCGCGAACATGCTCGCGCTCGTGAACGGGGTGCCGCGCACCCTGTCCGTCGACTCCTTCGTGCGCGAGTGGACGAAGCACCAGCTCGACGTCATCGTGCGCCGCACCCAGTACCGTCTGGACCGCGCCGAGGAGCAGATCCACATCTACCGCGGCTACCTCAAGGCGCTCGACGCGCTCGACGAGGTCATCGCGCTGATCCGCCGCTCCCCGGATGCCGACGAGGCCCGCACCGGCCTCATGGAGCTGCTCGAGATCGACGAGGTCCAGGCCAACGCGATCCTCTCGATGCAGCTTCGTCGCCTGGCCGCCCTGGAGCGCCAGAAGATCATCGAGGAGCACGACCGCCTGCAGGCCCTCATCGAGGAGTACAAGGCGATCCTCGCCTCCCCGCAGCGCCAGCGCGACATCGTCTCCGAGGAGCTCGCGGGCGTCGTCGACAAGTACGGCGACGACCGTCGGACCGAGATCCTGCCCTTCGACGGCGACATGTCGATGGAGGACCTCATCCCCGAGGAGGACGTGGTCGTCACCATCACCAAGGGCGGCTACGTCAAGCGCACCCGCACCGACCAGTACCGCGCCCAGAAGCGCGGCGGCAAGGGCGTGCGCGGCGCCAGCCTGCGGGACGACGACGTGGTCCAGCACTTCTTCACCACGACCACCCACCAGTGGCTGCTGTTCTTCACCGATGCCGGCCGCGTCTACCGCGCCAAGGGCTACGAGATCCCCGAGGCCCCGCGCGACGCCAAGGGCCAGCACGTGGCGAACCTGCTCGCCTTCCAGCCGGACGAGCACATCGCCTCCGTCCTCGCGATCTCCAGCTACGAGGACGCCGAGTACCTGGTGCTCGCCACCCGCCACGGCCTCGTGAAGAAGACCGCGCTCACCCAGTTCGACTCGTCCCGCACGGGCGGCATCATCGCCGTGAACCTGCGTGAGATGGAGACGGCCGACGGGCCCCAGCCCGACGAGCTCGTGGCCGCCCGCGTGGTCGACGGCGACGACCAGCTGCTGCTGGTCTCCCGCAACGGCCAGAGCGTGCGCATGCCCGCCTCGGACGACGTGCTGCGCCCGATGGGCCGCGCCACCAGCGGCGTCACCGGTATGAAGTTCCGCCACGACGACGAGCTGCTCGCGATGGACGTGGTGCGCCCCGGCACCTACGTGGTCACCGTGACCGACGGCGGCTTCGCCAAGCGCTCGGACATCGAGGAGTACCGGGTCCAGGGCCGCGGCGGCCTCGGCATCCGCGTCGCCAAGCTGCCCGACGACCGCGGCCACCTGGTGGGCGCAGCCGTCGTCGAGGAGGGCGACGAGCTGCTGGTCGTGATGGAGAAGGGCAAGGTGGTGCGCTCGCGCGTCGCCGAGATCCCCGTCAAGGGCCGCACCACCATGGGCGTCGTCTTCGCCAAGCCCGGCAAGAACGACCACATCGTGCTGGTCGCCGTGAGCGCCGAGTCCGACGTCGACCTCGACGAGGCCGACCCGGAGGATGGAGCGGAGGATCCGTCGGCCGGTCCCGCGGTCGATCCCGCGGAGCAGGCGCCCGACGCGTCTGCCGAGGATGCGGACGCAGATGCTCTAGGCTCGGGTGCGTCCGACGACGCGTCGAGCGACGACGCGTCCACCGGCGACGTCTCATCGGAGGAGTGACCCGTGGCAAGCAGCAAGAACGGTTCGACGCCCGGCCGCCCGGGCGGCGCCGGTGGCACGGAGGGCGCGCCCACGGTCACGTTCACGGCGACCGACGACGCTGAAGGGCCCGCGAAGGGCTCCTCGAGGACCTCCTCGAAGGGCGCGTCGACCGGTTCTTCGGCGACCGCGAGCTCCGCGGGCTCCGCCGACCGCGCGGGCGGCTCGAGGACCGGCGGCACGAGGACTGCTGGCGCGAAGACCGGTGGCGCGAAGAACGCCGGACCCGCCTCCGCACAGCGGACCGGCGCCCAGCGCACGGGCTCCGCGACCTCCGCGTCGAGCGCGAACCCTCGCGGGACCGGCAGTGCGAACGGTGCGAACAGGGGCGCGAGCCGCTCCCCTGCGAAGGCGACGGCCAAGGCGCCCACGCGCTCCGGCGGCCCCCGCCGCATCCGCCTCACGCTCTCGCGGATCGACCCCTTCTCCGTCATGAAGATGTCGTTCCTGATCGCGATCGCCGTGGGCATCGCGACCGTGGTCGCCGTGGCCGTGCTGTGGAACCTCGTCGAGGTCATCGGCATCTGGGACAAGATCGACGAGATCGGCCGCGACCTCAACAACGACAAGCCGCTGCCCTTCATGGAGTACTTCAAGTTCTCCAAGATGATCAGCTACGCGACCATCGCGGCCGTCGTCGACATCGTCATCATCACGGCGCTCGGCACGCTCCTCGCGTTCCTCTACAACATCGTCGCCGCCCTCCTGGGCGGGCTGAAGATGACCTTCACCGACGAGTGACAGCCGACTGAGAGCGAGCGCGGTGGTCATCCGTCGCGCGCCGATCTCCTCCGCGCACCTCTGCGAAGCGCCCGGTCCCGCCACGGCGGTGCCGGGCGCTTCTGCGTGCGTCGAGGCACGGTGCGGCGGCGGGCCGCGTGGGCTCTCGCGGGCTCTGCTGCGTGTGCCGTGTCGGCCACCGGCGCCAGGGCGACATCACTGCCATATACGGCAGAGGGGTCCGGTATACACCGGTGGGCGACAGGCCGGACCGGGGCGGCCCTGGTCGACGGGGCGGACCGGCGTGCCTGTGGGCGGGGCTGACCGGAGCGCCTGTGTGGGCGACGGGCCGGACCGGGGCTTCTGTGGGCGGCTGAGGCCGCCGGCTGGCTCGTCTCAGGCGACGGTGAAGCGGATCGTGTGCCAGCCGCTCGAGCCGTTCGGCGCAGGATCGGCGTGCTGCGAGGTCTGCAGCTCGCCTGTGCCGTCGATCGCCCGCACCCGGGCCGTGTGCTCACCGGGGCGCGCGTCTGCCCAGCGCAGGGCCCACTGGGTCCAGGTGTCGGACGTGACCGCCGTGCCCAGTTCGGCGTCGAGCCAGCTCCCGTCGTCGATCTGGACCTGCACGGATCGCACACCGCGGTGCTGCGCCCAGGCGGTGCCGCCGAGCATCACGGCGCCCTCCCCGTCGGCCTCGACGTCCTTGCCCTCGCGGGGCACGTCGATGCGCGAGGCGGTCTTGATGGGGCCTCGCTCCGACCAGCCCCGGGAGGTCCAGTACGCGGTCTGGTCGGCGAAACGGGTGACCGTGAGCTCCGTGAGCCATTTGGTCGCCGAGACGTAGCCGTAGAGCCCGGGGACGACCATCCGCACCGGGTAGCCGTGCTCGGGCGGCAGCGGGGAGCCGTTCATGCCCACGGCGAGCAGCGAGTCGCGTCCGTCGGTGAGCGCCTCGAGCGGGGTGGAGGCGGTGAAGCCGTCGGTCGAGCGGGAGAGGACCATGTCGGCGCCGTCCTGAACACCGGCACGCTCCAGGAGCCGGGCGACGGGCACGCCGATCCACGTGGCGTTGCCCGCCAGATCTCCGCCCACGACGTTGGAGACGCAGGTCAGCGTCACGTGGGATTCGACCATGGGCTCGGCGAGCAGCTGGGAGAAGTCGAGCTCGATCTCCCGGTCCACGAGTCCGTGGATCCGCAGGCTCCAGCTCGTGGGGTCCACACGGGGCACCGCGAGAGCGGTGTCGATCCGATAGAAGTCGCCGTTCGGCGTGACGAACGGCGGCATCCCCGCGACGTCGACCTGTGCCCCGGCGGGGATCGGCGCCGCGCGCTTCCGCGGGGTGGGCAGCACGAACTGCGCGACCTTCCGGCTCAGATCACGGCTGGTCGCGAGGCCCTGCGCGCCGGCGGCGACGATGGCGGCGAGCACGCCCGTGCCCGCGATGAGGGTCCGGCGGGGCGGGGCGGCGGCAGGGGAAGGCGCAGTGGCAGGGGAGGGCGCGGTGGCGGATGAGACCGCGCCGGCACGGGCGGGTGCTTTCCGCCCGTCCTGCCCGTCGGCCGACGGGGACGCACCGGATCTGCTGACCAGCGCGAGCAGGCTCACGACCGCGATCACCGTCCCGGCCAGGGTCGGCACCACGTCGGCCGCGGAGTTCTGGGCGCGGGTGAGGACGAAGACGCCGGCGGCGGCGCCGAGCAGGGCGAGCAGCACGGCCGCCGTTCGCGGACGCCTCGCGGCCAGTATTCCGAGCAGCCCCGTCACCACGGCGTACACGAGCAGCATCGAGATGCCGAGAACGAGCTTGTCGCGCGTGCCGAACAGTCCGATGACCAGGTCCTTCAACCCTGGTGGCACCACGTCGACGAAGGTGCCGCCCACCGCGATCAGCGGCGCGGACGACGAGCTGAAGGCCAGCGAGCACACCCCTGAGACCGCGAGCAGGACGAGGCCCGAGGCGATCCCGGCCAGGGCCGACCACCACGGGATGCCGCGCGGAGGACGGGGAGCCGCCGGCCGTCGCGGGTCGCTCCCCGTGCTCGGTCGCGAGCGCAGATCGACCACGGTGCGACGCTCCTTCCCGACCGGGCGGCATCGGCGATCGATGGGGCGCGCGGTCGATACGAGTCTGCTCCTGTGCGCGAAGGGCGTCGACACCTGTGACGAAGCCGTAAGGGATGGGACGCGGGTGAGGCGCAGCGGTCGGGACCGTGCTCGGGCCCGCGGCTCCCGGCCCTGCCGGGGACGCCCCGATCAGGGACGGCCCGGTCAGGGGCCTGTGATGTCCGGTACAGGGCCCCCATCGGGTTGGACGCGGAAGCGCACGCTTCGCTACAGTTGAGCGTCGGTGCGGCCCGGTGATCCGGATCCGCAGCACACGGGCCTATAGCTCAGTCGGTTAGAGCGCTGTCCTGATAAGACAGAGGTCACTGGTTCAAGTCCAGTTAGGCCCACTCCCACGCTTTCGGAGGTTCCGATGAAGAAGCTGCTCACGTACTCCGCGGTCCTCGTCTCCAGCGCTGTCGCAGGCGTCCTGGTGTGGCGCAAGGTCGAGGCGGACAAGCTCGAGAACGATCTCTGGGCCGAGGCCGAGAAGATCAGCGAGCAGCAGTCGAAGTCCTGAGCTCATCCGAGAGCTCGGACACGGGGACTTAGCTCAGTTGGTAGAGCGGTAGCTTTGCAAGCTTCAGGTCAGGGGTTCGATCCCCCTAGTCTCCACAGCACGGTCAGGCCCCCTTCCTCGAGGAAGGGGGCCTGATCCATTCCGTGCACCTACCGTTCCATGGTGGGACCTTCAGGCTCGAGACGCAGGAGCACAGATGACCGGGACCACTGACGAAGGCATCGAGATCGACCGCGACGTCCCCGCGCCGCCGTCGGCCGTGTTCGCCGCGTGGACCCAGCCGGCGGCCTTCGCCCGGTGGTTCGGCGGCCCCGAGGTCGACGTCCCCGAGGACGGCCTGGACCTGGTCGCCGAACCGGGACGCACCTGGCGCGCACGGATGGTGCTTCCTGAGGGCACGACCCTCGACTGGGTCGGAGAGTTCCTCGAGGTCGTCCCCGCGCAGCGGATCGTGCTCACCATCAGCGACCGGCCCGAGGGGGCGGCGCGCGCACGCATCCTCGTCGAGCTCTCGCCGACGGAGCTCGGCACCCGTATGCATTTCGCCCAGGAGACTCCCGGCTTCACGTCGGAGCAGCAGGAGGGCGTGCTGGCGGGCTGGCAGGGCTTCCTCGACGAGCTCGCGCGCGTCGCGATCTCTCGGGCTTGACCCGTCTCCTGGGCGTGACCCGCCTCCTGGGCCGACCGGCCCGGTTCCGGAAGGTCTGATATGCGACGAACCTCGAGGTTCCTCCCATCATGCCGCTATGGGGCTATAACGTGGCGGTGCGCAGGACGATGGTCGGCGCGGGAGCTCAGCACCCGCCCGCGACGGCCGTCGCGGGCAGGCACAGCGTCATGGGGGCGAGGACCGGGGTGACGGCGATCGTGCGGCAAGCTGGTGTTCGAGGGCTGTGGCTGCTGTCGAGGCGCGTCGATGGCCTGCCCGTGGCGGCTCGGAAGGTCGCACGGTCCGTGGGGCGGGACGACTGGAGCTGCGGATCACGGGGACGGAGGACGGCCCACGCGCCGTGGTCCTCGATGCGGCGGGGACGAGGGTGCAGCTCATGGATCACCTCCCCGCCCTCGCGGAGATCTGCCATCTGGTCGGTGACATCGCCGACCATGTCTCCCCGCCGGGGCGCGTGGTGGTGACCCTGGAGGAGACCCGTCGGTGGCCGCTCGAGTCCCGTGCCGCGGAGCTGCGGATGCTGCTCTCCGGAGGGTGAGGACCGCACGGAGGTGCGGGCATGGGGTGCCCGGAGCCGTGATCGGGAGCAGGATGGGTGACGGCACTCGCGAGAGGAGCACGCCATGTTCGAAGGACTTCTGGGGCAGTGCGCGGTGACCGATGTCGGCCGCGCCGAGGACTGGTTCACGATCTTGTGCGGCTCGCCTCCGGACGCCCGGCCGATGCCCGGGCTGCTCGAGTGGCACCTGGGGCCGGGCTTCGGACTGCAGGTGTGGTCGGAGCCGGAGAGAGCCGGGCACTCCACGGTGTCCCTCGTCGTGACGGACATCGACGCCGACGCCGAGCGCCTCCTCGCGCACGGCATCGCGCACGACGGACCGCAGCCGGGCGGCGGGGCCCGAATCCTCGTGCTGGCCGATCCGGACGGCAACCGGGTGGTGCTGACGGGTTCGTGATCATCGCTCGCGCCAGACCGCCCGTATGCGTCTCAGCGCGGCGGGGCGCCGCGGTCGTCGATCGCCACGAGGGCACGCTGCATGTGGTGCAGGACCCGCAGCGTCGTGTCGACCTCGGCGCCGGTGAGCTCGCCGCCCACCTGACCCATCAGCGTGTGCTCACGAGCGGCGACCGCGGCGATGGCGGCCTCCCCGTCGGCCGTGAGATGCACGAGGAACGAGCGCCGATGGGAGGGGTTCCGGCGCCTCTCGACGAAGCCGGCCGCGGAGGCGTCATCGACCATCCGCTGGACGAACTGCCGGCTCAGATCCTGGGCGCTCGCCAGCTGAGGCACCGTGAGGTCGCCGCCGCGGCGCAGCTGATCCAGGACGTTGCGCACTCCCGTCGACATGCCCATGATCGGTTCGCTGCGCTCCACGATCCGCGCGACCGTGCGATACACGGGCCCGATCGCGACGTAGACCTCCGCGAGGCGATCGGCCAGTTCTTCGGGATCCAGGGGAGGGCTCATGACAGGAGCATGACACCTCGGTTGTCAAAATGTCGACATCATGACACCCTAGGTGTCATGACAGCGACGATGCAGCGGCGCACCCTCCCCGAACAGACGATCGCCTACCTCGACATCCCCGCCTCCGCAGCGTCCGCCCGGGACGGAGTCCCTCTGGTCCTGCTCCACGGCGGCGCGGTGGATCATCGGATGTGGAGACCCCAGGTCGCGTCCTTCCCCGATCGTCGAGTGATCGTCCCCGACGCGCGCGGCCACGGCGAGTCCTCCGATGCGCGGAGCCCCTACCGGCTCGGGGACGACGTCATCGCCCTTCTCGACGCCCTCGGGATCGAGCGGGCCGTGCTGGCGGGCGTCTCCATGGGCGGAGGGACCGCGGTGGATGTCGCGCTCGAGCATCCCGGCAGGGCGTCGGCCCTGGTGGTGAGCGGTACGGGCACGAGCGAGCCGACCTTCACGGATCCGTGGTGCTTGGACGTCCTGCGGAGATGGCAGGCGGCCGAGTCCTCCGGGGACCTCGAGGCCTGGATCTCGGTGTTCAGTGAATTCACGGCGGGCCCGCGTCGCGAGCGCGGCGGTGTGGACCCGCGCGTGGTCGAGCTCGTGGAGACCATGGCGAGGGACACGGTGGCCAAGCATCTCCGACTCGATGCGGACGGCACCCCGATCGCGCCGATGCCGTTCACGCCGGTTACGCGGACCTGGGAGCGTCTGGACCGGATCGACGTTCCTGTCCTCGCCCTGTGCGGGGCGGTCGATGGCACGGACCATCGACGGATGGGGAAGCGGCTCGCCGCCTCGGTCCCCGATGGGAAGTACGAGGAGATCCCCGGCGTCGCCCATTATCCGAACCTCGAGCGGCCGGATCTGTTCGACGCCTCTGTAGCGGAGTTCCTCGCGAGCAGAGATGTCTGAGTTCCGGGGCAGGCATCCGGGCGGTGCCCGGGGTGGGGTGGGGTGGTGTCTCGCGACGAGTCCGGCGCACCTGATGCACGGCGCTGAGCCGGTCTCAGTCGGGCACCACGACCGCGCGGTCCCGGCCGGCGTGCTGCCAGGCCTCGGCCACGCGCGCGAGGGGGTACGCGGTGAAGGGGATCTGCAGCGTGCCGTCGGCGATCAGGTCCATCAGGCCGGGAAGCCGTGCCATCAGCTGCTGCGTGTCCACCGAGCCGGCTCCGCTGCCGCTGAGGGTGATGCGCCGGCTGCGCAGGAGGCTCGCGGGAAGAGACGCATCGGCACCCGCGAGGCTCCCGATCTGGACGTAGGAGATCTGCGCGGCGTCGTCCCCGAGCCCGCGTCGTCCGAGAGCGGCGAAGGTCGCCTCCGCGACGGGGCCCCAGACGTAGTCGAGCACGAGGGACGGGGTGGAGCGGGCGATCTCCGTGGCGAGCGGCTCGGCGGAGTGTCCGATCGCCGCGGGACGCGCGCCGAGGGAGGCGAGCTCGGCCAGGGACTGCTCGTCGCGGCCGGCGGCGATCACGCTCGACGCTCCGAGGGCGAGGGCGGACTGCACGGCGGCGCGTCCCGCCATCCCGGTGGCCCCGAGCACGAGCACGGTGCCCAGCTCGCCGTGCGTCTCGCGGTGGTCGACCAGCGGGAGGTAGCCCGACATGGCCGGGTTCATCCGCGCGGCGATCGCGAGGGGATCGGCGCCGGAGGGGAGCGGGAGGCCGAAGGGCGTGGCCATGGAGGTGGCCATGGTGCCCCAGGGAGCCCGCGCGAACCCCGTGTACACGAGGGCGCCGTCGGCACGGCGGGCGACGGCGTCGACCCCGGGCACGAGCGGGTAGCGGTCCGTGCTCCCGTAATGGCGACCGGAGGCGATCGAGCGGACGACCTGATGGATGCCGGCACCCACCAGGGACATCACCTCCTCGCCCTGCCGGGGTTCGGGGTCGGGGAAATCAGTGGCCACGGGGAGGCCGTCGGGTGCGGAGATGACTGCTGAGCGCATGGGTGCTCCTCTTCCTTAACTAAGTTCAATAGCGACCTCAGCATGCTTTAACTTTGTTAAGGTGTCAAGCATGGCGAAGGGGATCACCAGGCAGCGCATTGTGGAGGCCGCCCTCGACGTGCTCGACGAGGGAGGGGCGGACGCCGTCACCGTGCGCGCCGTCGCCTCCCGGCTCGACGTCAAGGCGCCCGCGCTCTACTGGCACGTGGGCGGCAAGCAGGAGCTCCTCGACGAGATGGGGACCGAGATCCAGCGGCGGGTGATCGCCTCCTCTGCGCCCCGCCCCGGGGCGAGCACCCTGGAATCGCTCGGCGAGTACGCACGGGCTCTGCGTCGCGAGTACCTGCTGCATCGCGACGGCGCCCGCACCTTCAGCGGCACCCGGCTCACCGATCCGGACGTGCTGCGCGCCCAGGAGCCGTGGCTCGAGGCGTGGACCGCGGGCGGGATCCCTCTCGATACCGCCGTCGACGCCGCGGAGCTGGTGACGGCCTTCGTGGTCGGCTTCGTGATCGAGGAGCAGGAGCGCTCGCAGTACGCGCAGGAGGATCCCGAGCGCTACGACCCGGAGCGCAGGGACGCGTTCATCGGCGAGGATGCGCCGCTCGTGCGCCGCACGGGGCACCTGAGGTCCGACCCGCAGGAGCGGTTCGAGACACAGCTGGCGATGGTGCTCGCGGGGGTCGCGACGAGCCTGGCCCCCTGAGATCGCCCTCGCAGGCAGTGCCTGATCAGTGCGGCGCCGGGCCCGTGGAGCCACGCCAGAGGATCTCGTTCAGGGGCGCCTCGTCGGCCGGCGGGTCCTCGTTCCGCAGCGAGGCCGTGAGTCGGTGCATGAGGTTGCGCCCGAGCTGTCGATGGTCGGTGTCGACCGTGGTCAGGGAGGGCCGCATGTTCGCGCCCAGGACATGGTTGTCCCAGCCGGTGACGCTGAGATCTCCGGGGACCGACCAGCCGCGCTCGGAGGCCGCTTCGAGAACGCCGGCGGCCGTGGGGTCGCACGCGGTGATGATCGCGGTGGGCCGATCGACGTCGCCGAGAGCGCTGATCGCCTCGCGTCCCGCCTGTGCGGTCCAGGTCCCCTCGTGAACGCGCGCCGGTCCCAGCCCGAGCCCCTCGATCGTCTCGACGAAGACCCGCTTGCGCTCGCGAGCGGAGTGGAAGCGCAGCTCGCCCGTGACGTGGAGGAACCGGCGATGCCCGAGCTCTGCGAGATGCTCGATCATCTCCGCGATCGGGCTCGCGTCGGCGAGCTCCCCGATCGAGCGCGAGCCCTCGTCGTAGTCGTCGGCGATCACCACCGCGGCTCTGCTCGGAGAGGCGCCCGGTGACGCCGGGGGGAGCGGGATCAGCGCGAGCACGCCGTCGACGTCTCCGGACTCCGCGATCTCCCGCACGCGATCCGCACGCTCCTCGAGGTCCCCGCTCTCGCTGACGACCTGCACCGCGTAACCCTCCTCGTTGGCGGCGAGGACGGCGCCGCCCAGGGCCATCGCGAGACCCTGGTGGATCATCGCGGGAAGCACCACGGCCACGCGCTGGTTGCGCTGCGTGCGCATGGAGCGGGCCGCGAGATTGGGACGGTAGCCGAGCTCGCGGACGGATGCCGCGACGCGCGCCCGCGTCTCGGGGCGCATGCGCGGATCCCCGTTGATGTATCGCGACACCGTCTGGTGGGAGACCCCCGCGCGCGCCGCGACCTGCCAGATGGTCGCCCTGCCCGTCAGCCCCGACATCGCACTCCTCTTCTCCCGATCTCCGTGTCCCGTCCCCGCTCCGGTCCTCTCCTCGTGAGCGCGTCGCACTCGCTCCCCGGCCGTGCGGCGCGTGGTCGACCGTGACCACAGGCCTCGCACCTGCATCTTCCCGCGTGTCGAGGGCGCGCGCGAGTCGGGCCCCGCCCGTGGACGACGTGGCAACCGGCGGCAAGCGCGTTGACCCCTTGTCAGGCGGTACCGCACCCTCTAACGTGGGAATCAAGTGATCGATCACTTGGACGGTGTCGTCCCTGGTGCTCGCTCCCGGTCTCCCGGATCCGCCCACGCTGAGACCCGCTCATCCCCCTCGCCCCACGGTGGGAGCACAAGCCGTTCGGCAACCGCTTTCACCCCGTCATACCGCATTCCCGCTCATCGACCACGGATGGTGAACGGCCTGCAGAAGGGAGGGCCCCCGTGACCCTCGAACAGACGTCAAGCACACAGAAGATCAGCCCTCCTCGAGCGGGCGGGACGGCCGGGTCGACCAGCCCGGGCGAGCCGGCGGCTGCGCCTGGTGGCACGGGCCGGCCCCTGCGCCGTCGTCGGCTCCCCTGGTACAAGCGCATGTGGCGCGACCGCACGGTGCTCCTGCTCGCGCTCCCGGGCATCGCCGTCATCGTCACGTTCCACTACCTCGCGCTCGGCGGGAACGTCATCGCCTTCCAGGACTATCAGCCGTATCTCGGCATCGGGAAGAGCCTGTGGGTCGGCTTCGAGAACTTCTCGATCCTCTTCAACGGGGACCCGGAGTTCCTCAACGCCCTGAAGAACACCCTGATCATCACCCTGCTGCAGACCGTGTTCGTCTTCCCGGCCCCGATCCTGCTGGCCCTGACCCTGCACAGCCTCGTCTCGAACAGGATCCGCCAGGCCGTGCAGTCCGTCCTCTACCTCCCGCACTTCCTCTCGTGGGTGATCGTGGTGGCCCTGTTCCAGCAGATGCTGGGCGGAGCCGGACTGCTCAACAACTTCCTCCAGGACCACGGCTGGAAGGCAGTGGACATCATCGGCAACGCCGACGTCTTCTACGCGCTCCTCACCTCGCAGGTCATCTGGAAGGACACCGGCTGGGCGACGATCCTCTTCCTCGCCGTGCTCGCGGGCATCGACAAGTCCCTCTACGAGGCCGCCTCGGTGGACGGAGCCTCCCGCTGGCGCCAGACCTGGCACGTGACCCTGCCGGGCATGCGGCCGATCATCATCATGCTGTTCATCCTCAAGCTCGGTGACTCGCTCTCCGTCGGATTCGAGCAGCTGATCCTCCAGCAGGACGCCGTCGGCACCGGCGTCGCCCAGGTGCTGGACACGTACGTCTACAACAACGGCGTCGTCGGCGGGTACTGGGGAGTCGCGGCGGCCGTCGGCCTGGTCAAGGGGATCGTCGGACTGATCCTCGTGCTCGGTGCCAACAAGATCGCGCACATGTTCGGCGAGGAAGGCGTGTACAAGGCATGAGCACCGCACAGAGCACCCGTCCCACGGCGGCACCCGCACCGGAGGCCCCGAAGCGCAGGCGTCGTCGCCGCATGATCGACGGCATCCCGACGCCCGGGCCGGTCGAGTCGGTCATCAAGGGCATCGTGCTCCTGATCTGCTGCGCGGCGGTGGTCGTCCCCTTCATCGGGGTCGTCTCCACGTCGATCGCCACCCCCGAGCAGGTCACCGACGCGGGCGGCTTCGTGCTGCTCCCCAAGGGGCTCGACTTCGACTCCTACCGCCTGATCTTCGCCGGCGGCGTCGTCACCCGCGCCCTCGGGGTCTCGATCTTCGTGACCGTGGTCGGCACCGCGATCAGCCTCGCCCTCACCGCATCCCTCGGCTGGGCGCTCAGCCGCCGCGGCACCTTCGGCAACCGCCCCCTGCTGCTGATCGTGCTCATCAGCCTCCTGTTCGGCCCCGGCATCATCCCCGGGTACCTGGTCGTGCAGCAGCTGGGGCTGCTCGACACGCTCTGGGCGCTCATCATCCCCACCTGCGTCTCCGCCTTCAACGTGGTGGTCGTGCGCTCCTTCTTCGTGCAGCTGCCCCAGGAGATCCTCGACTCCGCGAAGGTGGACGGCGCCGGCGAGCTGCAGCTGTTCCTGCGGATCGGACTGCCGCTGTCCAAGGCCGTGTTCGCCGTGGTCGGGCTGTTCTACGCCGTCGGCTACTGGAACTCGTTCTTCAACGCCCTGCTGTACCTCAACGACAACAGCAAGTGGCCGCTGCAGATGGTCCTGCGCACTTACGTGGTGCAGGGGACCCAGCTGGGCAGCCAGGACATCGGCATCGACGGCGCCTCGCTCCCGCCGCAGATCTCCCTGCAGATGGCGATCCTCGTGGTCTCCGTGCTGCCGGTGCTGATCGTCTACCCCTTCCTCCAGCGCCACTTCGCCAAGGGCATGCTCACCGGCGCGGTCAAGGGATGAGCCCCGCAGCGGCCGACCGCGCCCACACCTGAGGTTTCCCGACCAGTTCCGACCAGTCCCGACCAATCCGCACACTCGATGAGGAGTCAGACCATGGACAGCACCCCGAACAACCCCACCCCATCCGCCGAGCGAGGCCTCACCCGTCGAGCCTTCGGCGTCGGCGCACTCGGAGCGGGCGCCCTCGGCGCTCTCACCGTCGCCGGATGCAGCAACGAGGGCCGCGGCAGCGCGGCGGTCGGCGACAACTCGGACGCCGTGTTCCCGAGCCACATCCCCTACAAGGGCATCGAATTCGACCTGCCCGGTGAGGACGGGGTCAGCGACGCCATGCTGACCTATCCGGAGAAGCCCAAGAAGGTCACCGAGGGCACGCCCGGCGACGGGAAGGACTTCGGGGTGTTCGCCCTGACGAACAACCCCGCCCCGCCGGCGATGGACAAGAACAAGTACTGGCAGGAGCTCAACAAGCGCCTGGGCTGCACGATGAAGGTGACCGTGGTCCCCACGGGCGACTTCGCGGACCGGTTCCAGACGACGCTGGCCGGTGACAAGCTGCCGGAGATCTTCACCTTCTTCCCGGGCGACGTGCCGAGCCTTCCCGCGATGCTCTCCGCGAAGGCGGCGGACCTCACCGACCTGCTGTCCGGGGACGCCGTCAAGAAGTACCCGTTCCTGGCGAACATCTCCACCGAGACCTGGCAGGCCTGCGTCTACGGCGGGAAGATCTTCGCCATTCCGATCCCCCGCGGAGGCATGCAGTCCATCGTCATGTACACGCGGAAGGACTTCCTCGCGGACAAGGGCGTGGAGGTGACCTCCGATTCCCTGGAGGACTTCACCGACGCGTGCCGCGAGCTCACAGGTGGCAAGCAATGGGCGCTCGGCGGTGCACCCACCCAGTTCGTGCGCGAGATGTTCGAGATCCCCAACGGCTGGTCCGAGGCCGACGGGAAGCTGACCAGTGCGAACGAGCACGAGCGGCAGGAGGATGCCCTCGAGGCGGTGCGTGCGATGGTCAAGGACGGACTGCTCCATCCGGACGCGTTCACGGCGGACGGCCCGAAGCAGAAGACCTGGGTCATCAACGGGACCACACCGCTGCTGCAGGGGACGCTCACCGCCTGGGCCGACTTCCAGAACTACCCCCTCCCCGACGGGTTCCGACTGAACGTCCTCCAGCCGCCCAAGGCCGACGGCGGGGGAACGGCACCGATCTGGCACGGTCCGACCTCGCAGAACATCACCGCGATCAGCAAGAAGGCCGAGGACCGGGCCGAGGCGCTGCTGGACGTGCTCAACTACTTCGCGGCCCCGTTCGGCAGCGAGGAGTACACCTTCAAGATGTTCGGCATCGAAGGGGTGGACCACGAGCTCAAGGGCACGGACCCCGTGCTCACGGAGAAGGGCCGCAACGAGACCCAGTTGGCCCTGCGGTACGTAGGCCAGGGGCCGTGGGTGAACTTCACCCCCGGCGCGCCCGAGGTGACCAAGGACCAGCACGCGGCGGAGGCCGCCTCGATCCCGAACGCCGTGAAGAACCCGACGACGGGCCTCTACTCCGAGACGCAGTCCCGCAAGGGCAAGCAGATCGGCAGCGCCCTGGGCGACATCGAGAGCGACATCATCCAGGGGCGCAAACCCGTGAGCGCATGGGCCGGAGCGGTGAAGACCTGGAAGAAGAACGGCGGGGACACCATGAGGGACGAGTACGAGAAGGCCCTGTCCGAGGCCGCCGAAGGATGATCCCGTGAGACCGAACATCATCTATCTGAACTCCCACGACACGGGGCGCTGGATCAGCCCGTACGGGTACGCCGCGCCCACCCCGCGGATGCAGCGATTCGCCGAGCAGGGAATCGTCTTCCGGCATGCGTTCTCCGCGTCGCCGACGTGCTCCCCGAGCCGGGCAGCGCTGCTCACCGGGCGCTGGCCGCACGAGGTCGGGATGCTGGGTCTCAGCCATCGGGGCTTCTCCCTCACCGATCCCACGGAGCATCTGAGCCACGTCCTGGGCAGATCGGGCTATCGCACGGCCCTCGCGGGGGTGCAGCACGTCTCCGAGGACCCGGCGCTCCTCGGATTCGACGAGATCCTGCCGGTCGACAGCCACTCGGCCGTCGACGTGGGGCCGGTCGCGGCCCAGTTCGTGTCGGGTGAGCATGAGGAGCCGTTCTACCTCGAGATCGGCTTCATCGAGACCCATCGGCGCTACCCGGAGCCGGGGCCGCAGGACGACGCCCGCTATCTGCGGGCTCCGGCGCACCTGCCGGACTCGCCGGAGACCCGCGAGGACATGGCGGGATACTCGGCGAGCGTGCGGCGTCTCGACGACGCGGTGGGCGCGGTGCTGGATGCGGTCGATCGCGCCGGGATCGCCGATCACACGCTCGTCGTGTGCACGACGGACCACGGCCCGGCGTTCCCGGGGATGAAATGCACGCTCACCGACGGCGGCCTCGGAGTCATGCTGATGATGCGCGGACCGGGCATCCGCTCCGGCACCGTGAGCGATGCGCTGGTCAGCCAGCTGGATCTGTTCCCCACCCTCTGCGAGTTCGCGGAGGTGCCCGCGCCCGAGGGGCTGCGCGGCACGTCGCTGGCGCCCGTTCTCGAGGACGAGGAGGCCACGCTGCACGACGCCGTCCATGCTGAGCTCACCTACCACGTGGACTACGAGCCGCAGCGTTCCGTGCGCACCGAGCGCTTCGCATACGTCCGTGCGTTCCGAGCGCTCGAACACAGGATCCTCGAGCACACCGATGCGGGCCCCAGCAAGGAGTACCTCGTGGAGAGGGGATGGGGCGACCGGGCGCCGGAGAGGGAGATGCTCTTCGATCTCCAGCTCGACCCGGGTGAGTCCCGCAATCTCGTCGACGACCCCGCCTACGGCGACGTCCTGGTCGAGATGAGAGCACGCCTGGAGAGCTGGATGCGCGAGACCGACGACCCGCTCGCGCGCGGGCCGATCCCCCCGCCTGCCGGAGCGAACGTCCTCGGGGGTCCGCCCCGCACCGAGTGACGTCGGCGCATGGTCCCTGCAACCCGGTGGGCGGCGGCGACGGGGCCTTGCGCGCGACCGAGCACACAGGATCTCCGCGGGGGCCACGCGATTCCTCCTTCTGACCTGCGTTGTTCCCCCGCCCTCGGCACGGAGGTTCTTCGTACGCTCACCGCATGGGGGACGTCATCCGTGAACAGCGCGCCCGGTCCGACGGCCGCGCTCGCACCTTCACCCCGCTCGAGCAGCGGATCGACGCCTGGGCGCACCGGCGCACGCGTGCGCTCGCCGAGAACGCCGGCCCGTGGCGCCTTCGCGCCCTCGAGCTCGTGGTCTTCACGCTCAAGCAGGCGTGGGCGTGCGTGTTCGGCGCCTCGATGCTCGCGCTGCTCGTGCTCGCGCGGCTGCTGTATCCCGAGGGCGCCCCGGTCGCTCGGGCGGATGCCCTGGTGATCGCCGCGCTCGCGCTGCAGGTCCTCATGCTCGCGCTGCGCCTGGAGACACTGCGCGAGATGGGCACGATCGTGCTGTTCCACGTCGCGGGCACCGCGACGGAGGTGTTCAAGACTCATGTCGGCTCATGGGAGTACGAGAGCGAGGGCCTTCTGAGCGTCGGCGCGGTGCCGCTGTACACGGGGTTCATGTACGCCGCGGTCGGCTCGTACATGGTGCGCGTGATGCGGCTGTTCGACCTGCGGTTCACGCGCTACCCGCCGCGATGGGCGACGGCGCTGCTCGCGGCGGCGATCTACGCGAACTTCTTCACCCACCACTTCCTGCCCGACGCCCGCTGGGTGCTGCTCGTGCTGGTGGCACTTCTGTTCGGCCGATGCATGATGAGCTTCCGCAACCACCGGGGTGGTGCCCGGCATCGCATGCCGGTGCTCGCGGCCTTCGCCGGCACCGCGTTCTTCCTGTGGGTCGCCGAGAACGTGGGCACCGCCGCCGGCGCCTGGATCTACCCGCACCAGCAGGCGGGATGGGAGCCGGTGCCGCTGACGAAGATGGTGGCCTGGCTGCTGCTGATGATGATCTCGGTGGTGCTGGTGACGCTGGTGCACCCGCCGCAGGCGCTTCGGACGCAGGAGGAGCGCCTGTGAGGGGCGTGCTCGCTGCGCCTCAGTGCGCCTCGGGGTGGGCGAGGATCAGGAGGCTGTCAGGGCCGCGCTCCGCGCAGGAACTGGGTGACGGCGGTGTCGGTCAGCACCTGGAGCTGCGCAGAGGGCACGAAGCCCCCGTTGATCATCGTGGCGATGCCCTGGAGCGTCGCGAACAGCACAGTGGCGATGTCGGTGGGGTCCTCGGAGGAGAGCGCACCCTCGGACTGTCCCTGTCGCATCAGCTCGAAGAGCATCGAGAACGGCTTCTCCGCCGCCTCGACGATGCCCTCCGCTCCGGGGCGGTGCTTGCTCGCATACATCAGCTCGAGCAGCGAGGCGTTCTCCGTCGCGAAGCGTGTGTACGTCGCGGCGACGGCCCGCAGTCGAGAGGGGAAGTCCCCTGCCGTCGCAGCCATCGCGCGATGGAGGTCCGCGTCGAGCCGGGTGAAGCCCGAGATCGCAAGCGCATCCAGGAGTGCCTGGCGGCCGGCGAAGTGGCGGCGCGGCGCCGCGTGGCTGACCCCGATCTCGCGGGCGAGATCGCGCAGGGTGATCGCCTCCACACCGCTCTGTGCAAGGCGACTCTCCGCAGCCTCGAGCAGGGCGACACGGAGATTCCCGTGGTGGTACGGGCGGTCGCCGGAGGACTCGATCATCATCCCAGCATAGGAGGATCTAGTCATTGACTACATATGTTTCCGGTGGCTACTGTGTTGCCTATGACTACATTCACCAGCTCGACCGTGCCGGATCAGAGTGGTCGCACCATCATTGTCACCGGCGCGAACAGCGGAATCGGTCGCGAGACCGCCCGGATCCTCGCCTCGCGAGGAGCTCACGTCATCCTCGCCGTGCGCTCCGTCGAGAAGGGACAGGTCGCCGCGGCGTCGATGCCGGGAGACGTCGAGGTGCGCCGGTTGGACCTGGCCGACCTTGCGTCGGTGCGTGCCTTCGCCCAGGGCGCCCCGGAGAGCATCGACATCCTCATCAACAATGCGGGCGTGATGATCCCGCCCTACTCCCGCACGGCGGACGGCTTCGAACTCCAGATGGGCACGAACCACTTCGGTCACTTCGCCCTCACCTCACTTCTCATCGGGCGGGTGCAGGACCGCGTCGTCACGGTCTCGTCCATGGGGCACCGTGCGGGACGCATCGACTTCGAGGACCTGGACTGGTCACGTCGGCGCTATCGACCGATGGCGGCCTACGGCCAATCCAAGCTCGCGAACCTGCTGTTCACTGCCGAACTCCAGCGCCGGCTCAGCCTCGCAGGCTCCCCCGTGATCGCGGTCGCGGCCCATCCGGGAGCTGCGACCACGAATCTGCTCCGCACGGACGGCGCGAACCCCGCCTGGGCGAGCATTCAGCACGCAGCGGTCCGGGCGCTGTCCCAGAGCGAGCAGGCCGGCGCCCTGCCGATCCTCTATGCAGCGGTGAGCGAGATCCCCGGCAACAGCTACGCGGGCCCGGGCGGGTTCCTCGAGAGCAGGGGAGCGCCGGTCCTGGTCGGGCGGTCGTCGCGGGCGCGGGATCCAGAAGTCGCGCGCAGGCTGTGGACGGCTTCGGAGGCACTCACGGGCGTCAGCTTCCCCGTGCTCTCCGACCGCCGGGGCTGATGCCCTCGCCGCGCCTCACTCCAGAGGATTCTCCTGCGCGGGCAGCGCCTCGATGAGCGGGTGGTCCTTGTCGATCACGCCCGTCTTCGCGGCACCGCCGGGGGCGCCGAGCTCGTCGAAGAACTCGACGTTGGCGTTGTAGTAGTCGGACCACTCGTCGGGCAGATCGTCCTCGTAGAAGATGGCCTCTACGGGGCACACGGGCTCGCAGGCGCCGCAGTCCACGCACTCGTCGGGCTGGATGTACAGCGACCGGTTCCCCTCGTAGATGCAGTCCACGGGGCATTCGTCAACGCAGGCGCGATCCTTCACGTCCACGCAGGGCAGGGCGATCACATAGGTCACGCTCGCGGCTCCTTCCTCGCTCGCTCCTCGCTCGTCGCGGGTGCTCCCACGTCCCTCGACGATAGAACCTCACGCGCGCTTGAGGTCAATCCGCGGTGGTAGCGTCGGCCGCCCCTGCTCAGGAGAGGCGCCAGCATGACCTCGTACGACGTGACCGAGAACGACACTGCTCAGGCGCTCGGCAGCGGGGACGTCCCCGTGCTCGCAACGCCCCGGCTGCTCGCCTGGATGGAGGCCGAGACCGTCCGCGCGGCCGCCGCGCATCTCGATGAGGGACGCACGAGCGTGGGCACGGCTGTGCGCATTGTGCACGCGGCGCCGACGCCCGTGGGCGGGACGGTCGAGATCACGGCCGAGGGCCCCGCCGACCCGGCGCAGCGCATCTGGACCTTCACCGCCCGGGCGACCGATGCACGCGGCCGGATCGTGGGCGAAGGCGAGATCGACCGCGCCCCCGTCGACCGCGAGCGTTTCCTGGAACGCCTCGCCCGGTGACGCGCCGGTCCGACGCCGTGGGCCCTGTCCGGCGCCGCGCCCCGGCCCTTGACCTCACGTGCGCGTGAAGTTCTACGGTCGAAGGCGTCCTGTCAGCCAGAGGAGAGGAATCCACCATGGCGGAGTACACGCTTCCCGATCTCGACTATGACTACGCGGCGCTGGAGCCCCATATCTCGGGCCGGATCATGGAGCTGCATCATGACAAGCACCATGCGACGTACGTGAAGGGTGCGAACACGGCGCTGGAGAAGCTGGCGGCGGCGCGCGAGGCGAACGATTTCGGCTCGATCAACCAGCTGTCGAAGGATCTCGCGTTCAACCTGGGCGGTCACACGAACCACTCGATCTTCTGGAAGAACCTCTCGCCCGAGGGCGGGGACAAGCCCACCGGTGAGCTCGCGTCCGCGATCGAGGAGTTCTTCGGGTCGTTCGATGCGTTCCAGGCGCAGTTCACGGCGGCGGCCCTGGGGATCCAGGGGTCGGGCTGGGCGATCCTGGCGTACGAGCCGATCGCGGGGAACCTGGTGATCGAGCAGTTCTACGATCAGCAGAACGGGATCCCGGTCGCGACGGTGCCGCTGTTCCAGCTGGACATGTGGGAGCACGCGTTCTACCTGGACTACCAGAACGTGAAGGCCGACTACGTGAAGGCGATCTGGAACATCGTGAACTGGGCGGATGTCCAGGCGCGGTTCGAGAACGCTCGCAGCACGAAGGGCCTGGTCAACCCCGGCGCCTGAGACGCCACGACGCAGCAGACCCGCTCACTCTCGCGGAGCACCGCTGAGGCTCCGCGTGTGATCGGCCGACGGCCGGTCCCTCCGTGTGAGGGGCCGGCCGTCTCGTCATCTCTCGTCCAGCGCCCGCAGGTACCGGCGGGTGATGCGCTCCTGGACGATCCGCGCGACCGGCGCTCCTACCCTCACCGGAGGCGAGCCGGGGCGCGAGTATCCCGAGATCCTCAGCCGCAGGGCGCCGTCGGCCGCGCGGAGGACCTCGAAGCGCTCGATCCCGGCCTCCGGATGCCCGGGGAGCGTGCCGTAGGTGAGGCCGCGGCGGTCGGGCTCCTCGAAGACCTCGAGGACGCGGCACGGTGCACAGACGCGGAGCCGTCCGACGCCGAGGCGCAGCGCGATCACCTCTCCGGGGTGCGCATGGCCCGCGTACGCGGGGCCGGGAACCACGGCGACCTCGAGGCCTGCGCGCGTGTGCATCCGCCAACCGAGCAGGTCCTCGCCGGCCCCATCCAGATCGCGCCGGACCAGCGGCGCAGAGCGCTCGATGCCGCGGAAGCCCGGTGGGACGAGGCCCGGTGATGCGGCATCCCACGGCGCCGTGACCTCGGCATCCCGCAGCCGCGACGCCCAGCGGGGCGACAGCGGGACCACTCCTCGTGTGCGGGCGCGCCGGCTCATGCAGCGGGGTCGTCCGGGGACTGCGCGTCCGGGAACGGGTAGTCGACGAAGGCGAAGGCCGAGCCGTCGGGCGCCCAGCTGGGGACGTTGATCGTGCCCTGGCCGCCGTCGAGGGCGAGCAGCGTCGTCGGCCTCGTCCAGTCGTCGACGTCGACCATGCGCAGCTCGACGGGGCGGTCCGCGGGGTGCCCGGTCGTGCCCGGCGGGAAGCTCAGGTAGACGGCGACGTCGCCGGTGGGGGCGATGTGCGGGAACCAGTTCACGCGCTCGTCGAAGGTCAGCTGCTCGATGCCGGTGCCGTCGGGCCGTACCCGGGCGAGCTGCGCGTGGCCCGGCGTCGTCGAGAACTGCTCGGTGTTCAGCAGGATCCAGGAGCCGTCGGGCGTCCATTCGCAGCCGTCGGCCGGACCGGGATCGGTGGTGACGCTCCGGTCGTCGGAGCCGTCGGCGCGGATCGTGTGGATCAGGGCCCGGGACCAGGCGTCCTCACCGCTGAGCTCGATGCGCACGTAGCCGAGCAGAGACCCTTCGGGGCTCACGCCGTGCAGGAAGTGCCAGACACCGTCCTCGCTGGTCACGCGGTGTACAGGGGAACCGTCGAAGGCGACGTGCCAGATGTGGTGGTCGCTCGCGGAGGCGAAGACACCGGCGCCGTCCGGGGCGAGCACGTGGTCGTTGTTGACGGGCGGCAGTCCGGGCGCGTCGAGCCGCTGAGGGTCCTGTGAGCCGTCGGACGGGAGGGTCCACAGAGCGCCCTCGGCGTTCACGAGCAGCAGTCCGTCTGCCCGCCAGTTCGGGGCCTCGAAGAGGCGCTCGGCCGAGACGTGCACCGTGCGGATCTCCCCGCTGCCCCGCTCCCACACCCGGATCCGCGAGACCTGACCCGCAGCGAGCGTGCGCCACGGGACGGTCGACGGCTGGGGCGACGGGGCGGGTGGCGTGCTCATCTTCGGGCTCCTTCGCGACGGTGGACGACGGCCTTCTCGCATCCCGCGGCACCCGACGGGGCCGATCGCAGGCACGGGGCCGTGGTGCTCAGGCTAGCTGCGCACGCGTGGCATGTGTCGGGGCGTCCGCCCCATCGCGCTGTCGTCTGCTCGTCCCCGCGCCGCCTCGAGCAGGAGGCGATGGAAGCGGTCCTCGCCGCTGACCTCCGGGTGGAAGGCCAGGCCGATGCGAGCGCCCTGGCGCACTCCGACCACGCGGCCGTCGGGCAGGGACGCGAGCACCTCGACTCTCTCGCCGAGCTCCTCGACGAGCGGAGCGCGGATGAAGGCGCTGCGCACGGGCGGCCCATCGAACGCGGGCGTGACCAGGGCGGTCTCGAAGGAGTCGGTCTGGGTGCCGAAGGCGTTGCGGCGCACCAGCACGTCGAGGCCGCCGAGCGTCTCCTGGCCCGGTGCGGCATCGAGGATCCGATCGGCGAGCAGGATGAGACCCGCGCAGGTGCCGAACACCGGGAGGCCGTCGCGGATGCGCTCCCGCAGCGGGTCGCGCAGGTTCGTGAGGCGGGAGAGGCGGTCGATGACGCTGGACTCGCCCCCCGGCAGCACGAGCGCGTCCAAGCGGTCGAGATCCGTCGGCCGACGCACGCGCACCACGTGGGCGCCCAGCCCCCGCAGCACGGCCTCGTGCTCGCGCACGTCGCCCTGCAGGGCGAGGACCCCGACGCGCAGCTCCGGCACTGGGATCTCCCCGCGCGCTCCGTCGGTCGCCTCGGAGCTCACCAGCCGCGCTCGGCCAGACGATGTGGCGCCGGGAGGTCCGCGACGCTGATGCCGACCATCGCCTTGCCGAGCCCGCGCGAGACGTCGGCGACCACGGAGGGATCGTCGTGGAAGGTGGTCGCCTGCACGATGGCCGCGGCGCGCTTCGCGGGGTCGCCGGAGGTGAAGATGCCCGAGCCGACGAAGACGCCGTCGGCCCCGAGCTGCATCATCATCGCGGCGTCGGCCGGCGTGGCGATCCCGCCGGCGGTGAAGAGGACGACGGGCAATGTCCCGGTCGCCGCAACCTCCGCGACCAGCGGGTACGGGGCCTGCAGCTCCTTCGCGGCGACGTAGAGCTCCTCCTCGGGAAGGGAGGACAGGCGGCGGATCTCGGCGCGGATGGTGCGGATGTGGCGGGTCGCCTCGGAGACGTCGCCTGTGCCGGCCTCGCCCTTGGAGCGGATCATCGCGGCGCCCTCGGCGATGCGCCGCAGGGCCTCGCCCAGGTTCGTCGCCCCGCACACGAACGGCACGGTGAAGTCCTGCTTGGCGATGTGGTGGGCGTGGTCGGCGGGGGAGAGGACCTCGGACTCGTCCACGTAGTCCACGCCCAGCTCCTGGAGGATCTGCGCCTCGACGAAGTGCCCGATGCGGGCCTTCGCCATCACGGGGATCGTCACGGCCTGCCGGATCTGCTCGATGAGCTGCGGGTCGCTCATGCGGGCGACGCCGCCCTGCGCGCGGATGTCGGCGGGCACGCGCTCGAGGGCCATCACCGCGACGGCGCCCGCGTCCTGCGCGATCCTCGCCTGCTCGGCGTCGACGACGTCCATGATCACGCCGCCCTTGAGCATCTCGGCGAGGCCGCGCTTGACGCGGACGGTGCCCGCGGCGGGCTTCTGCACGGCGTCGGCGCTGGTGGCAGGGGTGGTGGATGCGGGTGCGCTCATGGCGACTCCTCGGGGTGCATCGGTGCGAGCGTGGATGGGTGCAGCGGGTGGTGGTGCCAGGTGGTGGTGCGCGGCGGCAGTGCAAAATGCCAGGTGCCCGTGACGAGTGGTGGCGCACGCGCCGCGCGAACTATGACCTAGGCCAAAACGTAGCACGGCCCGGGTCGTTCATCGAGCGTCGTTCGGCCGACGGTCCGCCGCCTAGACTGCCGAGCGTGGACGACGGCGAGCAGCAGACGATGAACGCGCAGGACAGCGCCCCCACCACCGCATCGACCACCGCATCGACCGCTGCATCGAGCGCCGCGTCGACCGCCGGCATCACCGGATCCACCGCCCTCGAGATCGCCGACAGCGTGCGCGGACTCGTCGAGCGCGGCGTGCTGGGAGCCGGCGATGCGCTCCCGCCGGTCCGCGCCCTGGCCGAGCAGCGGGGGGTCAACCGCAACACCGCCGTCGCCGCCTATCGCCGGCTCTCCCGCGCGGGCATCGTGGTCGCCCAGGGTCGCGCCGGCACCCGCATCGCCGGGCGTGCCCGCATCCCCCAGGAGGGCGCCGCCCCGGCGGGTCCCCTGCGCGACGTCGCGAGCGGCAACCCCGCCCCGCGCTTCATCCCCGATCCCTCCCAGGCGCTGCGCGCCGTCACAGGCCGGCCCGTGCTGTACGGCGAGCCCGTGGTCGACGCCGACCTCGGGGCGTGGGCGCGTCAGTGGATGGAGCCGGACGTCCCGTCCACCGGGCACATCACCGTCACCGGCGGCGCCGTCGATGCGATCGAGCGTCTGCTCGCCCAGGTCCTCGAGCGCGACGACGCCGTGGGCCTCGAGGACCCCTGCTTCCTCGCGAGCATCCAGACCGTGCGCCTGGGCGGCTACCGGCCCATGGGGATCCCCGTCGACGACGAGGGCATGACCGTCGAGGGCCTGCGTGCTGCGCTCGAGGCGGGGGTCCGGGCGATCGTCTGCACCCCGCGCGCCCAGAACCCCACCGGGGCCTCGCTCAGCGCGCGCCGCGCCGAGCAGCTGCGCACGGTGCTGGTCGACCACCCGTTCGTGCTGGTCATCGAGGACGACTACTACTCGATGCTCGCCCGCGGCCCGTTCCGCTCCATCGTCGGCCCCGGGCACGAGCGCTGGGCCCTGGTCCGCTCGGTCTCGAAGTTCCTCGGTCCCGATCTGTGCCTCGCCCTGGTCGCCTCCGACGAGCGCACCGCCGCGCGCCTCGCCCTGCGGCTGAGCCCCGGCACCACCTGGGTCAGTCACCTCCTGCAGCGCATCGCCCACGCCCTCCTCTCCGACGAGGGCTCCCGCGCCCTCATCGATCGCGCCGCCGAGCACTACGCCGAGCGCAGCGCCGGGATGCGCGAGCTGCTGCGCATGCGCGGGCTCGAGGTCCCCGCGCAGGACGGCATGAGTCTGTGGGTGGGCTGCGGGGTCGACGCACGCGCCGTCTCCGAGCGCCTGATGCGCCGCGGATGGCTCGTGCGCACCGGCGCCGAGTTCGACCTCGGGGTCGACGACGGGCCGACGGCCAGGCGCGACGGAGCGTCGGCCGATGAGCACCTGCGGATCACCGTGCACGACCTCGACGACGCGGAGGCGAAGGCGTTCGCGAACGATCTTGTCGCCTCGGTCGACGAAGTGCGCGAGGGCGCCTGACCTGGACTGTCGTCCGCGTCAGGTCGGCTGCGAGGGCCGTGTCAGGTGCGGGGACCGTCCCCGGTCCGCTCGGCCTCGGCGATCGTGGCTTCGCGCAGCAGCTGCAGACGAGCCTCGCGATCGGCCTCGTGGCGCGATCGAGCGATCGCGCGCGCTGCTGAAGGATCGCGATCGCCGACGGCCCGCAGCATCTCGGTGCGCGAGGCCAGGGAGTCCTCCCAGCGTCCCTGCACCTCGAGCAGTGCGCTCGCGCCTGGCGCCAGGTGGACCGCCAGGGCCTCGAGCAGCTCGCTGAGCACCGGGTTCTGCGCGGCGGTCCACAACGCCCGATGAGCGGCGAGATCGCGGCGTGCGAGCTCAGCGGGGTCGTAGTCCTCGAGCGCGCGGTCCCGGTCCAGGAGGGCCTCGAGCCGCAGCACGTCCTGCACCGTGCGATGCACGGCGGCATCGCCGGCGATCTGCTCCTCCAGCGGGATGCGCGCGTCATGCGCCTGCAGGAGTGCCTGCGGATCCACCCCTCGCACCTCGAGCCCGCGCGCCGCGCGCACGGCCAGCCCTGCCTGCTCGAGCCGCGACAGGGCATCGCGAACAGGCGTGCGGGAGACCTCGAAACGGCTGGCCAGAGCCATTTCCCGCAGGGGAGTGCCAGGGGCGAGGTCGCCCTCGAGAATCTCGCTGCGCAGCGTCGTGAAGACGCTCTCGCGGTCGTTCCGGGCGGCCATGTCGCTGCCTCTCGTGAGTGGATGGGGACGGGGTGGACGGGAGTGCGGATCTGGCAGGGACGCACTGCTCCGAAAAGTGTATCCGAACAATGCCGGGTTCAGCGCGAGTGGATCAGACATGGAGAAGTGTAAGCCGGCAGGTTCCAAAAGCGAACAACGGGATACGTACTCGCGATCTGCGCGCTCAGGTGGTGCACAAATTCCGTGGCGGATCGAGTTCGGAGCCTCCCCGTCCCCGCCCCCGGCCTCGTACGATGAGCGCACACTGCCGGCAGGAGCCCGGTCAGCGGCCCGCCGCCTCGAGAGGAGCCCGCGATGGACCTGGTCACGACGCTGCACGTGGAGCTCCCGCGGTGGCTCGTCACCCGCATCGAGGAGCTGCCGACCGTGCTCCCCACCGTCGAGGAGCAGATGGGCGTGGCCGACGAACTGGCCGACCTCACCTGGCGCTCGGGCGACGGCGGCCCGTTCGCCGCGCTGGTGGTCGAAGAGGACGGGACTCTGGTCTCCGTGGGCGTGAACCTCGTGCCGCGCACCGGGCTCAGCGCTCTGCATGCGGAGGTCACCGCGCTCTCCCTCGCCCAGCAGCGAACAGGCAGCTGGGATCTCGGTGCCGGCGGCGCGCGTCGCCGGCTCGTCGTCAACGCCCGCCCCTGCGTGCAGTGCTTCGGCGCGGTGCTGTGGAGCGGCGTGCGTTCACTCGTGATCGGGGCCGACGGTCCCGAGGTCGAGGCGGCCACCGGATTCGACGAGGGGCCGATGGTCGCCGACTGGGTCGAGCAGCTCTCCGCGCGCGGCATCGACGTCACCACCGGTGTGCGCCATGCGCAGTCACTGCAGGTGCTGCGCGACTTCGGCGCCTCGGGCTCCCTCGTCTACAACGCGCGCGGGGAGTGAAGAAGGCGCGTCAGCGGATCTGACGCCGAGGCCCACCCGACGACGACCACGTGACCTGCCGCCTACGGGTCTTCCCTGTGACCACGCCGCCCGTCTGCTGTCACGCACCTCGTGGTCTCCTGGCGCCCCTGCACGCTGTGACGCACCCGTCCTTGCCAGCGGGTAAGGGGACGGGCACACTATAGATGAATCTTCAACAACACACGTCGCACCCGGGAGGGGCGGCCGCGAGGCTGAAGCCGACGACGAAGGAGAGAGCCATGACCGCGACCGCGTCCGTGACCGATGAGCTGCACCTGAACCCTGAGACCGGGATGGACGCCGTCACGCTGCGCGTGGGCGATCTCGAGAACATGGCCTCCTACTACGCCAACGCGCTCGCGCTCGAGCCGATGGAGGAGCGCACCCGCGGCACCGAGGTGCACCGGGTGCTCGGTCGCGGCCAGGTCCCGATGATCCGCCTCATCGGCACGCCCGGCCTGCCCGCCGTCGACCCGCGCGCCGCGGGCCTGTTCCACACCGCGTTCCTCTTCGAGGACCAGGCGTCCCTCGCGGCGACCGTCGCCCGGGCCGCCTCCGATCCGCGCAGCCGGTACGTGGGCTCGGCCGACCACCTGGTCTCCGAGGCCTTCTACTTCACCGATCCCGAGGGCAACGGGATCGAGCTCTACATCGACCGTCCGCGCGACCAGTGGACGTGGCTGGGCGGCGAGGTGCAGATGGACTCGCTCTACCTGGAGCCCAACGCCTACCTCACCGCGCACCTGGACCAGGACGTCGTCGCCGCCGGTCCCTCGCGGGCGGGCAAGGTCGGACACGTGCACCTGCAGGTCGGGGACGTGCCCACCGCCCGACGCTTCTACATCGACGCCCTCGGCTTCGAGACCACCGTCGGCAACCACCCCGGCGCCCTCTTCGCCTCCGCCGGCGGCTACCACCACCACGTGGCGATGAGCGTGTGGAACAGCGCCGGCGCCGGACCGCGCGCCGCGACCCTCGGGCTCGGCGACGTCGCGATCACCGTGCCCGGCCGCGAGGACCTCGACGCGCTCGTGGCCCGCCTGCGGCGCGCGGGCATCGAGTACGCCGACGAGTCCCATCGCGTCGTCGTCCACGACCCCTGGGGCACGCAGGTCAGCCTCGCCGTGCCCGGCACCAGCGCCGAGGAGCTGCTCCGCCGCTGAGTGGAGGACCGACGGGCCCCGTCCTCGGGCCCGTCGGCCTCCGGCGGTCCGTCGCCCGGTGGCGGACCGTCGCCCGCTTGCGACCCGTCGGCGTCGGCCCGCTCAGGCGCCTGTCACCAGGGCAGGATGCCGTAGCCGCCGTCGCCGTCGCCCTCCGTGGTCCACAGGTGCCCCCAGAGCACGCCGCTCGGGCCGTCCTCGGGGAGGGTCGCGAGGTGCACGCTGGGCGCGGCGCCCTGCTCGACCGGGCGGATCCCGCGGTGCTGGGTGAAGTCGGTGTCGGTGAAGCCCGGGTTCGCGGCGTTGACCTTGATCGGGGTGTCCCGCAGCTCCTTGGCGTACTGCACGGTCATCATGTTCACCGCCGCCTTCGAGCTCGGGTACTGGATCGAGGCGGGCGTGCCGCTCACCGGGGACCCCGGGTTCACGGTCGCGTCCATCGAGCCGATCTCGCTGGAGACGTTCACGATGCGCGCCGCGGGGGCATTGCGCAGCAGCGGCAGGAACGCGTTGGTCACGCGCACCACCCCGAACACGTTGATCTCGTAGACCGAGCGCATGTCCTGGATCGAGGTGTCGCTCGGTGCGGCCCGATGCCCGCCGACGCTGGGCACGCCCGCGTTGTTGACCAGGGCGTCGAGGTGGTCGAAGCGGGCGGAGGCCCATTGCTCGGCCGCGCGCACGGAGTTCTCGTCGGTGACGTCGAGGCGGACGGCGCGGGCGTCGATGCCCTCGTCGCGCAGGCTCTCCTCGGCGGTGCGCCCGCGCTCCTCGTCGCGTGCGCCGAGCAGCACGGTGAAACCGAGGCGCCCCAGCTGCCGGGCCGTCTCGAAGCCGATGCCCTTGTTGGCGCCCGTGATGAGGGCGATCCGGGTGGGGGCGGGGGTGCTGGTCGCGTCGGTCATGCTCGCGAGGCTACGCCGACGGGGGAGTGCGCGGGCTGGGACGGGGCCGGGCTCTTCGATGTCGCTGGGTGAGGTCTCAACGCGTACAGGGGCTCGAGACCTCACACAGCGACATCGAAGGGGGTCGACCTCAGGGGAAGTGCGGGTCCTGGTCCTGGTCGCGCAGGGAGCCGAGCTCCGTGATCGGGGCGCCCTCGAGCTCCGCGCGCACCGCCACGTCGTCGAAGTCCAGCAGCTTCGTGGCCAGCTCCTGGGCGTCGCCGTCGCCCACGAGGTGGTGCAGACGGTCGGCGTCCCAGCCGTCGGGCTCCTCGCCCGCCTGCACCCGGCGCAGCGCTGCGACCAGCTCGGCGAAGCCGAAGATCCCACCGGAGTCCTCGGGCGGGCAGGCGCCCTCGCCGCCCAGCAGTTCGGCGGTCTCGCTGGTGCCCTCGCTCGTGCCGGCGACCGCGACGCGATGCTCCCAGTCGTCCCCCATGTCGTACAGATAGGTCAGGACGGCGCCATCGCCGAGGGCGTCCTCGAGGGTCACGCCGCGCTCCTCGGCTTCCTCGGACTCCGGCTCGAGGAGCCAGCGCGCGCTCGCCGTCCAGTAGCTCTCGCCGCGCCCGAAGCCGTGCCGATGCGTGTCCTCCCAGCCCATCGCGATCTGCAGCACGTGGTGCAGATCGGTGAGCAGCACGTCGGAGGGCAGACGCACCTCCCGCCACACGGCGGGCTCGCAGTCGACGAGGGTCACGCGGAGATCGAGGATCGTCATGCGGCCCACGGTAGGCCGATCGACGGACATCGACGGGGGAGCTCGCGAGGTCCCGCGGCACAGAGTCGCCCCGCGTCGCGCTGCGGCACGGCGACCTTCCTCGGCACGGCGTCGGCCCGCCGCTCGAGCGAGTGACGGGCCGACGGGGTGGGGAAGCGGGTGGGGCTCAGGCCTGGGGACGGAGCGGCTCAGGCCTGCTGGAAGGAGAGGCACTCGGCGGCGGCGCCGGCGCCCGGACCCATGCGCACGGAACCGGCCGAGCACTCGAGGTCCTTGTTGAACACGCAGTCGGTCTGCTGGCACGCGCCCACCTGGGAGATGACCTTCGAGAGGCCGCCCTTGGTGTCCAGGGGGATGAACGTCGCGCAGTCGTGATCGGCATCGACCGTCACCGCGAATGCGGTGCAGCCGTCATGGTTGTAGGAGCATCCGGAGACCGAGCACTCGGTCACCTTCGGCATCTCGATGGCGGTCATGTCTCCTCCTGTGCAGGTCAGCGCCCACATCGCGGGCTCTGCAGGAAGAATAGACGTACTCTGCGCAGAATTCTAGAAAGGAATACCTGCCTTACCTCTTAAGGGGACGGAGGTATTTCGAAAAGCCTCTGCTTTTCTAAAAGCCAAGGGGTTCGTAAATGCGTGCGCGGCCGAACGCCCCGAGGGCCTGCACCGCGGCCCCTGCCGGGCCAGCGCCGCGGTCCCCGCCGGGCCTCGGGGGCGTCCCCCTGGGCTCAGTGGCCCCCGCCCGTATAGAGCTCGGGCACGGGCAGGCCGCGCTCGGAGCGGACCCGACGGCTGATGCCCTCGGTCGCGATGAGAGCGTCCACGACCTGGTCCGCCGTCACCGGGAAGGGCATCGCATGGATCGTCTCGCCCTCGACGGTCGCGGCCTCGGCGACGGCCTCGATCTCGTCGCGGTCCTCCGGGCTCAGTCCGATCTCGGTGAGCGTGTTGGGCAGTCCGACCTGCGTGGTGAAGGCGATGAAGTCCTCGGTCTCCTCCGTCGGGGCGCCCTCGAGGATCAGCTGCGCGAGGGATCCGATGGTGACCTTCTGGCCGTGGGTGAGGCCGTGGGTCTGCGGGGCGGCCGTGAGCCCGTTGTGGATCGCGTGCGCCGCGGCCAGGCCGCCGGACTCGAAGCCCAGGCCCGAGAGCAGCGTGTTCGCCTCGACCACCGCCTCCAGGGCGGGCGTGACGACGTGCGCCGCGACCGCGTCGAGCGCCGGCAGCGCGTTCTCCCACAGGATGTCCCAGCTGAGCTCCGCGAGCGCGGTGCCGGCGCGGGTGGGGCGTCCGCCCGCCATCGCGTCCGCCGTGCCGCGGCGGGTCGCGCGGGCCTCGAGCCAGGTGGCCAGGGCATCTCCGATCCCGGCCGCGAGGAAGCGCACGGGGGCGTTCGCGACGACCTGGGTGTCGATGAGCACCAGGTCGGGGTTGCGCGGGAAGAAGCGGTACTCGACGAACTCGCCGTCGGCTGTGTAGATGACGGCGAGCGAGGACGTCGGCGCATCGGAGGAGGCCGCCGTGGGCACGCTCGCCCAGCGGACCCGCGCGAGGTGGCCCGAGGCCTTCGCGGCGTCGATCGTCGACCCGCCGCCGAGCCCCACGATCACGTCGTGCCCGCCCGCGGCGATCACGTCGACCAGCGAGTCCACGGCCTCCGGCGTCGCGAACCGCTCGAAGCCCACGCGCGTGGCGGGAAGATCCGTCGTGGCGAGGGCATCGGTGACCTGCTGGGAGAACAGGCCCCACACGGTGTCGTCGGCGACGATCAGCGGATTGCGGCCGAGCCGGGCGAGGTGGGTGCCGAGCTCGTCGAGCGCCCCCTTCCCCTGGACGTAGCGGCTGGGGCTGGCGAGGACGGTGAGTGAGGGCGAGGTGGTGGAGGGCATGGCACGGCGCTCCTTCGGGCCGACGGTCGGGCCCTGCGCTGCGGGCCCCTGATACCCCCGAGTCTTCGCCCGGGTCGAGGGGGTGGGCAACGGGGGTTCTCGTCGGCCGAGAAGGCGCCCGGGAGAGGCCGCTCAGACGCGTGCGCGCCGCGCCCGCCACCTCTCCCACGCCCAGCAGAGAGCCGCGAGGGCGCACATGATCACCAGGATCAGCCCGCCCACGGTGAGCGCGCTGGCGTAGCCCACGCGCGGGACGTCGATGAACGGGTACGGGTACCAGCTGGTCACGGCCCCGTGGACGAGGGTCCAGACCAGGTAGGCGAGCGGAAAGACCAGGCTCGCGGCGAAGGTGCGCGCGTGCACGTGGCCCCGCGGGCCGATCACCAGCCACACCACCGGCGCGAGCACCGGGACCAGCATGTGCTGGACGGTGTCCAGGATCGTCGGCATCCCGGGAGCGATCACCGCGCCCGGCCGCAGCAGGAACCAGTTCACGACCCCGGTGATCACGATGCCCGTGACCGCGTTGAGGGTGAGCACGCGCAGGAGCGGCCCCGGACGTCGGCCGACGGTGAGGGAGACCGCGACGAGGGCGACGAACAGGTTCGTGAGGATCGTGAAGTAGGAGAAGTAGCGGACGACGCTCACGATCAGGCCGGGCCCGTCGGCCGGGGAGAGCGCGGTGCCCACGGTCTGCACGAACGAGCCGCACATCCCGAACACGGCGCACACCGCGACGATCCCCCAGAGGATCCGCGGAGCCGCGCCGAGCGTGGTGGTCGCACCTCCGGCGTCGAGCGAGGTGGACGGGGGAGCGGACGCGGCGCTGGGCATACAGGCATTGTCCACCCGAGGGCGACCGCCCCTCAGCCCCGAGCGCGCCGGGCTCGTGAGAAGCCGACCCACACGAGCACCGCGATCAGCACCGAACCGATCGCGAGGACGACCCCTCCCACCAGCACCGCACCGGTCACGCCCACCGCGGCGCCGAGCAGGGCGAGGGTGAGACCGTTGCCTGTGCGCAGGCCGCTGCCGATCATGTTGTACACACCGACCACGCGTCCGCGCTGCTCGATCGGGGCGCGCAGCTGCACGACGGCCTGGCCGATCGACATCGCCGCCATGTTCGCGACGCCGCCGATGACCAGGGCGATCACCGCGATCGCGTAGTGCGAGGTGGTCGCGACCACCACCGTCGTCAGCCCGAAGAGGAAGGTCGCGACGACGGCCGCGCGGGTGTCGGGCCGCACGATCCCGGTGGCCTCGAGCAGGAAGCCTCCGAGGACACCGCCGGCGCCGTTGGCGAACAGCAGCACGCCGTAGCCGAGGCCCGCGGAGCCCGCGCCGAGAGCGTCGGCGAAGGACGGCATCGAGACCTGCAGCGAGGAGCCGACGCACACCGCGACCAGGCCCGCGAGCACGATCATCGCGATCAGCACGGTGTCGGAGCGCACCGTGCGCAGCACCGAGAAGGAGTCCAGGATGCTCAGGCGCTCGCGGCGCACGAAGCCGCTGCGGGTGTGGCCCGTGAAGGGGGTGCGCAGCATGAGCAGGGTCATCGGCAGGTAGAACAGGACGTTCGCGAAGATGCCCCATGTCGGCCCGAGCACGAGCATCAGCACCGAGCCGACCACGGGACCGGCGAGCACGCCGAGGCTGCGGAAGGTCGCATTCAGGCGCACCGCGCCGGGGAGGTCCTCGGGCTCGGCGAAGTCGTGGAGCAGGAGCTGCTCGGCAGGGGCCCACAGGGCGCCCGCGCAACCGTGCAGGACCAGCAGCACGCACGCGTGCCACATCTCGAGCGTGCCCGTGAGGAAGAGGACGCCCCAGGCCAGGGACACGAACGCGAAAAGCCCCTGGGCGATCTGGATGATGCGCCGGCAGTCGAAGCGCTCGGCGAGCCCACCGAACCACACCGAGAGCAGCAGGAACGGCAGCCAGTGGCTGATCACCTCGAAGCCCACCAGGCCGGGGGAGTGGAACTGGTTCCACAGCACCCAGTAGGTGATGACGTGCTCGATGTTGTCGCCCATCATCGAGAGCCCCGCGGTGAACAGATAGGGGCGCGAGTGCCCGTCGCGCAGGGCCGCGAAGCGCCGGGGTGCGGTGGCGGTCGTGCGGATCATCTCCTGGGGTGGGGGCTGATGTGAGGAGTGCCGACGAGGGCGAGCGCCGACCGCAGATCACCCTAGTCCGCTCCGCACGCCCAGGTCATGAGGGGGTCACTGGATGGTCGGGCCGAGGGACCGCAGTCGAGCCGAGGTGCACGACCCGCGCCCGGATCCCGTCCAGATCTCGTGCCGCCGCTTGACGCGCGAGCCCCTGCGGGGCTTCAGTTGGCCCCTGGATTCCGGGACGACCCGCCCCGGCACGACGACGTGGAAGAGGGGCAGAGATGGACGCATCGCGCGTGCGAGAGCTCTCCGACATGGCCACCATCAGGCTGCAGAACAAGCCGGGCACGGGGTCCTCGACCCGCGGCGGCTGGATGATGATCTCGACGATCCTCATCGAGGCGTGGGACCTGTATGCGATCTCGTTCCTGTTGATCTTCATCAAGAACGAGTACGAGCCGACGGCGATCCAGCTGGGCCTGGCCACGGCGGCCGTCCAGGGCGGCGCCCTGGTGGGCGCGCTGATCGGCGGCTACGTGGCGGACCGCCTGGGCCGCAAGAAGGTCTTCCTGCTGACGATGGCGCTGTTCATCGTGCTGGCGGTCATCCAGGGCTTCTCCCAGAACATCTGGGACCTGATCATCATCCGCTTCCTCATCGGCATCCCGCTGGGCAGCGACATCTCGAACGGCTACGCCTACATCATGGAGTCGATGCCCAAGGGCAAGCGCGAGCAGATGGGCAGCCGCTGGCAGTTCATGTTCGGCCTGGGCGAGGTCGCTGCGATCGTCATCGTCACGATCATGTACGCGACCGGCATGCCCCACGAGATCCTCTGGCGCGTGGGCCTCGCGCTCGGCGCGATCCCTGCGATCATCCTGCTCATCTCCCGCGTGAACCTCCCCGAGACCCCGCTCTCGCTGGTCCAGCGCGGGCGCTTCCGGCAGGCCAAGCAGTCCTCCGAGAAGCTGTTCGGGGATCCGCTGGAGATGCTGCCGGACGAGGACGTCGAGCTGCCCCGTGTGAAGGTCAGCGACTTCCTCAAGGTCATGTGGGCCGACCCGATCAAGAAGCGCAGCACGATCTTCGGCTGGATCTCCAACGCCATGCAGGGCGCCGAGTTCACCGCCTTCGGCTTCTACCTGCCGGTGATCCTCGTGGTCGCCGGCGTGGGCGTGAGCACCAGCGGCGACGGCACCGAGAGCTACATCGGCACCAACCTCATCACCGCGCTCATCTACTGCGTGGCGACGGTCTCCGGCTTCACCGCCCCGATCGTGCTGCCGAAGCTCGGCCACCGCGGGCTCGCCATGGCCGGCTACGGGATGGCGTTCATCGGCCTGGTCGCGGGTGCCTTCGCGCTCGGGGCCGACATCAAGCCGCTGATCGTGATCGCCGCACTCGTGCTCATGTGGGGCCACTACTGGGACGCCTCGAACGGCATGACGATCGTGTCGATGGTCGCCCCGCCGCGCTTCAAGGGCACGGCATCGGGCTTCGGCTACGTGTTCGTGAAGGCGGCGTCGTTCTTCGGAGCCTTCGTCTTCCCGGTCATGACGGCCGCCTGGGGACCCGTCGGCGCGACCCTCGCCGTCTCCGTGCTCTCGCTGATCGGCTTCCTCTCCGCCAAGTTCATCCTGCCGGAGGTCTACGGCTACGTGGAGTCCGAGACGGCGCACCTGCAGGAGGCGGCGCTGAAGGGCGAGTCCGAGGCATAGGCGCAGGCATGGACGACGGGGGTGCAGTTCGCCCCCGGGCCTCCGACCCGCAGCACACGACCACACTCACGACGAGAGGACATCATGCCCGTTCCCGCCTACCCGGCCTCCGACCTCCCCGAGCGTCCGACGGTGATCGTCACCGGCGCCGCCTCCGAGCGCGGCATCGGCCGTGCGACGGCGCACCGGCTCGCGCGCGACGGCTGGGCCGTCGCCGTGCTCGACCTCGACGGCGCCGCGAGCGAGGCCGTCGCCGCCAGGATCTCCGAGGAGACCGGCATGCCCGCGCTCGGTCTCGGCGTCGACATCTCCGACGAGCAGGCCGTGATCGACGCCGTCGCCCGCATCGACGCGGAGCTCCCGCAGCTCGTCGGGGTCGTCAACAACGCCGGCATCTCTTCGCCGACCCCGTTCACGGATGTCGGCACCGAGGAGTGGAAGCGGGTGTTCGACGTCAACGTGCACGGCACATACTTCGTGACCCGCGAGGCGGTGAAGGTGTTCCGCCGCCACAGCCTGGGGCGGATCGTGAACGTCTCGAGCGCCTCGGCCGAGCGCGGCGGAGGGGTCTACGGACGCGCCGCCTACTCCGGGTCGAAGGCGGCGCTGCTGGGCATGGCCCGCACCTGGGCGCGCGAGCTCGGCGAGTACGGGATCACCGCGAACTGCGTGGCGCCCGGCTCGATCGACACCGACATCATGGGCGGCCGCCTGAGCGACGAGCGCAAGACCTTCCTGCTCCAGGAGCTGCCCGTGGGGCGCGTGGGCACCGTCGAGGACGTGGCCGGCGGCATCGCCTACCTGCTGGGACGCGATGGCGGCTACCTCACCGGCGTCACCCTCGACATCAACGGGGGCTCCCACATCGCGTGAGCTTCGCGTGAGACGCGTCGTCAGCCGCGAGGGCGTCCGGGTTCACCACGTGGGGCGGGCGCTCGCCGCGGACGGCCGCGACCATGGCCGCGGCGATGCGGGACTTGAGCTCCGCCTCCGACTCCTCGCTGTACCAGGAGGCGTGCGGTGTGAGCACCAGGTTCTCCTCCTCCAGCAGCGGGGAACCGGCGGGGATCGGCTCGGTCTCGAACACGTCGAGCGCCGCGGAGCGCGGCCGGCCCGCGGGCAGGGCTGCGAGCAGCGCCCCGGTGTCCACGACGCCGCCGCGGCAGGTGTTCACGAGCATCGCGCCGTGCTTCATGCGCGCGAGGGCGTCGGCACCGATCAGGTGGTGGGTCGCGTCGGTCAGCGGGACGTGCAGGGAGAGGACGTCGCTGCGCTCGAGGAGGTCCTCGAAGGCGAGAACGGGCGTGCCGTCGTCCGAGGTGCTTCCGACCTCGAGCATCGGATCCGAGCCGACGACGGTGAAGCCGAGGGCCCGCGCCTTGGTCGCGGTCGCCCGGCCGATGCGGCCCAGGCCCACCACGCCGAAGGTCTGCTCGCACACGCGGTGCAGGGGCTTGATCGTCTCGAGCCCGTAGCGGCCCGCGCGCACCTGCCGGTCGAGCTGCGCGGTGCCGCGCACCAGGGTCATGGCCAGCGCGATCGCATGGTCGGAGACGTCCTCGATCGAGTAGTCGGGGACGTTGCACACGGGCACGCCGCGGGCGGTCGCCGCCTCGAGGTCCACGGTGTCCACACCCACGCCGTAGCGTCCGACGGCCTTCAGGTCGGGCAGCGCGTCGAGCACCCGAGCGGTGATGGGGGCGTACTGCACGAGGATCGCGTCGGCACCCTGAGCGGCGGCGATGACCTCGTCCTCGGTGGTGGCCTGGGCCTTCACGAGTTCGATGCCGGCGGCGTCGGCCGCCTGCTGCTCCTCGGCGAAGGCCTCGTGGTCGCAGTCGACGATGGTGATGCGGTGCGCGGACGCGGACGTGGATGCGGATGCAGGTGCGGGCACGATGCTCCTCCTCGAGCGGGCTTTCATGGGTGCGCGGCGGGCTGCTCCGAGACTATGGGCGGGCGCGATCCGCGCGAATCGCACGTTCGCGCACTGGCACGGGGCGGGGCATACGGGGGTGCGGCCTGCGGTATGCGCACAGGGGAAGGTGCGGGAGCGTTACGAGTTGCGGTGGGAAATGGTCGGTAAGGGGCCGGCGTCGGAAGCGTCGATTTTCCACCGCAATTCGTAGCCCCCTGCCACCCATCCCCCTCGACGCCGATCCGGGCCCCAGGTCTTTCTCGTCCCGGGCTCCCGGGGAGGGGGAGGGGGGAGAGAGACGGACAGGTACGACGACGGCCCCTCCGATCGCTGGATCGGAGGGGCCGTCGGATCTTGGGTCGTCGGGTGGAGCCGCAGGCCGGCCGATCCGATCGTGGTTCGGCTCCGCGGGTGCGGCCGGCGAGGCCGATCGGCGGGAGTGGCGGCCGAGGGCCGCGCCCCGAGGTCAGTTCTCCTCGAGGGACCCGTCGTAGGCGCAGATCGCGTCGACCTTCGCGGCAGACGACGAGTTCGGGTCGAACTCGAGATCCAGCCACACGTCCACCAGGGCCTTCGCGGACTCCAGGCCGATCACGCGCTCGCCCATGCACAGCACCTGCGCATTGTTCGACAGGATCGAGCGCTGCACCGAGTAGAGGTCGTGCGCGGTCACCGCGCGGATGCCCTTGACCTTGTTCGCCGCGATCGCGACGCCGAGGCCGGTGCCGCAGACCAGCAGCGCACGGTCGGCCTCGCCGGCCGCGACCTTCTCCGCCGCGTCGACCGCGACGTTCGGGTAGTAGGTGCCGTCCTCACGGCCGGTGACGCCGACGTCGGTCACGGACGCGACCCGCTCGTCGGCCTCGAGAAGAGCCTTGAGCTCCTCCTTGTACCCGTATCCGGCGTTGTCCCCGCCGACGACGATCCTCAGTGCCATGTTCTGCTCCTCGTGGTGGTGCGTGGTGCGTGGTGCGTGGTGCGTGGTGCGTGGTGCGTAGTGCTGGTGTGTGGTGCGCGATGTGCGCTGGTGGTGCGTGCTGGTGACACGGGTGGTCGGACCCCGGCCCCGACCCCGCCCCGGCCCGCTCAGGCGGCGGCGCCCTGCTTCTGGCGGTGGTCGAGCTGCATCTGGGCGTAGACGGCGGCGACGCGGGTGGCCTCGATCATCGACTCGCCCTGGGCGATGCCCTTGCCGGCGATGTCGAAGGCGGTGCCGTGGTCCACGGAGCTGCGCATGAAGGGCAGGCCCAGGGTGATGGTCACGGCGTTCTGGAAGTCGTAGGTCTTGCAGGCGATGTGGCCCTGGTCGTGGTACATCGACAGGATCGCGTCGTGGTGGCCGTCGAGGTTGAAGGCGAAGATCGCATCGGCCGACTGCGGACCCACGGCGTTGATGCCCTGGGCCTTCGCGTCCTCGACGCCGGGGCCGATGTGCTCGATCTCCTCGGTGCCGAACATGCCGCCCTCGCCCACATGGGGGTTCAGCGCGGCCACTCCGATGGAGGGGTTCTCCATGCCCAGGGCGCGCAGCTCGCCGTCGATGTCCTGGAGGTACTGCAGCACGCGCTCGCGCGTGATCTGGTCGCAGGCCTGGCGCAGGGAGACGTGGCGGGTCAGGAAGAACACGCGCAGCTTGTGGCAGTTGAACATGGTCAGCGCGTACTTCGAGCCCGTGAGCGCCTGGTAGATCTCGGTGTGGCCGATGTGCGGGACCTCGGCCTCCTGCAGGGCGGCCTTGTTGATCGGGGCGGTGGAGACCGCGTCGATCCTCCCGGCCAGGCCCAGCTCGATGGACTTCTCCAGGTAGGAGTAGGCGCGCAGGGCGGCGGCCCCCTGGACCTTCCCGAACTCGATCTCGGCGTCGTTCTCGACGTCGGTCTGCAGCAGGTCGATCGTGCCCAGCTCGAAGCGGGCCTCCGAGGGGTCGGAGATCATGTGGAACTGCGCGTCGACGCCCTGGATCTTCGCGGCCAGCTCGAGGCTGTCGCGGTGGCCGATGACGAACGGATCGCAGATCTCAAAGATCTCGGGGGACTGCATGGTCTTCAGGACGATCTCGGGGCCGATGCCGGCGGGGTCGCCGAGCGTGATCGCCATCGTGGGCTTGCGGGGCGCGGTGGTGTCGGGGGCAGTCATGAGGAGAGGGTCCTTTCGTCGAACAGGCGGTTCACCGACTGGAGGGCGGTGACCTCGGTGCCGGTGAGTCCGCCCTTGCAGACCACCGGAAGATGTGCGTACGGGCCGCCCACGATCCCGGCCTGATCGACCTGGGGGATCACGTAGTCGACCATGGCGAGGCCGTCGGCCTCGAGGGCCTGGCAGGTGGCGACCATGACGTCGCCGCCCGTGAGATAGGCGCCGGCGAGGTGCTCGCGCCCGATCTCGTCGAGCACCAGGCGGGCCAGCCGCCCGAATCGGTGCGTGAGCAGGGTGGAGATGCGATGTCCGGTGAGTCCGCTGGCGGCCTCGAGGTCGGCCTTCGCGGTGCGGCCGCCGCTGATCACGGTGTCCAGGGCCAGCAGGGCCACGCGCACCGGCTCGGGCCCGTCCAACAGGCCTCGCAGCGTCCCGCGCACGCGCGCCGCCTCGACCTCGAAGGAGGTCTCGTCGCCGATCAGGCGCAGCACGTCAGCCGTGAGCACCTGTGTGCCGGGCTCGGCCGCGAGTCTGGTCATCTGCTCGTGCGTGCGGGCCGACGCGCTGCCGGCGACCACCGCGATGGTGCCGTGCTCCGCCTCGGCCGACGGGGCGGTGCGCAGCGGACGCTCGATGCTCTCGGCGCCGGCGAGCAGGCCGCGGTGGGCGGCCAGGCGCACGCTGAAGGGCCCGGGGTCGACGGCCACCACGCAGCCGCCGACGGCGACGACCGCGCGGGCGATCTCGTCGACGTGCTCGATCGTGGCCGCATCCAGCACGATCGCGCGCACGCCGCTCTCGTGCAGGCGCGCGAACCGCGCCCGCAGGGCGGCCTGCCCGGCGAGGACGTCGGCGAGGCCCACGTGCGCGACCTCGCGGGAGAACTGGCGGGACAGCAGCGTGGGCAGATGGGACTCGGTGACCGGGGTGCGGACGTCGCGCGCGACGTCGGTCTCGGCGAGCGGCACGGAGTCGATGAGCGAGTAGCCGCCGACGACGATCCGGCGGGACTGCGGCATCGCCGGGACGATGATCGCGGTCGGGTCCTCGCCCGCGTCCTCGAGGGCCGACATCATGCCCTCGACCTCGGGGCCTACGCCGCCGCGCAGGGTCGTGTCGATGCGCTTGGACAGCTGCTCGGCGCCGAGGGCGAGGAGCTGCTCGGCCGCATGCCGGACCCGGCCGAAGGCGACCTCGGGCTCCATCGCGCGGGAGTCCGTGGAGACGATGATCGTGTCCTCGTCGCCGGTCACGGCCTCGGCGATCCCGTGGTGGCGGAACAGCACCGTGGGGCGGGACCCCTCGCGGGCGATCAGCGCGCCCACGGTGGTCCCGCCCGTGAGGTCGTCTGCGACGATCCCGAGACGGCTCACGCGATCACCTCGTGGGGGTCGTCGGAGGCGAGGGACGAGGGTCCGTCGGTCGCGGTGATCGCGCCCTGCTCCTTGCGGGGGCGGATCTCGGTGATGCTCAGCAGCAGCACGAAGCCGACCACGAGCACGCCCACGAAGTAGCTGAAGGCGATCGAGTAGCTGCCGGTCGCGTCGAGGAGCGCACCCACGATGATCGGGGCGAAGAAGCCGCCGAGGTTGCCGCCGGAGTTGATGACGGCGATCGTGAACGGGTAGGTGCGCCCGGTGGTCAGGTTCATCGCGTACGAGGTGAACGAGGACCAGCCGATGTTGAGGAAGAACCCGGTGAGGATCAGGGCCGTGACCAGCAGCGGCGTGTTCTGCGGGATGACGATGACGAGCGCCATCATGATCGCGGTCATGAGCGCCGTGATGAGGGCGGTGGGCTTGCGGCGGCCGCGGAACAGGCGGTCGGAGACGGCGCCGCCCGCGATCGCGCCGATGATGCCGCCGATGAACGGGGTCGAGGCGACGAAGCCCATGCCCACGGCGTCGAAGCCGCGCGCATCGCGCAGGTAGGTGGGCACCCACGTGATCATGCCGTAGAGGACGTTGTTCATGAAGAAGTAGGCGAGCGTGATGCCCCAGACGTTCCAGGACTTCAGCACGGAGCGGGCGTCGCCCAGGGGAGCGGAGTCCTTGAGGCGGATGATGCGGTCGATGATCCCCATGTCGCCGAACTCGCGGGCCACGACCGGGACGGCGCCGGCGACGTCGCTGATGTAGTCGGCCTCGGCCTGGTTCACGAGCTTCGCGTCGCTCGGGCGGGAGCGGACCACGAGGAAGAAGACGATCGCCATGATCGCGCCGGGGATCGCGAACCAGTGGAAGACGGCACGCCAGCCGGCGGCCTCCGCGATGAACACCGCGATCACGGGGACGACCAGCGGCGCGACCTGCGTGGAGGCGATGTAGACGCCGGTCGCCAGGCCCTTCTCCTTGGTCGGGAACCAGCGGTTGATCGTCGAGGTCATGCCCACGGGCGTCGGCCCCTCGAGCACGCCCAGCAGCAGGCGCAGCACGATGAGCATGACCGCGGTGGTCGTGAAGCCCATGAGGAAGGTGATCACCGAGAACAGCAGCACCGCGATCGAGACGATCGTGCGGGTGCCCATGCGGCCGATGAGGATGCCGGCGGGGATCTGGGAGATCGCGTAGCCCAGGAAGAAGAAGCTCGAGATCGCGCCCAGCGCGGTGTTCGAGACGTGGAACTCCTGCTGCATGTACGGCAGCACGGTGCCGACGTTCGAGCGGTCCGCCATCGCGACCACGTAGGTCAGGAAGATCGCGCCGAGGACGAGCCAGCGGTACTGGGTGGGTTTGCCGAGGCGGCTGCGCGGTGCGGACATCGCTCACTCCTTCGTGGGTCCGGGCGGGTGAAGCGTGAGCAATCGTCGCATCGAGAGGGTGGATCTGAGCAATGAGAGGGACGGAATCGGGAAAATGTGTCACTCTGGGGTCAGAGGCGCGACTCGCGGGACTTTTCCCAGCGCCCACGTCATCGGTGCCGTCCCGAGGAGCCAGCCATGCTCAGTCCGTCCCAGCGCGATCGACTGGCCGACGCCGCCGAGCTGTACTGGGGCCGCGATCTGAAGGTCGAGGCCGTGGGCCGGGAGCTCGGCGTCTCGCGGTCGACCGTCTCGAGGATGCTCGCGCAGGCCCGCGCCGAGGGCGTCGTCGAGTTCCTCATCCACCGCGACCCCGATTCGCCCGCGATCCGCCGCCAGGAGCTCGAGGACCGCTTCGGCATCCAGGCCGTCATCGCCGACGTCCCGGCCGACGCGAGCGACGCCGCCCGCCGCCTCGCCGTGGGGCGCGAGGCCGCCGGACTGCTGCTGGGCCTCGTCCAGCCCGACTCCACCCTGGCCGTCACCTGGGGCTCCACCATCGAGGCCGTCTCCTCGCAGCTCACCCACCGCCGCGTGCGCGGGCTGCACGTGGTCCAGATGCACGGCTCGGGCAACGTCGCGAGCCTCGGCAAGAACTACGGAACAGTGATCCTGGACCGCTTCGGCGGCGCCTTCGGGGCCGACGTCCACCTGTTCCCCGTGCCCGCGATCTTCGACTCCGCCCAGACCCGCCGCCTGATGTGGCAGGAGGGCAGCATCCGTCGCACGCTCGCCATGCGCGCGGGCGCCCAGATCCTGCTGACCTCCGTGGGCGTTCCCGACACCGACCACCCGAGCCGGCTCTACGAATCAGGCTTCCTCGCCGCAGGGGACGTCGAGGAGCTCGCGCGCGAGAGGACCGTCGGGAACCTCGCCTCGATCTTCTTCCGGGCCGACGGCTCGACCGACGGCATCGCCGTCAACGACCGCTCCACAGGCATGCCCTTCGACGAGGTCCGCCGCATCCCCGTGCGCCTCTTCGTCGCCGCCGAGGCCGGCAAGACCGAGGCCCTGCGCGCGGCCCTGACGGCCGGGCTCGTCACGCACCTGGTCGTGGACTCGACGACCGCGCGGGAGCTGGTGGCGGGGGAGTAGGGGCGGGGGAATAGGGCCGCGGACCTATGATCGCGGCATGTCGGACCTGCCGCAGCTGCTTCGCGCCGAACGCTCCCGCCTCGTTGAGCTGCTCACGGAGCTCGACACCGACGACTGGGAGCACAGCACGCTCTGCCCGTCGTGGTCCGTCCACGAGATCGTCGCCCATCTCGCTGCGGCCGCGTCGACGCCTACACCGATCTGGCTGCTGACCATGATCCGCTCGAGATTCGACACGGATCGCCACAACGACCGCCTGCTGCGTCGGCATCTCGAGAACGGACCCGCCGCCGCCATCCGATCGTTCCAGGCGACCATCTCAACGACGAACGCCCCTTTCGGCGCGCTCGAGGCGGCGCTCGGCGAGGTGGTGGTCCACGGCCAGGACATCGCGCGTCCGCTCGGCCTGCCACTCGATCCTTCACCCGAAGCGTTGCGTACGGTCGCGGAGTTCTTCGCGCGCAAGGATTTCGCCGTGAACAGCGCGACGCTGGTGAAGGGACTGCAGCTCTGTTCGACAGATCTCGACCTGCGCCTGGGCGATGGCCCCGCCGTCTGCGGTACCGCGCTCGACCTCGTGCTGACGATGGCCGGTCGGGCACAGGCCGCGGACTGCCTCGAGGGTGAGGGCGCAGTCCTCCTACGCGAGCGGCTCGGAGCACTCGCCTGACTCGACCCGAGCGACCCGTTCAGGCCCGAGCGGCACGCCCCACGGGCGTGGGCCGTGAGTGGCGTTCCGGTACGGAGATAGGGCTGTGCCGGAACGCCGCTTGCCGCCCACTGACCAACGCGCGGCAGATGACTCGGGAAGGAGGCCGCGGACCGACGGCCGGACCGGCGCCGAAGCCGGGCCCCGACTCACTCCCTCGAGCCGTACCAGGCCCGGCAGCCGTCGGCGCCGGGCGCGGTGGTGATCTCGAGGAGCCGCCCGGTGGAGGTGCGCACGAACGTGGGGGAGTAGTTCGGGCACGGGGAGTCGTCGGAGTCCTCCACCGGTACGGGCGCGGGCTCGGTCGACCAGGAGATGTCCCCGGTCAGAGCGCTGTTGCGCGCGCGCAGCAGCACCTGGCCGTTCTTCGGGGAGATCGCGCCGTCGACGGTGTAGTGCATCTGCGAGCCCAGGATCACCGAGCCGTCCGCATCCAGGGTGAGGGTCGGCGTGTGGCGGGGCTCGGTGCCGTCGTCGGCGACGATGGCGGCGTCCCTCGCGGTGACCGGACCCCAGTCGCGGGGATCGTCGGCCGTGCGCACGAAGAGACGGCAGGCATCGGTGGGGCTGGGCCCGCACACCTCGTAGGTCATCGCCCAGCGGCCGTCCGGGAGGCGGCGCACGTTGGGCATGCCCGGCCGGGACGTCGGGTCCTCGAGCTCGATCACGGGCACCGGGTCGGTCCAGTTCAGAGCGTCCGTGGAGGTCTGCAGGACGATCTTCTGCGAGTGGCGCTCGGCGTCGGTCTCATCGCAGTAGAGCAGCACCAGCATGCCGTCATCCGTGGTCGCAAACTCGGGCTCCCAGAGGCCGCCGGTGTTGGCGGCGGCGTGGGTGATGGCCAGTCGCTCCCAGCTGCGGCCGAGGTCCGTGCTCGCCCAGACGCGGATCGTCATCCGGCGCTCGGGCGCGTCGGCGCCGACCGAGGCGCTCCAGAGCAGGGTGCCCTCCGGCAGGTCACCGATCGCGCGCGGGAGTTCGTAGAGCGTGGCGCAGCAGATGCCCTCCCCGCCCTGCGTCGCCTCGTCGAAGACCTTTCCGACCTGGGCGAACGTGGCGCCGCCGTCGGTCGACTCGAAGATCGCGCCAGAGCCCTCCGCGCCGTCGGCCCCCTCGAAGGTGACGACGGAGGCGAGCAGACGGTCGTCCGCCTCGCCCTGGTGCGCGAGGCGGATCGCTCGCGGGTACAGGCCGATGCCGTCCTGCAGCAGACGGGGTGCCTGGTCGGCCGCCCCGGCGCCGGAACCCGCGCCGGAGCCCGAGCCCGCACCGCCCGTCGGTCCGTTCCCTCCGCCGGCACCGGCCCCGGAGCCGCCCGGCCCTCCGGGGGGCCCGGCGGCCGATGCGGGGCCGGCGATGCCGGCGACAGCGTAGCCGGTCAGGGCGGCGGTGAGTGCGGTGGTCAGGGTGCGTCGTTGCATCTGCGTCACGTCCTCTTCTGGGGATGCGGGATCACTGGGTTCTCTGCAGCCGGATCATGGTCCAGCTGATCGGGGGCAGGGTCGCGGAGAGGCGGGTGGTCGCGAGGGCGCCGTCGTCGCCTGCATTCTCGAGATCCACGTCCTGCAGGGGATGGGGCACGACCCGTTCGGGGCGCCGGGCCGAGTTCGTGCGGTGCGGATCGTCTTCGTGCAGCAGCACGGCCTCGACGAGCTCGAACCCTGCGTGCTCGCCGCCCCTTGCACGCCCGCCGTCCCCTGCACGCCCGCCGACGCCTGCGTCCCCGAACGCCGCGAGGTCCATGTCCAGCTCGAGCGCGTCGGCCCCCGAGCGGTTCACCGCGAAGACGGCGAGCTGCCCGGTCACCTCGTCCCACGTGGCGACCGAGTAGAGCGCCGCGCTCTCGCCGAAGCGGCGGTTCTCGACGGCGGGGGAGTCGACGCCGGTCACGAGCACCTGGCCGCGCGCGTGCCGGGAGGTCAGCGCGAAGGGGTGGAAGATGCTCTGGCGCCAGGCCGCTCCGCCGACCTCGGTGCGGATCGGCGCGAGCACGTTGACCAGCTGCGCCTGCGAGGCGGAGGCCACGCGGTCGGTGTGCCGCAGCAGGCTGATCAGCAGCGATCCGACCACCACGGCGTCCTGTGCGCTGTACGCGGACTCGGCGAAGCGCGGCGCGACGGGCCAGTCCTCCCCGCTGGGCTCGGTGCCCGAGTTCCCGCGGGAGGCGACGACGTTCCACTCGTCGAAGCTGATCATGATGCGCTTGTCCGCGCCCTGCAGCGCGCGCACGTGGTCGCTGGTCGCGACGACGGCGTCGATGTAGGCGTCCATGTCGTCGGCCGAAGCCAGGTAGGAGGCCTGGTCGCCGCGCGACTCGCGGTAGTAGACGTGGGCGGAGAGCATGTCGATCGCGTCGTAGCCGGCCTCGAGCACCGCCTGCTCCCAGGCCCCGAACGTCGGCATCCCCGCATGGGAGGAGCCGCAGGCCACGAGCTCCAGGTCGGGATCCGCACGGCGCATGGCGCGGGCCGTCTCGGCGGCGAGCACCGCGTAGTCGCGGGCGGGCACGTGGCCGAGCTGCCAGGGCCCGTCCATCTCGTTGCCCAGGCACCACATGCGGATGCCGTAGGGCTCCGCGTGGCCGTTCAGCGCGCGATGGTCGGCGAGGTCGGTGCCGACGGATCCGTTCGCGTACTCGAGGACGTCCAGCGCCTCCTGGGTGCCGCGGGTCCCGAGGTTCACCGCGTACATCGGCTCGACGTCCGCAGCGTCCGCCCAGGTCATGAACTCGTCGAGGCCGAAGGCGTTGGTCTCGGTGGAGTGCCAGGCGAGGTCGCGGCGCACCGGGCGGTGCTCGCGCGGTCCCACGCCGTCCTCCCAGCGGTAGCCGGAGACGAAGTTCCCGCCGGGGTAGCGCACGCTCGAGACGCCGAGCTCGCGCACGAGCTCGAGGACGTCGGTGCGCAGGCCGTCGGCGTCGGCGCTGGGGTGATCGGGCTCGTAGATCCCCGTGTAGACGCAGCGCGCCATGTGCTCGACGAAGCTGCCGAAGGTGCGGCGGCGCACGGGGCCGACGGCGAGACGGGGGTGAAGGTGGACGGCGGCGTGCAGGGTCATGACCGACTCCTCCGGCCCACGGGATCGAGGGCAGCAGATGCACAGCGGGCCGCCGGGGACCGTTCCCCGGGGCGGTCGGACGTGTCCGCGGGCCGATGCTTGCCGACTCTAGTTCAACGATGTACCTTGTGCCACACCTCACAACGAATCCGCGGGGTCTCGACGGGGAGACCGGGCTGCGACGACGCAGACGCGACACGGACGGGACGAGGCAGAACGGATCCCATGAGACGACGACGATTCCTCACCGGAGCCCTCGGGGCCGCCGCCGCTGCGACCACGGCGAGCGCGGCGAGCGGCTGCGGGAACCTCCACTCCTCCGACCCCGACGTCCTGACCTTCATGTTCCGCGGCTCCACGGAGGAGCGCGACGTCTTCGCCCGCGCCGTGGACGTGTTCATCCGCCGCACCGGCATCCAGGTCAACCTCATCTCCACGAGCGTCGACCAGTACGCGACGAAGCTGCAGACCGCGATCCTGGGCAACTCCACACCGGACCTCTTCTACCTCGAGCCCACGCGCACCATGGCGTACGTGACCAACGGGGTCCTCGCGGACCTGTCGCAGTACGTCGACGCCACCGATCTGCCCGTCGACGACATCTGGCAGGCGGGCCTGGACCTCTACCGCTTCGACGGGGAGAGCATCGGCAAGGGCCCGCTGTACGCGATGCCCAAGGACGTCGGCCCCTTCTCCTTCGGGTACAACAAGACGCTCTTCGAGGAGATGGGCGTCGAACCGCCCGACCCCGACGAGCCGCTGAGCTGGGACGAGTTCCTGGACCGCTGCAAGGCCCTGACCGGCGACCGCGACGGCGACGGGAAGACCGACAGCTGGGGCAACTCGGTGAACATCACCGCCGAGCTGCACTCCTACGTATGGTCCAACGGCGCCGACTGGGTCGACGAGGACGCCCGCACCGTCACCGTCGACACCCCCGAGTTCGCCGAGGCCCTCCAGTACGTCGTCGACCTGCGCGAGAAGCACAAGGTCACGCCCTCGATCAACGAGTCCGAGGGGCTCGACGGCTATCAGCGCTGGCTGCGCGGCCAGATCGGGTTCTTCCCCGTGGCCCCGTGGGACCTGACGCTCTACCGCACGCTCGACTTCGACTTCGACCTGTGCCCCTACCCGACGGGTCGCTCGGGCGTCTCGGCGACCAACGTGGGCTCGCTCGGGATCGGCGTCTCCGCGAACAGCCGGCGCCCGGACCGCGCCGCCGAGCTGGCCATGTTCCTCTCCTGCGACCCCGAGGCGCAGGAGATCATCGTCGGCCAGGGGCAGACGATCCCCAACACCCGCACCCGCGCCAAGGAGTGGGTGAAGGACACGTCGATCGAGCCGCGGAACAAGCAGGAGTACATCGACATCGTCGAGGACTACGGGCACTTCGTGCCCAACACCCGCACCTACACCCCCGAGTGGCTCGACACCTTCTTCACGAACATCCAACCGGTGCTCGAGGGCCGGCAGGACGTCGGGGAGTACCTGAAGACCACGCAGCCCGTGATGCAGGGATTCCTGGACCAGGGCTACGACCAGCTCCGCATCGACCAGGAGGCGAACTCCTGATGAGCGCCACCACGCCCGTCGGCCCCGCCGCGAACACCCCGCCGCCCGCCGCTCTCGTCCGGCCCGGCCGACGCTCCGCGCGCGCCTCGGCCGGGGCCCGGACCTCCGGCGCGTCCCGGCCGCCCGGCCGCGGCCGCCTCACCCGCCCCGAGCGGATCTGGGGCCGGATCTTCATCGCACCCCCGGTGCTCGGCTTCGCGCTGTTCGCCCTCGCCCCGCTCCTGTTCTCCTGCTACGCGGCCTTCACCCATTGGAACGGGCTGTCGTCCCCGGTGTTCTCGGGGCTGACGAACTTCCGGACCATGGCCGGCGACGCGCAGTTCTGGCAGTCGCTGTGGAACACGCTGTTCCTCATGATCGGGATCCCGATCGGCCTCGCGATCTCGCTGGCCCTGGCGATCGCCCTGAACCGGCGCATGCCCGGCCGCGCGGCGTTCCGCGTCATCTACTACCTGCCCGGGGTGTCCTCCGTCGCGGCCATCTCGATCCTCTGGCAATGGGCGCTGAACGGCGACTTCGGCCTGGTCAACGAGCTGCTGCGCATGGTCGGCATCGACGGCCCCAACTGGCTCGCGGAGAAGACCTGGGTCAAGCCCGCGCTGATCCTCATGGGCGTCTGGAAGGGGCTCGGGTTCTCGACCCTGCTCTACCTCGCGGCCCTGCAGTCGGTGCCGCGGAACCTGCTCGAGGCGGCGATGCTCGACGGCGCGGGCGCCTGGCGGCGCTTCCGCCACGTCACCCTGCCGATGCTCAGTCCCGTCACGTTCTTCCTGGTGGTCACCGGCATCATCGGCGGCGCCCAGATGTTCGCGGAGATCAACATCATGACCCCCACCGGAGGCCCCGAGTTCGGCTCCGCGACCATCGTCTGGTACATCTGGCAGCAGGGCTTCCAGAACCTCAAGCTGGGGTACGCGACAGCGATGTCGCTCGTGCTGGGAGCGCTGATCTTCCTGGTCACGGCCTTCCAGTTCTACCTGAACTCCCGCAACGTCTTCACGGTGGAATGAGGAGGCCCGACATGGCTGCCACCAGTGCCGTCCCGACCGCCCCGCTGCAGACCTCCGGGGTCGCGCCCGATGCCGCCCGCCGTCGGCGGAAGAAGAGCGAGCGCCGCTTCCAGTCCCCGGCCGACGTCATCGTGTTCGTGGTCCTGTGCCTGGGCGCGTTCACCATGCTGCTGCCGCTGGCATGGATGCTCTCGACCTCCCTGAAGACCCAGGAGAACGTGTTCGCGCTGCCGCCGCAGTGGATCCCGCATCCCGCGCAGTGGGCGAACTACCTGCGGGTGTGGGAGGCGGGTCCGCTGCTGCGCGGCATCGCGAACTCCGCGATCATCTCCCTCACCGTGATCACGGTGGGCACGGTGACCTCGTGCTTCGCCGCCTACGCGTTCTCGAAGATGCGGATCCCCGGCAAGAACGCCCTGTTCCTCGCGCTGCTGGGCGGGATCATGATCCCGTTCCCCGCGCTCATGATCCCCACCTTCATGCTGTTCTCGAAGATCGGCTGGGTCGACACCCTGCTCCCGCTCATCGTCCCCGGACTGTTCGGGAACCTGATGATGGTGTTCTTCCTGCGCCAGTACCTGATGAGCGTGCCCGACTCCCTCATCGAGGCCGCCGTGATCGACGGTGCGAACCATCCCCAGATCTTCTGGAGGATCGTGCTGCCGCTGATCCGCCCCGCGATCGCCGCGCAGGTCATCCTGTGGTTCATGGGCACCTGGAACGACTACCTGGGCCCGATCATCTACCTGAACTCCGAGAACGTGCACACCCTGCAGCTGGTGATCGCGAACTTCAACGCGACCTACGCGGTGGAGACCGACTATCCGCTGATCATGGCCGCCTCGATCATCGCGCTCGTGCCCGTGCTCGCCGTGTTCCTCATCTTCCAGCGCCAGATCATCGAGTCGATCGCGCTGACCGGGAACAAGGGGTGAGGCGATGACGCAGGTGCGGGAGGACCGGGTCGGGGCCGAGGGATCGGGCGCCGTGCAGGGCGTCATGGCCGCGCTCGCCTGGCTGCCGCGGCTGCTCGCCCTCCACGTGGCCTGGGTGGTGCTGGTGCTGTGCGGCGGCGTGATCGGCGGGATCGCCCCGGCCACCGCGACCCTCGCGGCCGCGCTCCGCGGGGAGGTCCCGGGAGCCGACCCTCTCGAGGGCAAGAGCGGGTTCGGCGGTGCGGCCCGTGCGGTGCTGGGCCGTTTCCGTGCGGAGCTCGGGCCCGCGAACGGCGCGGCCGGTCCGTTCCTCGTGATCGGCCTCGCCGCAGGGGCGAACCTCGCCCTCGGGATCGCCGGGGCGCTGCCGGCGTGGTTCTTCCCGGCGGGCTTCGTGGCCGCGGGCGTCCTCGCGGCGATCAGCGTGCTCGCGCTCTTCCACGCGATCGCCCTGCACGTGCTGCGGCCCGACGCGCCTGCGCCGATGCTGTGGCGCGGGGCTCTGGCCGGGATCGTGCTGCTGCCGATGGCGACCGTCTCCTGGGCGATCACCCTGGTCGCGGTCGGGATCGTCTCGGGGATCATCCAGCCCGTCGGCCTGCTGCTGGGAGGTGGGATCCTGGTCGCCGTGACCACCCTCGTCCTCGTGCGCTCCTGGCAGTCGCGGCTCGACGCCGCGACGGTGTGATGGTCGACGAGCGGGCCGTGCCGTCGGCCGAGCCCTCGTCGGCCCTCGATCACGACCCCTCCGCCCAGACTCCGCCGGCCGGATCTCCGCGTCCGCGGAACGTGACGATGCGGGAGATCGCCGAGCGGCTCGGGGTGTCGATCAAGACCGTCTCCAACGTGGTCAACGAGCGGCCCAACGTGGGGTCAGCGACCCGTGAGCGCGTGCAGCAGGCGATCCGCGACCTGAACTACCGCCCGCAGGTCGGCGCGCAGCAGATGCGCACCGGCACCAGCGGGCTCATCACGCTGGCGATCCCCTCGCTCGCGGGCACCTACTTCTCCGAGCTCGCCCAGGCGTTCGCCGACGAGGCCCAGAGGCGCCGCCGCAGCATCATGCTGCACAGCACCGCCGCCGGCCGCGACGAGGAGGCGAGCGTGCTCTCGGGATTCACCCGGGTCCTCGGCGACGGCGTCGTGTTCAACCCGCTGCTGATCGGCGAGGACGTCATCGCGGGGCTCGGGGGGACCATCCAGCCGACGGTCTTCATCGGCGAGCACCTGGCCGAGGCCGCGCTGCCCGCCGGCAGCGACTACGTGCGCACCGACAACGAGCGCGCGGCGCACGACGCCACGGCTCATCTGCTCGGCCTGGGCCGCCGCCGCATCGCCTACCTCGGGATGCTGCCCACCACGGAGTCGCGCCAGGCCCACTCCACGAGCCGCCTGCGCCTGGGAGGCGTGCGCCGCGCGCTCACCGAGGCGGGTGCGCCGGAGCCCGTCGTCCCCACGGTCCCCACCTGGAGCCAGGAGGGCGGGCTCAGCGCGGTGCGAGAGCTCATGGAGGCGCACCCGGAGGTGGACGGGATCGTGTGCGGCAACGACGACCTCGCCCGCGGCGTGCTGCTGGGGCTGCGCACGGCCGGGATCGGCGTGCCCGGCCAGGTCGCCGTGATCGGCTACGACAACATCCGCGAGGCAGCCTTCACGACTCCGCCGCTGACCACGATCGACCCCGACAAGCAGGCGCTCGCCGCGACCGTCCTGGATCTGCTCATCGAGAGGATCGGCGGGTACGACGGTCCCGCGCGCGTGATCGAGGCGCCCTACCGTCTGGTGGTGCGGGGGAGCGCGGGGTGACGCGAAGGACCGGACCGGTGGGGCAGGCGAGACGAGCCGGCCGACGGTCGACAGCGGATGGAGCCTGAGCGCCGACCGATCTCGGACGCTCGTCGTCGATCTGACGAGGAGGGTTGGGGATGGGCACGAGATCCACCACGCTCTTCGGGCGCTGCGCGGCTTCGGGGGCGCGCGCCGTCATTCCGCCAAGCGTGCCCCGCAGAGGTCCACGAGCTGGGCGTTCGAGACGGCAGCCGCGCCGCCGGGGAGGACCAGGGTGTCCTCGAGTCCGATGCGGGTGTCCAGGCGCAGTCCACGCGCGATCTCGAACGCGGGCCAGGCGGAGCGCTCTTCGCCGTGCAGGAGGATGCTCGCGGCGGGGCGGGCCGCGCGGATGATGTCGAGGATCGCCCGGGCTTCCGCGGGCGCCTGGTCGCCGGGGATGTCCTGGATCTCGACGAGCACGCGCGTGCAGCGGCCTGCGAGCGGGGATGCTGCCCACCGCTCGGCCGCCTCCCTGGTCCAGACGCCCGCCTCCACGCCGATGCCTCGTGAGAGCAGCAGATCGGCGACGTCCTCGGCCCCGTCCTCGTGCCAGTTCACGGAGGCGACGTCGGGCAGCTCCTGCCATGCGCCGATGAGTGCGCAGCGCTCCGCGGGGTCCGAGGCGCTCCACGCACCCGTCGTCACACCGAGCTCGACGCGCGGGCACGCGCCGCGGAAGGTCCGGATCCATCGATCGACGTGCGCGAACGCGAGCGAATCACGACCGTCCTGGTCCTTGGGGTGGATGTGGACAGATCCGACGCCCACATGTGCCGTCGCCTCACTGACCTGCACGGACGCGGCGACGTCGGCCGCGACCGCCGACGGATCGGCGGACAGGGCAGGGTGCTCGTCAGGAGTGCGGGCGCCGTTCGGACAGACCTGGAGAAGCATGCGCACAGGCTAGTCAGGCGGTGCGACGGACGAGGCCCTGCGCCTGGTGCTCAGCGGCTCACCGCCGCGAGCCCCGCCCTCACGTCCTCGATGAACGCTTCCGGCGTCTCCAGTGACGGGAAGTGACCGCCCGATTCCGGCTCGTGCCATCGGACGATGTCCCGGAACCGCTCCTGCGCCCACGGCCGGGGCCAGGTCTCGATGTCGTGGGGGTAGGTGGTGACGGCGGTCGGGACGTCGACGCGCAGTGCCGGGGAGAGCGAATCGTGGCTCTCCGCGTAGATGCGGGCGGACGACGCTCCGCTGCGCGTCAGCCAGTACAGCGTCACGTTGTCGAGGAGCCGATCCCGCGAGATCGTCTCGCAGGGGCTGTCCCAGGTGTCGGTCCACGCGGCGAACTTCTCCAGGATCCAGGCGAGGAGACCGGCGGGGGAGTCGACCAGGGAGTAGCCGATCGTCTGGGGGCTGCTCGCCTGCACCTTCGCGTAGGCCGCCCGCCGTGCCCAGAACGTCTGCGAGCGCTCGACCATCGCGCGCTCGCCGGGGGTCAGGGCGTCCGTGCTCAGTCCGGGAGGGGGCTGCGCGACGAGCGTGTGGATCCCGATGACCTGCTGCGGGAACCGCCCGCCGAGGACAGTGGTGATGACACCGCCCCAGTCGCCGCCGTGCGCGAGGAAGCGCCGGTATCCCAGACGCTCCATGAGCTCGACCCAGACGGCGGCGATCTTCTCGATGCCCCAGCCGGTGCTGGCCGGCTTCCCGCTGAAGCCAAACCCCGGCAAGGACGGAGCGACCACATGGAACGCGGGAGCGTTCGGGTCGGCCGGCTCGGCGAGGGCGTCGATGACGTCGACGAACTCCGCGATGCTCCCAGGCCAGCCGTGCGTCATGACCAACGGTGTCGCATCCGGGCGGGGGGAGCGCCGATGCAGGAACGCGATGTCCAGTCCGTCGATCCGGGTGACCTGCTGCCCGATCTCTTGGAGGCGGGACTCGAACGCCCTCCAGTCGTAGTCCGTGCGCCAGTAGGCGATGAGCTCAGTGAGGTCGGCGAGCGGGACGCCCTGGGCCCAGCGCTGCGGGCCCTGGCCGGAACGGGGAACGGTCTCCGGCTCGGGAAGCCGCGTCGATGCGAGGCGATCGCGGAGGTCTTCGAGATCGCCCTCGTGGGTCTCGACGCGGAGTTCTCGGATGTCTCGGGTCGTGTCGGACATGACGTCTCCTGTGCGGGGAGGGGTGCGCGGGACTCTTTCGCTCGGATGAACTGGCAATGCCAGTTCCGAACCAGCATAGACAGTTCTCTGCGGCCGGCGCAGGAGCGGCAGGACATCCGCGTCGACAGTCCCAGGAACGGGCTACGGTGGTTCCATGCCTGCAGAGCCTCCCGAATTCCGACTGGGCAGCGTGCTCTCGACGAACTTCACCGGCACGCTCACCGAGCGGAGCGGCGACCCCGTGGAGCGCATCCCCACCCCCGGACGGCTCGTGGAGTGGCTGGCGATCTTCGGGCTGGATGTCCCCTCGTGCAGCCCGGTGCAGCTCGAGCGCGCGCGGGAGTTCAGAGAGGCGATCCACGCCGCCGCCACGGCGTCCGCGAGCGGTCGAGCACTGCCCTCATCGGCCGTGGAGCTCATCAACCTGCGCAGTGCCGGTGGTCATGCGTCGACGCGACTGTCCCCAACGGGGGAGCGTGTGTGGGAGCTCCGCCCGGCGCGGGCCCTCGAGGATGCGCTCGGCGTCATCGCCGCCGACGCGATCGACATCATCTCCGGTGCGCGCGACGGCCGCCTCGCGCTGTGTGCCTCACCGACCTGCCGAGCCGCGTTCTTCGACTCCAGCCGCAGCCGCACTCGGCGCTGGTGCGACATGAACACCTGCGGGAACAAGGAGAAGAAGGCGCGCTTCAGCGCCCGCCATCCGTGAGCGGCGTGCGAGGCCCGCTCATCCCTCGCGCACCCCACCCGCCCACGTCCCGATCCGCGAGATCTCCGCGGCGAGCTCGGGCGGCTCGATCACCTCGATCGGCAGGCCCAGCCATGCGAGCTGCACCGCGATCCAGCTGAGGTCCCGGGCACCCGAGCGCAGGATGCACGCGTCCTCCCCGTCGGCCGTGATCGTGCCGGCGAAGGCGGGGATGCGCGGCGCGACCTCGCTCGCCGGGCGCAGGATCCGCACCCGGGCGCCGATCGGGTACGCGCCCACGCTGATCGACTCGCGCACGTAGGTCTCGATGTCGGGGGCGGGGCGGGCGGTGAAGCGGAAGGTGCTCGCGCGCACCTCATGCATGCGGTCCAGGCGGAAGGTGCGCCAGTCCTCGCGGTCGAGGTCCCAGGCGAACAGGTACCAGCGGCCCTGGATCGACAGCACCCGGTAGGGCTCGAGGCGCCTGGTCGCGCGATGCCCGTCGGCCCGCTCGTAGTCCACCCGCACCTGCACCCCGTCCCGCACGGCCCGGGCGAGCGTGACCAGGGTCGAGGAGAGGATGCCGCCGGCGCCCGCGTGCGCATCCACGACGTGCAGGGCGTCGGTGATCGCCGAGACCTCGGCGCGCACGCTGGGCGGGAGGATCCCGTCGAGCTTCGCGAGCGCGCGCACGGCCTGCTCGCCGAGCCCGTCGATCCCGGAGCCCGCCGCGAGCCGCAGGGCGACGGCGATCGCGGTCGCCTCGTCGCCCTCGAGCAGCAGGGGTGGCAGGGCCCGCCCGGCGCCCAGCTGGTAGCCGCCGCCGTGCCCGTTGGAGGCGAGCACCGGGTAGCCCATGTCGCGCAGGCGGTCCACGTCGCGCCGCACGGACCGCGTGGTCACGCCCAGCTCGTCGGCGAGCTCGGGGCCGGTCCACACGGTGCGCGACTGCAGCAGGTTCAGCAGGCGCAGGGTCCTTCGGGTCACGTCGGTCATGGAGAGAGTCTGCACGAGATCGCGGACAGGAACTGTCCGCATGCGCGAGGAGCATCGGTTCTGCCGGTCGATGGAACCGCCGTCGGCCGATCGATCCGCCTCCGGCGGACATCCCCGTCGGCGCCACGGCGCGCCGCACGATCCGAGGAGACAGAGATGCCCTTCCTGACCGCAGATGTGACCGACGAGCGCGACGCCCTCGCGACCTTCGCCTCCCAGCAGATCCGCCAGCTCGGGACCACCCTCCACGGCCTGACCCCCGAGCAGCTCGCAGCGACGCCGAGCGTCTCGACCATGAGCCTCGGCGCCCTGGCCAGGCACGCCCTCTTCGTCACCGAGAACATCCTCGCCGGCATCAGCGAGGCGCCGCAGCCCAGCACCGGCGCCGAGCGCACCCCCGAGCAGGCGCAGGCCGAGGGCACGATCGACGCCGCCGCGATCCGGGCGGACGACACGGCGCAGGGGCTCATCGACGCCCTCGAGGAGCAGGCGCGGGCTGCAGGCTCCCTGCTGCAGAAGGTCGACCTCGACACCGACGTCCCGATCCCCGACGCCCCGTGGTTCACGGGCGCCGAGCACTGGAACAACCGCTGGAGCGCCCTGCACCTCATCGAGGAGCTCGCCCGGCACACCGGGCACGCGGACATCATCCGCGAGAGCATCGACGGCAAGGGCACCTACGAGCTCAACGCCCTCGCCGAGGGCGGCACCTGGCCGCCCGCCGGCTGGTGAGCAGAAGGAGAGCACGATGAGCGATCAGCACGTGACCCCGGATCAGCACGGGGACTACGACCAGACCACCACCCGCGGCGCCCTCCTCGCCCAGATCGAGGGGCACTGGGAGGACATCGCCCGGCCCCGCCTGGAGGGCCTCACCGACGAGGAATACTTCTACGATCCGACGCCCGAGGCCGCCGGGCCGGCCTGGAGCGTGCACCCGCGCAGCGAGGTCCGCTCGGGCACGCAGGGCGGCAGCGGCGAGATGGTGATCGACTTCGAGTTCCCCGAGCCGACACCGCCTCCGTTCACGACGATCGCCTGGCGGCTCGGGCACGTGATCGTGGGCGTGCTCGCCATGCGCAGCCACGGCCACTTCGACGGGCCCGAGGTCGACTACTTCAGCTGGGACTACGCGGGCGGCGCGCAGGAGGCGCTGACCCAGCTCGATGCCGAGTACGCGCGCTGGATCACCGGGCTGCGCTCCTGGAGCGAGGAGGACTTCTCCCTGCCCTGCGGGCCGTCCGAGGGCCCGTACGCCGAGCATCCGCGGGCGGCGATCGTCGCCCACATCAACCGCGAGCTCATCCACCACCTCGCCGAGATCGCGCTGCTGCGCGACCTCTACGCCCACCGGGGCTGAGTTCAGGCGCGGGTCCGGGTCCGGGTGCGGCGCCGGATCAGCGCAGCACGTCCGCGGCCGATGGGGCCGGGATCTCGGCGTCGAAGGGGAGCATCGGCCGGGCGATCCGGCGGTGACCCAGCCGCACGAGGTCCTGGTCGACCCCGCCCGGGGTCAGCGCCATCATCCAGTCGGCCGCCGCGGCGTGCTGGTCGGGTTCGAGGTAGCCCATCTTCACGACCACCACGTCGGCCCAGGTCATCGTCAGACCCAGGCGCGCGAACATCGCCTCGGTCGAGAACTGCGCGCGGCGCGAGGTGACGACGACCTGCAGCCCCGTCGCCTGCGGCTCCGACGGCCTCGGCTCCGTCGGCGACTCGCCTCCCGTCGGCGCGAGCACCCGCAGCACCGCGGCGACGCCGGTCGCGGGGGAGTCGTCGAGCGCCTCGACTTCGACGTGCAGCGGCACGGGACCGGGGTCGCGGGCGTCGATGCGTCCGCCGACGCTCACCTCGCCCCGCCCGCCGACTCCCAGAGCGGCTGCGCGTCCCGCCGTCTCGGGATCGACGATCGAGACCAGCAGCGCGGTGACCTCGCCCGCGCGGATCTCGGGGCGTGCGGCGAGCGCGGCGAGGCACCCGGTGGTGTCGTCCGCCCCGCCCGCGCCGGGGTTGTCCCCGGAGTCCGAGATCCAGAACGGCCGCGCGGAAGAGGCGATCGCCGCATCCAGGCACTCCTCGAACGTGCCGGTCGGAGCGACGAAGACGAAGTCATGCCGGGCCTCCCAGATCGCGGTCGCGAGCTCGAGGGCGGCGGCGTCGACGGCCTCCCCGTCGGCCCCGAAGGCGACGACAGCCGCCTGGCAGCGGTGCTCGTCGGCCCAGGCGAAGCCGATCCAGTAGGAGACGTCGGTGACGCCCTCGCGGGCGGCGAGCTCCGGGATCCGCGCATACAGCGAGGCCGCGGGCTCGACGCGGGTCGACGTCATCTCCCCGGGCAGCAGGATCGGCACATGCACGAGCGCCCGATGGGGCTTCGGGGCCGGGCGGCCGACGGGCGCCGCCGCGAGCGCATCCAGCAGGCTGCGCACTGCCCGCTCGCGGGTCTCGGCGACGTCGACGTGCGGAGCGGTGCGGTAGCAGGTGAGCTGGTCGCAGCCCGCGAAGAGGGCCGGCGAGACGTTGCCGTGCAGGTCCATCGAGGTGCCCACGAGCACGTCCTCGCCGATCACCTCGCGGATCGCGGTGATCAGCGCGCCCTCGGCGTCGTCCATACCGAGCACGCTCATGGCGCCGTGGATGTCGAACCACAGGGCGTCCAGCGGCGGCCCGTCCTCGGATCCGGCGATGAGCTCCGCGAGACCCTCGAGGATCTCCGCACGCCAGGCCTCGAAGTCCTCGCGGTCCAGCGGCCCGCCGGGAAGGGCCCCGGCGTGCAGCACGCCGTGCCACGCGGCCGCCTCCCGCAGCGGCGATCCCGCGGCGAGGAACGGGTGGCGCTCGAGCACCGCCTCGCCCCGGCGCACGTCGAAGTCCGCGGCCGTCGACACGTACGGCGTGAAGGTCGAGGACTCGATGTGGATCCCGCAGACCGCGATGCGGGGGAGGGGAGTGCGGGTCTGCGCGGCAGCCGGATGCGCGCTGGAGGGTTCGTGGGGCATCGGTGCTCCGTGATCGTCGTGCGGGCGGGGAGGGTCGGGCCGGCCGCGGAGGGTCGGGACGGACCGGGGCGGGGTGCGGGACGGATCGACCCGCGCGGCGGGCCGCGGGACGGCGGTGACCCGGCGCACGTCGGCGTCCTACGATCCTTCCATGAACGAGCGCCGCGCCCTCCTGCCCCGGGGTCTGATGATCCTCGTCGGCCTCGCGGCGATCTGGCTCGTGCTCGAGGGGATGCAGGAGGTCGCGGGCCTGGTCGTGCCCGTGTTCCTCGCCCTGAACCTGCTGATCGCGGTCCAGCCCCTCGCCCGCGGGATCGAGCGCCTGGGCGCGCCCCGGATCCTCGGCTCGATCGCCGCGATGCTCACCGTGCTCCTCGCGCTCGCCGTCTTCTTCCTCGCGATCGGCTGGTCGATCTCCCAGCTGGTGGGGCAGCTGCCCCGGTACGGCACGGAGTTCAACGCGCTGCTGCAGAGCAGCCTGGACCGCCTCGCCGGCTGGGGGGTCGGCCAGGACCAGATCGACCAGTGGCTCTCCGACTTCAACTTCTCGAGCCTCTTCGGGCTGCTGAACCAGGCGCTCAGCTCGCTGGGCGCCCTCGGCGGACTGCTCGCCGCGGCCGTCGCCACGATCATCTTCTTCGGGCTGGACGCGGCGGGCCTGCCCGGGCGCCTCGACGTGGTGCGCCGGACCCACCCCCGCGCCCACCATGCACTGCTCGACTTCGCGCATTCCGTGCGGACCTACTGGCTGGTCACCACCGCCTTCGGCGCCGTGGTCGCGGTGATCGACGGGCTCGCCCTGTGGGCGCTCGGCGTGCCGCTGCCCGGGGTCTGGGCCGTGCTGCTGTTCCTGTGCAACTACATCCCGAACATCGGCTTCATCTTCGCGATGATCCCGCCCACGCTCATGGCCCTGCTCGCCCAGGGCCCGTGGACGGCGGTCGCGGTGGTCGCGCTCTGCGTCGCGGTCGCCATGATCCTGCAGGGGCTCGTGCAGCCCCGCGTCACCGGGCACGCCGTGGGCCTCTCCGCGAGCGTCTCGTTCCTCTCGGTGCTGTTCTGGTCCTGGGTGCTCGGCGCCGCCGGCGCGCTGTTGTCGGTGCCGATGACGCTGCTGGTCAAGGAGCTGTTCGTCGACTCCGACCCGCAGGCGCGCTGGCTGAACGCCTTCCTCGCCGACTCGCCGAGGGCGGCGGAGGAGTCCCCGGCGGATCGGCTCGCGGCGAGCGGGGCCGACGGGGCGGCGCAGGGCGAGACGACCGACGGGGCGGAGCCGGATGAGACGACCGACGGGGCAGAGCGGGACGAGAGGACCGACGAGGCCGGACGGGACGAGAGGACCGACGCGGACTGACCCGTCGGCCCCGGATCTCGCTCCGGGGGCTGTCTCAGAGCACGGGGTCGTGCGGGTCGTCGGCCGCGACCCCGAGCTGCCAGGTGACGCCGAAGCGGTCCTGGACCCAGCCGAAGGGGCCGAATCCGTAGTCGTCCAGCGGCATCAGGGCCATACCGCCCTCGAGGAGCGCGCCGAACACGCGTTCCTGCTCGGCGGAGTCGGCGCAGTCGATCCACAGCGAGACGCCCGGGGTCATGTCCCAGCCGTGCTTCATGAGGGTGTCGCTCAGGCGCAGGCGCTGACCCGCGATGATCTCGATCTCGGCGAGCTGGACGGCCTGCGCCGGATCCTCCAGGATCTCGAGGCCGGGCGCTCCCTCCGGCCACGGCTCGCGGCTGACCACGCGGCTCTCGTCGAACAGGCTCGTGTACAGGGCGATCGCCTCGGCGGCGTGCTGACCGCGCGCGGGCTGGAGTGTGAGGAACGGGAGCATGCGGCGCATCGGGGCCTCCGGTGGTGGTCTGCGATTCCGGGCGGATGAGACCTCCAGTATGGGCGCCAGGCGCCCCGGTCTCACCGTCCCCGCGGGGCGGGGGGCCGGGCCGTTCCCGGCGCGGGCACCGCCTTCGATGTCGCCAGGTGAGGTCTCACGCTCTCCATGGCGTTGAGACCTCACCTGGCGACATCGAAGCCCAGGGGGCCGGGGCGGCAAAGGAGCCCGGGCTCGGAAGAGGCGGTACCTGTGCGGGCCGACGTCAGCGGGCGAGCGCCGACTGCTCGAGGGCGGTCGCGTCCAGGACGGCGCGCGCCCAGGCGGGATCGTCCGTGGTGAGGGTGTCGACGCCGATCTCGGCCGCGAAGACGACCGCGTCCGGGTCGTTGAGGGTCCACGCGTTCAGGGCCATCCCCGCCTCCTGCGCGCGGATCACGTCGTGCTCGCGCAGGTTGGTGAGGGTGAGGCCGAAGGTACGCGCGCCGATCCGGGTCGCGTACTCCCAGTCGTCCTCCGTGGGCGTCTTCGTGATCAGGCCGATCGCCTGTCGGGGAGCGACCTCGCGCAGGGTCTCGAGCACCTCGCGCAGGAACGAGATCACCACGACCCGGTCCCTGCCCGACGCCTCGACCAGCGCATGCGACGCCGGGGCGCCGCCGGGCCCCTCGTCGGCCGACGGAGTCCCGTCCGCGACCGACGACGGGGTTCCGTCCGCGAGCGACGACGGGCCCGCGGCGCCCGCCCCGCTCCCGGCCGCGGCGCGGGCGAGCAGCAGACGCGCGACGGGCTCCGCCGCCGCGGGTGCCTTCACCTCGAGCAGGAGCGGGACCTCCGCGTCCGCCGCGAGGTCGAGCACCTCCTCGAGATACGGCACCTTCTGACCCTCGACGATCGAGTCGCCGCCCGTCCCGGCGGACCCGTCCGACCCGTGGGCCCCGGGGACCCCGGCGAGCCCGACGGGCGCCGCCTCGTGCCCGATGCCCTCGCGGCCGCCGCCCACGCGCACGTCGGCCAGCTCGGCGGCGGTGAGCTCGGCGATCGCACCCGAGCGGCGGGGCGAGTCCTCCGAGACGGTGCGGTCGATGCGGGCGTCGTGCATGACCACGAGGCGCCCGTCGGCGCTCAGGTGCACGTCGCACTCGAGCACATCGGCGCCGTCGGCGATCGCGCGGCGGAAGGAGATCAGGGTGTTCTCGGGCAGGACGTCCTTCGCGCCGCGGTGCCCGACGATCAGCGGAGGCATCAGCCGAGCACCTTCTCGATGTCCTCGCGATTGTCGTCCATGACCTCCTGGAGCTTCGGGGCGAGGGCGTCGAGCACCGGCTTCGCCTCCTTGTTGTCGCCGTAGACCTGGGCCATCGCGGCGGCGATGTCGGTGACCGCGCCCTGGAACCAGTTCGTGCGGTCGGCCGTGTGGGCGTTCTCCAGCTGGTCGAGGGCGACCTTGAAGTTCGGGTCCTCCTTCACGAGGTCCTTGACGATCTTCGTGTCCTTGGCCGTCTTCACGATCGGCACGTATCCGGTGCCCTTGTGCCACTGCGCGGAGTTCTCCGGCTCGGCGAGGAAGCGGAACAGCTCCGCGCAGGCGTCCTGGCGTTCCTTGGAGTCCGAGCGCACGATCGAGAGCCCGCTGCCGCCGGTGGGCACCTTCGTGGGGGCGTTGACCTGGCCCAGCATGAACGCGGCGCCCACCTCGAAGTCCGCCTCGTCGGTGAAGCCGCGCAGGGAGGCCGTCGAGCCGCGGGTGCCGGCGGAGATCCCGGTCGTGAAGTCCGTGCCGGAGGACTTCGCCATGTACGCGAACTTGTCCTCGTGGATGAACTTGCGCTGCCACTCGAGCCACTCGACGCCCGGGTCCTGGTTGATCGTGACGTCGAAGTCCTTGGAGTTCTGGCCGCCGAAGGCCCAGATGTCGGCCTGGCCGAACCACTCGTCGGCCGAGCTGAACGTCATCGCGGACATCGGCTTGCCGTCGACCTGGAGCTTCGTGATCTCGGGGGCGAACTCGGCGAGCTCGTCCCAGGTCTTGGGGCCCTCCTCGGGCAGCCCGAGCTTCTTGTACACCGTCTTGTTGTAGTAGTAGAGCGGGTTCGAGCGGGCGAAGGGCACCACATAGGTGCTGCCGGCGGCCTTGCCCTCGTTGATGTAGTTGGGCAGGTAGACGTCGAGGTTCCAGTCGTCGTCGAAGTAGTCGTCAAGCGGGGCGAGAGCACTCGAGAAGTAGAACTGCAGCCACTGCATCTCGGGGAAGCAGACGATGTCCGGCACGGCCTTGGCCTGCAGGGACGCCGTGAACTTCTGGTTCAGGTCCGCATAGGAGCCCTGGGACTCGCTGATCGCGACGATGTCGTCCTGGGACTCGTTGAACTTCGTGAACAGCTTCTGGACCTCGGCGTAGAGGTTCCCGGTGAAGGGCGCCCAGAACAGGATCGCGGTGCGGCCCTTGTACTTCGAGGGGATCTCGAGGTCGGCCTGCGAGAAGCCGTCGCGCACGGGCTCCGAGGCGTCGTCGGAGCCGCCGGGGGCGCCGCAGGCGGCGGCGCCGAGGCCCACGGCCCCCAGGCCGAGGCCCGCCAGGAGGGAGCGCCTGCTGGGAGTGGCCAGGCGACGGGACGGGGTGAGGAGCGAACGGGACATGGCAGGGCCTCCAGGAGTGCGGGGGTGGGTCATGTGCGGATGGGTGCGGTCGGGGACGGACGGGTCACTTGAGCGCCCCGGCGGCCATGCCGCCGATGATGCGGCGCTGGGCCAGGAAGAACAGGAGCAGCATCGGGGCGGCCGCGATGACGGTGCCCGCGAGCAGCGCGCCCCAGTTCGTGTAGCCCTCCTGGCTGCGCAGGAACAGCAGGCCGATGGGCAGGGTGCGCATCGAGGCGGTCGAGGTGACGATCAGCGGCCACACGTACTCGTTCCACTTCCCGACCAGCACGATCAGGGTCGCGGTGAGGATCATCGGCCAGCTCATGGGGACGACGATGAGCACCATGCGGCGCAGGTGCCCGGCGCCGTCGACCTCGGCGGCCTGCATGATCTCGGGGTCGATCGTGCGCATCTGCTGGTAGAGCAGGAACATCGCGAACGCCGATCCGATGCCCGGCAGGATCAGGCCCTGGTAGGTGTTCAGCCAGCCCAGGTTCCCCACGGTGATGTAGTTGACGATCAGGGTGACGTGGCCGGGCAGCATCATCGAGCCGATGAGGAACAGAAACAGGAAGCGCTTGATCCGGAAGTGCACGAACGCGAAGGCGTAGGCGCACAGGATCGCGTTGAACATCTCCAGCGCCGTGCCCACCGACGTCGTGATCACCGAGTTCACGAGGAACCGGTCGAAGGGAGCGGCGTTCCAGGCGGAGGAGAAGTTGTCCAGGTGCAGTGAGGTGGGGAACCACTTCAGCGGCCAGGAGTAGATGTCGGAGTTCGACTTCACGGCCCCGCTGAACAGCCAGTAGATCGGGACCAGGAACACCAGCAGCGAGGCGATGACGAGGATGGTCAGCACGATCGTCTGCCAGAGCGGCCGACGGACGGCACCGGCGGTGCGGTCCTCCTGGCGGCTGCGGCCGGGGAGCAGACGGGAGAGCGGGCCCGGGGTGCGCACGGTGGTGGTCATGACGCGTAGTTCACCTTCTTCTCGCCGAAGCGGACCTGCATGAATGTGAGCACCAGCAGCAGGACCAGCAGCACCGTCGCGGCGGAGGAGGCCTTGCCGATGTCGAACTTCTGGAACGCCTCCTCGTAGATCATCCAGCTGAGGGTGGAGGAGGAGATCCCGGGCCCGCCGTTCGTGAGGATCGAGATCAGGTCGAAGGCCTGCGCCGCCGCGATCACCCCGGTCACCGACAGGAAGAAGGTGATGGGGCTGAGCAGCGGGAGCACCATGTGGCGCAGCATCGTCACGCCGTGGGCGCCGTCCAGCGAGGCCGCCTCGAGGATGTCCTTCGGGAGGTCGAGGATCGCCGTGTAGTAGATGACGGTGACGAAGCCGAGGCGCTGCCAGAGGTAGGCGACGGTGACCGCGGCCAGCGACCAGTCCGAGGTGGTGGTCCACTGCGGGGACTCCATCCCGACCAGGTTGAACAGGAAGCGCGAGAGGCCGAAGCTCGGGTCGAACATGAACAGCCAGAGCATGCCCACGGCCGCCCCCGGGAGCATGTGCGGGGCGAACGCGAAGGTGCGCACCATCCCGGTGAACGGCACCTTCGTGGCCAGCAGCGTGCCCAGCAGGACTCCGCCCACGAGCGATCCGACCACGGTGACCGTGGTGAACACGAGCGTGTTCAGCATGACCGACCAGAACTCCGGGTCGGTGAACAGGTCGATGTAGTTCTCGAGCCCCACCCATTCGGGCATGGGCGCGACCAGGTCCCAGTCCATGAAGCTCAGGACGATGTTGTAGATCGCCGGCCAGTAGGAGAAGACGAGGATCGCCGCGAGGTTCGGCAGGATCAGCAGGCAGAACAGCAGGCCCTCGCGGATCGTGCGTCGGCGGCGCACGGGGCTCATGGGCCGACGGCGCAGCGGCGGCCGGGACGCGGCCTGCCCGGCGTCGGACCCCGTCTCCCCGGCGTCCGGGGTCGTGGGAGCGGGGGGTGAGAGGACGGCGGACCGACCGGCCGTCGTGGCGGGGACAGCGGCGGAGGAGGACATGCGGGGCTCCTCGGGATCAGAGGACGAAGAGGGGTCTCGACGCGCCTCGCGGATCGCTGCGGAGATGCCCTGGAGGATGCGCGCCGTGCGTCGGCGGGCCGGTCCGGAGACCTGCTCCAGGGCGCTTCCGGAGGCGGGCTCCGGGGCGAGGCGATCTCACCGTAGGAAGGGCCGGGAGGACGGGCAATGTTCGCGAACGCGGCGTGACGAGGCGGTGGCCTGGACATGGAACGCCAGGTGAGAGCGCTCCCAAAGACGAGGTGAGGCGGTCGCGGGCCCTGGCGGCGCCCGGTTCGGGGGCCGACGTCCCCCGGGGTTCACGCAGAGTTCCGGAGACGTTGAGGCGAACGCCCCGCGCCCGTCGCGAGCGCTCCGCGGACCGGTTCCGTGGTGTCACCCGGGCGCCATGTGATCGTCGTGGAGCTGTGATGGGGGCCGTGCAGAGTGCCGTCGACCCCTCTCCTCCGGAGGACAGAAGATGCAGCCCTCGCCGTACCAGTCGCAGGATCCCGGAGCATCCCCGCGCCCCGCGTCCGCACCCGCGCGCCCCACCTCGACCATGGACGACGTGGCCCGGCGCGCGGGCGTCTCGCGCTCGACGGTCTCGCGGGTCTTCCAGCCCGGCTCGAGCGTCTCCGACGACGCGAAGATCCGCGTGCACGAGGCCGCGCGGGAGCTCGGCTACGTGCCGAACCTGGTCGCGGGCGGGCTCGCCGGCGGGCTCACCCAGCGCACCGTGCTGGGGCTCGTCGTCCGCGACGCCACGAACCCCGCCTACGGACTGCTCATCGGCTCCCTGCAGGCCGCGGCGCAGGAGCGCGGGCGCCACCTGATCAGCGTCTCCGCCTTCCCCCACGAGTACGGACCCGAGGAGGTCGTGGGCCTGCGGAGGCTCGTGGGCATGCGCGTGGCCGGGGCGTTCGTCGCCACCGGCGTCACCCCGCCCGAGGACATCGTCGCCGCGAACGCCGCCGTCCCGGTGATGGTCGTGGGCCGTCCCAACGACGACCCGCGCCTGGAATCCATCAGCTACGACGAGGCCGCCCACGGCCGGATGATGGCCGACCGCATCCTCGCCCTCGGCCACCGCCGGGTGGGACTGCTCGTCGCGCCCGTGCTCTACTCCCGCGTGTTCGAGCTGCGCATGCGCAGCGTGCGGGAGCGGCTGCGCGAGCGCGGCGCGACGGTGCGCGAGATCGACCTGCTGCCCGTGCGGACCGGCGTCGCCGGGGCTCTTGACGTCGCGGCCGGTGAGGACCTGAGCTGCATCGTCGCCCCCGTCGACTACGCCGCCCTCGAGCTCTGGCGGGCGGCCCGCACGCGAGGCGTGCGGATCGGGGAGGACGTCCACCTGGTCGGCTTCGACGGCATCAGCGACGGGCTCGACCTGCTGGGACTCACGACCATCCGCCTGCCGATCGAAGCCGTGGCGCACGAGGCCGTGGAGCGGATGGTCGAGCTCACGGACGCGGAAGAGCGGGGCGCCCAGGACGGAGTCGATGGGGCCGGAGGGGCGGCGCGGCACGTGCTGCGCGTCGGGCGGCTCATGGAGGGGAGCTCGCTCGGGCCCGTGGGGTGACGAGCTGTCCGGGGGAGAGCGGTCCCGGCAGCGGGCGTCATGGGACGATGCGTCGCATGACCGCACGGACGGGGCAGGGGCGCGGCCGTGGCGCATCGCGCCCGAGGCGCTGGCCGATCGCGGTCGTCCTGCTCGTGGTGCTGGCTCTCGCAGGGGGAGTGGTCGTGGTGGGGCGGAGCGTCGGCGTGCAGCCCGTGACCTGCACTGTCGTCTCCGCGAAGCCGCAGGCCTCGGGCGGCGGAAGGCACTCCGCTCCTGGCGCCAGCGTCTATGTGACGACGGTGGAGTGCGGTGCCGTCAGGATCCGCGATGGTGTCACGCGGGAGAACATGGCGCTCGTGTCGACCCGGGTCGACGACGCCGCGACGTGCACCTTCGATGCCTCCTGGTGGGACCGCACCGTGAAGGACTGGCTGGGGATGACCGCGCGGGGCGCGGTCACGTGCACGACTGAGGACGGTGCCCGCGCCGTCGGCTGAGCGTCGCGCGGGGCGAGCGGTCATTCGGGTGCCCATGATCTGACCACTCTCGTGCTCGGGAAGCATTGCCTGGCAGGATCGGACGGCGCTGTCCTGCAGACCGGGCGGTGCCGCGGTCTTCGTTGCCGTGTGCCGGCCGGCCGGATCCGGGCGCCGGCCTCTCTGCGTGTAGGCGTCGACTATCTGCCCGTCGGCTCGTCGACCGCGTCCGCCCGTCGGCCCACCCGCCGAGCGACCACGTCCCCGAGGAGGACCATGACCACCGCCCCCGATGCCCCCGTCCTCTCCTTCGAGGACGTCACTTTCCAGCGCTCCGGGAAGCTCATCCTGCCGGGCGTGACCTTCGCGATCGGCCGGGGCGAGCACTGGGTGATGCTGGGTGCGAACGGCGCCGGCAAGAGCACGATCCTCGGTCTCGCCGGTGGGAACGCGCACCCCACGAGCGGCACCGTCGGCATCCTCGGCGACCAGGTGGGCCGCGTCGAGCTGCGCGCGCTGCGCGAGCGCATCGGGCACGTCGACCCGCGCCACCTGGTGCGCTCGCCGCTCACCATCGAGGAGGTCGTGCTCACGGGCTTCACCGGCACCGCCGAGAGGATGATGCGCTGGGTCCCGGAGTCGGCGCAGGTCGACCGGGCCCGCGAGCTCATGGACATGCTGGGACTGGGGGCCAAGCGCGAGTCGACCTGGCCCACGCTCTCCCAGGGCGAGCGCGGCCGCGCCCTCATCGCCAGGGCCCTCGTCACCGACCCCGAGCTGCTGCTCCTGGACGAGCCGACGACGGGCCTGGACGTCGCCGCCCGCGAACAGCTCATGGAGACCCTCGAGGTGCTCCCCACCACCCACCCGGGACTCACATCACTGCTGGTTACCCATCATCTCGAGGAGATCCCGACGACCGTCACCCATGCGCTGCTGCTGCGCGACGGCGTCCCCAGCGCGCACGGCCCGATCCGGGACGTGCTCACGACCGAGGCCGTCTCCGCGGCCTTCGACCATCCGATCGCGGTGCGCCACGAGGACGGCCGCTGGAGCGCACGCTCGATCCGGCGGTGAGGGAACCGGCGGTGGTCCTTCGTCTCATGCGACCAGTGAGGTGAGGGCCTCGGCGACGCTCCCCCGATCGATAGTGCGATGGGCGAAGTCGAGCGCGGGGTGCTCTCCGACCCGGATGCTGCGGCGCGCGTGACGCAGCAGCTCGACGTCGTTCACGTCGTTGCCGACGGCGGTGTACGAGCCGTCGAGGATGCCGAGGCGGCGCAGCGCGAAGTGCTTGGTGACACTGCTCGGCGCCACGTCGATCAGGTGCTCGTCGGGATGGACGGACACAGTCAGACCGGCGCCCCGCAACTGCTCGATGACTCGGGGATCCTCGGTGAACAGCACTGCCTTCGCGTAGTCGGGGAGCGCACTGCGCGGCAGGTTGCGGGCGAGGCCTCCGGCGTCGAGCTGGCGGAAGATGCGGTGCTGCTCGTCGCCCGTGAACGAGAAGTCCCAGGGCCCGTCGACGAGCGCGGGCAGGCACCGCGATTCCATGATCTCGTCGAGCAGGGCCCTGGCGGCGGCGGGGAAGCCGACCACTTCGACGTCGGCGCTCTGAGCCCGCCGCACGAAGGCGCCGTTGCCGCCGATCAGGGCGCTGCCGGCGAGCTCCTCCGGGAGCACGGGCAGCAGGTCGCGCACCGGCCGCGCGGAGGCGAAGACCAGTGGGTGCCGCTCGCCGACGCGGCGCAGGGCCTCGACGATGTCGTCCGCGAGGGTGCGGCCGTCGAAGCAGAGGGTGCCGTCGACGTCGAGCACCACGGGCTCGTCGGCGGCGCCGCCCCCGTCGGCGACACCGTCCCCGTCGGCGGCGCCGCTCCCGTCGGCGATGTCATGGACCGGCCTATACGGGACATCTCTGCCAGATATGGCAGAGATGTCCCGTATTTGCCGCTCGGCGACCGCCACCCGGCGCAGTCGATGCTCGTCGGCGACGTGCTCCCGGCTCACCCGGTGCGCGTCGACCCCGTGGGCCCCGCCTGCCGCGCCGTCCTCGCCGTCCCCGCCGGCCCCGCCGGGAGCGCCGCCTTCGGGGATCACGGCACCCGGTGGCCCGCCGCGCGGAACAGCTCGTACCACTCGGCGCGGGTGAGCGGCAGCTCCGAGCCGTCGGCGGAGTCGGTGACGCGCTGCGGCGTGGTGGTGCCGAGCACGACCTGCATGTTCGCGGGGTGGCGGGTGATCCAGCCGGTCGCGATCGCCTCCGGGGCGACGTCGTACTTCGCGGCGAGGCGGTCCACCACGGCGTTGAGCTCCGGGTACTTGTCGCTGCCCAGGAAGACGCCGTCGAAGAAGCCGCCCTGGAAGGGCGACCAGGCCTGGACGGTGATGTCGTTCAGGCGGCAGTAGTCGAGGATGCCGCCGCCGTCCAGGACGCTGGACTGCTCCTCGCCGCTCATGTTCGCGGCGATGCCCTGCGCGATGATCGGCGAGTGCGTGATCGACAGCTGCAGCTGGTTGGCCACGAGCGGCCGGGTCACCGAGCGCTTGAGCAGGTCGATCTGGCGGGGAGTGTGGTTGGAGACGCCGAAGGCGCGCACCTTGCCGGAGGCGTGCAGGTCGTCGAAGGCGCGGGCCACCTCGTCGGGCTCGACGAGCGCATCGGGACGGTGCAGCAGCAGGATGTCGATGTAGTCGGTGCGCAGGGCCTTCAGCGATCCCTCGACGGACTCGATCAGGTGCTCGTAGGAGTAGTCGAAGTAGGGGCCGTCGGTGACGATCCCGGCCTTCGTCTGGATGGTGATCTCGGAGCGCTCGTTCGCGTTCAGGTGCATCGCCTCGGCGAAGCGCCGCTCGCACAGGTGGTCGCCGCCGTAGATGTCGGCGTGATCGAAGAAGTCGATGCCCGCGTCGCGGGCCGTGTTCACGAGGGTGCGGATCTCCTCGTCGGACTTGTCGTTGATCCGCATGAGGCCCAGCACCACGTTCGGTGCCGTGATCTCGGTGCCGGGAAGGGGGAAATGCTTCATCGCAGAGACTCCTGTGTCGTCATGAGATCGGCCGCGGACGCGGTCGGGCCGGTGAGCGGTGCTCGCCGGAGGCAGAAGGGGCGGGAGCTGGCGGGGCGGACGGGCCGGCCCGACGGGCGATGGGGACAGGTGAGTCCCCGGTCCGACGGGCGGGGCCGGGGCTCCACCCGTCGGACGGAGCCCCGGCCCATGCTGTCAGGCGGCGCGTGCTGTCAGGCGGCGCGTGCTCTCGGGCGCGCGCCGCTCGCCGTCAGTTGAACTCGAGCGGGTGGGTGCCCACGCGGCCCGAGCCGTCGCCCGAGTCGAGAGCGTCGATCGCGGCGACCTCGTCGCCCGTCAGCTCGAAGCCGAACACGTCGAAGTTCTGCTCCATGCGCTCGCGGTGCGTGGACTTCGGGAACACGATGAAGCCGCGCTCCAGGTGCCAGCGGATGACGACCTGCGCGGGGGTAACGCCGTGCGCGGAGGCCGCGTCGGCCACGGAGGACTCCTCGAACAGCGGGTACTTGCCCTGGCCCAGCGGGCCCCAGGACTCGATGTGCATCCCGTTCTTGCCGGCCCACTCGAGCACGTCGCGCTGCTGGAGAGCGGGGTGCAGCTCGATCTGGTCGACGGCCGGCACGACGCCGGTCTCCTCCACGAGGCGGTCGAGGTGCTCGGGCAGGTGGTTCGAGACGCCCACGGAGCGGGAGAGGCCCTGGTCGCGGATCTCCAGCAGCTTCTGCCAGGCGTTGACGTAGGTGTCCTTCTCGGGGGTGGGCCAGTGCGTGAGGTAGAGGTCCACGTACTCGAGCCCGAGCTTCTCGAGGCTCTCGCGGATCGCCGCGTGCGGCTCCTCGCCGGCCTGGCGATCGTTCCACAGCTTGGTGGTCACGAACAGCTCGTCGCGCGGGATGCCGCTCTTGGCGATCGCGGCGCCCACGCCCTCCTCGTTGCCGTAGATGGCGGCGGTGTCGATGTGGCGGTAGCCGACCTCGAGGGCGCTGGTCACGGCCTTCTCGGCCTCGTCGGCCGGGACCTTGAAGACGCCGAAGCCGAGCTGGGGGATCGCATGTCCGGAGTTCAGGTTGATGGTGGGAACAGTCATGGCACCGAGCCTAGGAAGCCTCGATATATAAGTCCAACAGCTCGCAGCGATGCCATTCATGGTGCCGACTCGTAGATGAGAGGATGAGCCGGGCCGGGTCGACGGACGGGCCGGGCAGGCCGATGGGCCGCGGCGACGAACAGGCCGCGCCGACGGGCGGACCGGGCCGACCCCGGCACATCGGCGATGGACACGAGGGATGCGGGGCGGATATGGACCTCAGGCAGATGGAGTACGTGGTGGCGCTCGCCGACGAGCGGCACTTCACCCGCGCGGCCGAGCTCGCGGGCATCTCGCAGTCCGGGCTCAGCAGTGCGATCCGCGGCCTCGAGCAGGAGCTCGGCACGCCGCTGTTCGAGCGCACCACCCGCCGCGTCGAGCCGACCGCCGCCGGCTTCGCCCTGCTCCCGCACGCCCGCACCCTGCTCGAGGAGGCGGCGCGCGCTCGCGAGGCCGTGATGCGCGTCGGCCCCGCGATCAGCGGCTCCCTGCGCGTGGGCGCCGAGCAGTGCCTGGGGCTCGTGGACGTCTCCGCCCTGCTCTCGACCTTCCACCAGCGCCACCCGGGGATCGCGACCGAGTTCGCGCAGGCCGGCTCGCACGAGCTGGTGGGGGCGGTGCGCGAGGGCGAGCTCGACGTCGCCTTCGTCGCGACCGACCGGCACCTCGGCGCGCTGCGCCACACCTTCCTGGGCGGGGAGCCGCTCGTGCTCGTCGTCCCGCCCGATCACCGCCTCGCCCGACGCACGACCCTGCGCTGGGAGATGCTCGACGGCGCCGACTTCGTCGACTTCTCCGAGACCTGGGGCGTGCGCACCATGAACGACGACCTGCTCGCGACCCACGGCGTGCACCGCCGCGTGCGCTGCAGCGTCAACGACGTGCACACCCTGCTGGACCTCGTGACCCGCGGGCTCGGCGTCGCGATCGTCCCCGCGCACGTCGCGCGGAAGCCGCAGGCGGCCACGCTGGTGACCCGCGAGCTCCCGGGCGCCGCCCAGCCCAGCTGGTCCGTGAGCGCCATCTGCCCCCTCGCCCCGGCGGCCGACGCCCCGTCCGCGCTCCTGCTCGAGCTCCTGGGGGAGACGACGGCCTGCGAGGACGCGCCCTGTGAGGGCGCACCCAGCGAGGACCCGCCTCGCGACAGCGACACCGCCCGGGCGCGGGGCGTCCCGGTCACTGCGTGAGGGTCGCGGAGAAGGTCCTGCGGTACTCGGCGGGCGAGGTGCCCAGCGCGCGCCGGAAGTGCAGCCGCAGGTTCGCCCCCGTGCCGAGGCCCGCGCGCGAGGCGATCTGATCGATCGGCAGGTCGCTGTCCTCGAGCAGGCGGCGCGCCAGGTCCACGCGCGCGCCGAGGATCCAGCGGTGCGGAGGGCGTCCGGTCTCCTCGACGAAGCGGCGCTCGAAGGTTCGACGGGACATCCGGGCGCGGTCGGCCATCTGCTGGGTCGTGAGGTCGTCGTCGAGATGCGTCAGCGCCCACGTCCTCACCTCCTCGAGCTGCTCGCCGCCCGCGACGGGCATCCACCCGGTGGGCTGGTACTGCGCCTGGCCGCCGGCACGGCGGGGTGAGGCCACCAGTCGCCGCGCGATCTCGTTGGCCGTCCGGGGCCCCAGGTCCTTGCGCACGATGTACAGGCACAGGTCGAGGCCGGCTGCGACCCCGGCCGAGGTGAGCACGCTGCCCTCGTCGACGAACAGCACGTTCGGATCCACCTCCACCTTCGGGTGGGTCCTCGCGAGCTGCGCCGCCGCGTCCCAGTGGGTCGTCGCGCGCCGCCCGCGCAGCAGGCCGGCGTCGGCCAGGGCGAAGGCGCCGTAGCAGATCGACACCAGCCGCGCTCCGCGCTCGTGGGCCGCCACCAGCGCTTCGCGCACGGGCTGGGGGACCGGCCGATCCGGGGGCGCATAGCCCGGGACGATGACCGTGTCGGCGCTCGCGAGGGCTTCCAGCCCCTGCCCCACCTGGTACACGAGCCCCGAAGCGGCGGGCACGGCGCCGGGGCTCTCGGCGCAGATGCTCAGCGCATACGACGTCCCCGGGCGCTCCGCGAAGACCTGCAGCGGGATGCCGACGTCCAGCGGCAGCGCCCCGGGCATCACGAGCACGGCGACCCGATGGCGGGCCGGAGGGGCCGACGAGTGCTGCGGATCGTGCGGGTCGTATGGGGCCAGTGGGGGCATGGCGCAATACTTGCACATATCGGCATCTATGCCACTGTCCTCGTCGCGCTCGCCGCTCGCAGGATGGGATCCGTCGGCCGATGAGAGCCGGACGAGAACCCGAGAGGACCCTGATCACCGTGCCTTCGATGCCCCGATGGGCCGCCTGCTGCGTCTCCGTGCTGGCCTTCATGGCGGCCATGGCCGCCGCGGGAGCGCCGAGCGTCCTGCTGAGCTACGACCAGGAGGCCTGGGGGTTCTCGGACGGCGCCCTCACCGGCGCCTTCGCCGTCTATGCCCTGACTCTGCTCCTCGCGCTGCTGACCTGCGGGTCGCTCTCCGACCACCTCGGGCGGCGTCCGGTGGCGGTCGGCTCCCTGCTGCTGACCGCCCTCGCGCTGCTGCTCTTCCTGCGCGCCCACACCATCGGCGCCCTGGTCATCGCGCGCGCCGTCCAGGGCGCGGCGATCGGCGCCGCGACCGCCGCGCTCAGCGCGTCCATCGTGGAGCTCGCCCCCGAACGGCACCGGCGCCTCGCGCACACCGCGGTGAGCGTGACGACCGCCGGCGGACTCGGGATCGGCGTGGTGCTGGCGGGGATCGCCATCGAGGGGACATCGGGCCCGAACACGGTGCTGTTCGCCGTCGCGCTCGCCGTGGTCCTCCTCGCCGCCGTCCTGCTGGCGCTCTCCCCGGAGACCGTCCCGACGCGCGCCGGAGCCCTGGCCTCGCTGGTCCCGCGGATCCGGATCCCCGATGCGGTGCGCGGGCGGTTCCTCCGGCTCGCGCCCGGGATCATCGCGATCTGGATGTCCGCGGGACTGATCCTGGGCCTGGGAGGGTCGCTCGCCAGCAGCGTCCTGCACCTCGGCGTCGGCCTGCCCTCGGCGCTGATCGTGGCGACCCAGCCGCTCGTGGCCACGCTCTGCACCCTCGTGCTCGCCCCGCGGATCGCCCCGCGCATGCTCGTGCCCGGCGGGTACGTCGCGGTGATGCTCGGCGTCCTCGCCGAGTGCGCCTCCTTCGCCACCGGCGACGCGTCCCTGGTGATCGCGGGGGCGCTGGTCACCGGGGTCGGGTACGGGGCGGTCTTCTCCGCGACCCTGCGCATCCTCCTGCCGAACGTCCGGCCGCACGAGCGAGGAGGGTTCTTCGCGGCGTTCTACATCGTCGGCTACCTCGCCTACGGGGCCTCCGCCCTGTGCGCGGGACTGCTCAGCGACCTCATCGGGCTCGGCGCCGCCGGGGTGGTCTACGCGGTCGCGACGGTCACGGTCGCCGCCCTGGCCCTGGGCGCCTGGCTGCTCCCTCCGCGCCGAGCCCCTCGCCGCCAGCCGCTCGCGGAGCAGCCGTGCCCCGCGCCCCGATGAGCCCGCTGCCCCCTCCTGAATCCACGCCCGCACCCACCGCACCCATCGCACCCATCGCATCCGACGGACGCCGACGCCGAGGCGCCCGGCCCGCCGGGAGAGGAAGCACCGCACCATGGCAGCATCGCCCCGCCCGCTCCGCTTCACGACACTGCTGTTCCCGCAGGTCACGCAGCTCGATCTCACCGGGCCCGCGCAGGTCTTCGCGGCCCTGCCGGGCGCCGTGGTCGACCTCGCGTGGCATCGGCACGAACCTGTCCCGACCGACGCCGGCTTCTCCCTGCTGCCCACGGTCACCTTCGAAGAGGCGGAGCCGGCCGACGTCCTCATGATCCCCGGCGGCCAGGGCGCCTTCGATACCCTCGAGGACCCCGTCGCTCTCGACTTCGTGCGGCGCCAGGCGGCCGGCGCGCGCTGCGTGACGAGCGTGTGCACCGGCGCCTTCGTGCTCGGGGCGGTCGGTCTGCTGAGGGGCCGACGCGCCACGACCCACTGGGCGGTGCACCCGCTGCTGCGGCACCTGGGAGCGATCCCCGTGCGCGAGCGCGTGGTGCGGGACGGCGACCTGCTCACCGGGGGAGGGGTGACCAGCGGCATCGACTTCGCGCTCACCCTCGCCGCGGAGATCTTCGGGGACGACGTCGCCAAGGGCGTCCAGCTCGCCATGGAGTACGACCCGCAGCCGCCGTTCGACGCCGGATCGCCGGGAGCGCCGGAGGTCGACCCCGCTCACGTCGAGGAGGTCATGCGCGCTGCCCGGCGCAGCCGTGAGCCCCTCGTGCTGCGCGCAGCGGAGAGCCTCGGGTCCTGAGACGCTCTGTCCAGAATCTGGGACGCCCGGCTAGGCTGACCGCGTGAGCACGGCCGATCCTGCGCAGCCCTCCCCCGACCCCGACGACTCCCCACAGCCCTCCGCCGCCTCCCCGTCGGGCGGTGCCGGCATCCAGCGGGCTGCGCGCTCCGCCGCGGCGGCACCTCGTCGGCCCCGTGGTTTCATCACCGTCGCGATCGCGGCGATCACGATGATCGGCCCGTTCACGATCGACTCGGTCTTCCCCGCCTTCACGCGCATCGGCGCCGAGTTCGGCGAGTCCGAGGGAGCGCTGCAGCAGCTGGTCTCCGCCTACCTTGCGGCGTTCGCGGTGATGTCGATCTTCCACGGCCCGCTGTCCGACGCGCTGGGCCGCCGGCGCGTCATGCTCGCGGGCCTCACGATCTACGTGCTCGCGATGTTCGCCTGCGTGCTCGCCCCCTCCTTCGGCAGCCTCGTGCTGCTGCGGATCCTGCAGGGCATGAGCGCCGGCGCGGCGACGATCATCTCCCGCGTCATGGTGCGCGACCTCTACTCCGGAGCCCAGGCGCAGCGACTGATGGCCCAGGTCATGGCCATCTTCTCGATCGCCCCCGCGCTCGCGCCGGTGATCGGCGGCTGGCTCCTGCTGCTGGGGGACTGGCGCTGGGTGTTCGGCGGGATCGGGATCTACGGGCTGCTCGCGATCGTGCTCACGATCCTGCTGCCCGAGACGCTCCCGCCCGAGCGGCGCTCACCGCTGCGGATCGGCTCCCTCGTCGGCTCGCTCGTGCACGTGGGCGCCTCGGCGCTCATGGTCCGTATCGCCTTCGCCACGGCGTTCGGCTTCGCCGCCCAGTTCCTGTTCATCGCATCGGCGCAGATCATCGTGGTGCGCCTGCTGGGGCTCGGCGAGCAGGACTTCTGGGTGCTGTTCATGCCTCTGATCATCGGCATGTTCACCGGCGCCCAGGCCGTCGGCCGGCTCGCCGACCGCCTTCCGCGCACGCGCATGATCACCATCGGCTACCTCGCGACGCTCGGCGCGACCGCACTGAACCTGCTGCTCGTGGCGCTCGCCCCCGCGCCCGACGGCACGATCTCGCCCGCGCTCATCCCCGTGCTCGTCGGCCCGATGCTGATCGGCTTCACGGTGTCCCTGATCTTCGCGCCCATCCAGCTCGAGATCATGGACCTCTTCCCTCACGCCCGCGGCGCCGCCGCCTCGCTGGGCACCTTCTCCTCGCTCGTGCTGAACGCGCTCCTCGCGGGCGTCGTGGCACCGCTGGTGACGGGTTCCCTGGTCACACTGGCGGCGACCGCGCTGGCGTTCGTCTGCGCCGGGACCGTGCTATGGCTGTGGCACCTGCGCGCCACGGGCGGCCGCGGCGCCGAGGTGGTCGAGGACGGCGAGGTCGTGGCCTAGCGCCGCATCCTTTCCGCGGAGCGCCCTTATCCGGCCGCGGGCCCGGCGGGCCGACGGAGGGCGGCGAGGACGCTCGGCGCGACGGCGGAGCCGGCGCCGACCAGGCAGAGCAGACCGCCGAGCGCGGCCAGCGGCGGCGGGACCTCGCCGAGCACGATCCAGGCCATCGCCACCGTGATCCCCGGGACGATGAGCGAGGAGGAGCTGAGCACCCCCGCCGGGGTGCTGGTCAGCGCGTACCCCCACAGCAGGAACGCGCACGCCGTGGGGAAGACGCCCATGTAGACGACCGTGACGATCGAGGCGGCGGACGCCTCCGCGAGCTCCCCGATCAGCGCCGGTGCGAAAGGGAGGCAGGCGAGGAACCCGGCGACGATGCCGACCACCGTCATCGAGGTCGAGTCGACATGCGGGAGCAGCGTCTTCTGCGCGAGCACGCTCCCGGCGTACAGCAGGGCGGCCAGCAACCCCAGCAGCAGGCCGGCGCCGGAGACGCGCCCGCTCGAGGTGGCCACCGTGATCAGGGCGATGCCTCCGAAGGCCACCAGGATCCCCGCCACCAGGCGCACGGGCAGACCCTCGCCCAGCAGCAGTCCCGAGGCCACGGCGACGATGAGCGGCGCGACGTTGACCAGCATCGCGGCCGTCGCCGCGTCGATGAGCAGCTCCGCCGCGTTGAGCACGACCGTGTACGCCGCGAACCAGGCGACGCCCCACCCGATCACGCCCAGCCACAGCCGCGGACTCCGCGGCATGCGCACGCGACCGAGGAGAGCGAGCGGGAGCAGCACCACGGCTGCGGATCCGCTGCGCAGCAGGGACATCGCACCGGGGGAGAAGTCCGCGCCGCCGGCCCGGATCACGACGAACGAGGACGCCCACATGATCATCACCAGCAGGGCCGCGAGCCACGGCAGGGCGGGATGCGAGGGGCGGGTCGGTGCCGGGGAGAGCGCCGGGGCAGGTGCGGAGGAGGGCACCGGGGGATGCGCGGCGGAGGGATCGGGCATGGGCCCATGATCCGGCAGCGGCGGAGGCGGCGCCAGCGGGATCCGGACACCGATGCGCAGCGCGCGGGCAGACGGGGCCCGCCGCCTCTTGACCACGGTCGACGCGCGTGCCCACCATGAGGCAGGGCGCGGGACAACGAGGTCGGACGCGCCGCTGGGGAGCCGAGGAGGCCACCATGTCGAGCAATCGGGCAGTCGCGTACAAGGGAGCCGGGAAGGTCGAGGTCGTCGACATCGACTACCCCGGCTACGAGCTCAAGGACGGACCGGGGGTGAACCCCGCGAACATCGGCCGGAAGCTGCCCCACGGGGCGATCCTGAAGGTCGTCACCACCAACATCTGCGGCTCGGACCAGCACATGGTCCGCGGCCGCACCACCGCCCCCGAGGGGCTGGTGCTGGGGCACGAGATCACCGGCGAGGTGATCGACGTGGGCCCCGGCGTCGAGTTCATCAAGACCGGCGACCTGGTCTCGGTGCCGTTCAACATCTCCTGCGGGCGGTGCGTGAACTGCAAGATCGGGCGCACCGAGATCTGCCTGAACGTGAATCCCGACCGCCCCGGCAGCGCCTACGGGTACGTCGACATGGGCGGCTGGGTGGGAGGGCAGGCCGAGTACGTGCTCGTGCCCTATGCCGACTGGAACCTGCTGAAGTTCCCCGACAAGGACCAGGCCCTCGAGAAGATCCTTGACCTCACGATGCTCTCGGACATCTTCCCGACCGGCTACCACGGAGCCGTCACCGCGGGCGTCGGACCAGGCAGCTCGGTGTACATCGCGGGGGCGGGGCCGGTCGGTCTCGCCGCCGCCGTCGGCGCGCAGCTGCTCGGGGCGGCCGTCGTCATCGTCGCCGACATGCAGGAGGACCGCCTCGCCACGGCCCGCGCCTTCGGCTGCGAGACGATCAACGTCGCCGAGCAGGACCCCCGCGAGCAGATCGCGAGGATCCTCGGCCGCGAGGAGGTCGACTGCGGCGTCGATGCCGTGGGCTTCGAGGCCAAGGGCCACGGGCACGACGCGAAGGAGGCGCCCGCGACCGTGCTCAACACCCTCATGGACGTCACCAAGGCCGGCGGCGCCCTCGGCATCCCCGGGCTCTACGTCACCGGCGACCCCGGCGGCGTGGACGAGGCGGCCAAGGAGGGGTCGCTCTCCCTGCGCCTCGGCCTGGGCTGGGCGAAGGCGCTCGGCTTCATGACCGGGCAGTGCCCGGTCATGCGCTACCACCGCCCGCTCATGGAGGCGATCCTGCACGACCGCGTGCACATCGCCGACGCCGTGAACGCCACCGTCATCTCGCTCGACGACGCCCCGCGCGGCTACGCCGAGTTCGACAAGGGGGCCGCGAAGAAGTTCGTCATCGACCCCCACGGGACGACGGGGCTCGCGACGGCGAGCTGATCCGCTGACCGGGTCCGGGCCCTGGGGTTCGGGCCCGGTCAGCGCACGGTGGGGGAGAGCTCCCTGCCCAGGTAGAGGGTGGCCGCGCCGATCGCGCCCACGTCGTCGCCGAAGGCGGAGGAGCTGATGGTGACGCCGCGGCGTCCGCCGCTGCCCTGCAGCGCGCGCTCGAGCACCTGCGGCATGGCGAAGGGCTCGAGCGCGCGCCAGTAGGGGCCGCCGATGATCACGCGGTGCGGGTCGTGGATCCCGATCAGGGTGCGCAGCGCCTCGCCGAGCGCGGTGCCGTGCTCCTGCGCGATCCGTGCGGCCAGGCGGTCGCCCGACGTCGCCGCCGCGAGCAGGGCGTCCAGGCGCTCGCCGTCGGCCTCGAGGGAAGCGGAGGAGAGCTCGTCCACATCGATCTCCGCCGCCGCAACCGCCCCGCGGCCCCCGGCCGACCTCCCCGCGGGGCACTCCGCGGCGTCGATCCGGTGCAGCATCGCGTGCACGTCCGTGAACGTCGAGAGGCAGGCGCGCCTGCCGCAGCCGCACACGGGACCGTCGAGACCCGTCGGCAGATGCCCGATCTCCCCGGCCTGCGTGGTCGAGCCGCGCTGGACGCGACCCGCGCTCGAGACCGCCGAGCCGACGCCCACGCTCACGTAGACGTACAGCAGCGTCTGCTCGCTCAGGCGCTCGCCGGCCCAGATCTCCGCCGCGAGCGCAGCGTTCGTGTCCTTGTCCAGGAGGGCCGTGCGGCCCGTCGCCCGCGAGAGCATCTCCACGAGCGGGGTGTCCCACCAGTCCGGCATCCAGGGCGGATCCACGAGCACGCCGCGCCGCCAGTCCAGCCCGCCGGGGGCCGCGACGCCGATGCCCAGCAGCGCCTCGCGCGCGCTCTGGCCGCCGGGCGTGCGCCAGCCGTCCTCGTACATCGTCGCGAGCAGCTCCTCGAGTCCCGCCGCGATCCGCGCCACCCCCGCATCGGGGTCCGAGCCCGGGGGTCCGAGCGCCTTCTCCGCGACGACGTTCGCCCCCAGATCGACGATGACCACGGTGATCCCTGTGGGATCCAGATGCACGCCGGCCGCGAGCAGCGACGACGGCACGACACGCAGCACGGTGCGCGGCTTCCCCCGGCCCGCGGAGAGCGTGCCGTCGGTCTCGACGAGGCCGCGCTCCATGAGCCGACGGGTGATGAGGCTGACCGCCTGCCGGGAGAGCCCGCTGCGGCGCACCACCTCGGACTGCGAGCTGCCCTCGGGCGCACTGCGGATCGCGTCGAGCACGACGAGCTCGTTCTTGGCGCCGATGTCCGGCATGGATGACCCGCGCACGAGTGCTCCTTCCACCGCGGGGCGAGCCCCGTTGCCTTTAGTCCAACAGTGTGAGTAATGTACGTCACCGAGAGGCGCGGGATGGCCCGCGATGCGGAATGGACCGCATCGACGCGGTGCTCGATCCCCGCCGACGAACTCCGGTCTCCGCAGCCAGCGGGGCCGACACCCGGGCCTCACGACATCGCCGTCCGGCCCGCTTCCCGACCAGATTCCCCATCCCATCGTTCCCGCTCCGACTCCCACGTGAGCAGAGCCCCCGACGCGCCGGAGACGGCCCGCCGAGACCGAGGAAGGAACCACGATGAGTGTCACCGACACCGTCGGCCCACCGGCCGGCCCCGCGAGCGCCTCAGGCGCCTTGGGCAGTGCGGCGCCCGCCCCTCCCGCACGCCGCAAGCGCGGGATGAATGCGGGCCAGCGCCGAAAGCTGCGCACCGGCCTGCTGTTCATCTCCCCCTGGATCATCGGGGTCGTCATCTTCATCATCTACCCGGTCGCGTACTCGATCGCCCTGAGCTTCACGCGGTACTCCGGGATGGAGGCGCCCACGTGGGTGGGAGTTCAGAACTACGTCACGGCCTTCACCGACCCGATGGTCGGCAAGGCGGCGTCGAACACGATCTTCTACGCCATCATCGCCGTTCCGCTGGGACTGATCATCGCTCTGGCGCTCGCGATCGCGATGAACCAGAACGTGCGCGAGGTCGCCTGGTACAGGACGATCTTCTATGCGCCCTCGCTGATCCCGGCGTTCGCGATGTCCTTCATCTTCATCGTGTTCCTGAATCCCCAGTTCGGCGTGTTCAACCAGGTCCTCAAGATCTTCGGGGGTGCGAACGTCAACCTCCTGGGTGATCCCACCGGGGTGAAGATCGCGATCATCCTGATGGCACAGCTGGGTGCGGGCAACGCGGCCCTCATCTTCCTCGCCGGTCTGCGAAACATCCCGAAGACGATCTACGAGGCGGCCCGAGTGGACGGCGCCAGCCCCCTGCGCCAGTTCTTCTCGATCACGTTCCCGCTGCTCTCCCCGGTTCTGCTGTTCAACCTGATCACCGGCATCTCGGGGTCCCTGCAGGTGTTCACCGAGGCATTCATCGTCACCAACGGCACGGGCGATCCCGACGCGGGCGCGCTGTTCTACATGATGTACCTCTACAAGAACGCCTTCGGCTTCGCCGAGCTCGGATACGCATCCGCACTCGCGGTGATCCTGTTCCTCGTGGGGCTGGCCCTGGCCCTGCTCGTCTACTGGCTGTCGCGCCGGTTCGTGAACTACGACGTGGAGGCCGGCTGATGAGCACCATGATCCAGACACCCCCGGAGAACATCGTCCCCGGGCGCAAGAAGGCCAACGCCGAGCAGTACAACCGCCGTGCCGACGGCACCAAGCGCTCCTGGCACTCGACGCTCATCGCGCGCATCGTGATGATCATCCTCAGCATCCTGTTCCTGATGCCGCTCTACTGGATGATCGTCTCCGCGCTCAAGTCCGACCAGGAGCTCGCGAAGTTCCCGCCCACGCTGTTCCCGCACAACGTCGAGTTCGGGAACTTCGTCAAGGCCGTCACCGCGATGCCGTTCCTGCAGTTCTTCGCGAACTCCGCGATCATCACCATCTCGGTGGTGCTGCTGTCGGTGATCTCGAACTTCATCATCGCGTACGGGTTCGCGTGCATCGACTGGCCGGGCCGCGACAAGCTCTTCTACGTCGTCATCGCGACGCTGTTCCTCCCGTTCCCCGTCACCCTGATCCCGATGTTCGACATGTGGGCCCGACTGGGGCTGGTGAACACGCTGTTCCCGTTGATATTGCCGGCCATGTTCGGCAGTGCGTTCTACGTCTTCCTGCTGAGACAGTTCCTCAAGCAGATCCCTCAGCCCATGCTCGACGCCGCCCGGGTGGACGGCGCGAGCGAATGGACGATCCTGTGGAGGATCGCGTTCCCCACCGCGATGCCGGCGCTGACCACCGTCGCGATCTTCTCGGCCGTCGGCTCGTGGAACGACTTCATGGGACCTCTGATCTATCTGCAGGACCAGAAGGTCCAGACGCTCTCGATCGGTCTGCAGACGTTCCGCTCCGTCAACGCGCAGGACGTCTCCTTCAACCAGTTGATGGCCGCCAGCTTCCTGGTGATCCTGCCGCTGCTGCTCCTGTTCTTCATCTTCCAGCGGTACTTCATCCGCGGCATCACGATCGGAGGCTTCAAGTGATCTCCAGACGATCCTTCCTGGCCGGAGCCACGGCCGCCGGTGCGGCCGTCGGACTGGGCGCCTGCGCCTCGGCACCTGCCGCGGGACCGAACGTGGTCAGCTACTGGGGCCTCGGTGCGGCCGACGTCGACAAGGACAACCAGGTCATCGACGCCTTCAAGAAGACCGACGCGGGCAAGAACGCGGAGATCTACGTCGACCAGGTGCCGTCGAGCGGCGTCGCGGACATGAGCCAGATCATCACCGCGGTGCGCGGCGGGACAGCTCCCGACGTGTGGTGGATGGACCGCTTCAACGCGGTGCAGAACGCCTCGATCGGCCTGCTCGAGCCCATCGACGGCCTCATCGAGAAGTACGAGGACGTCTCGCCCGAGGAGTTCAAGTCCCAGTGGATCCAGTTCGCCATCGACGAGCTGACCTACGACGACCAGCTGTACGGGCTGCCGGCCACGACCGACGCCCGCGGACTCCTGTACAACAAGGACGTCCTCAAGGATGCGGGGGTCGACCTCGATCTGTTCGACTGGAAGAAGCACGTCATCACGTGGGACGAGCTCGGCGAGGCCTGCGAGAAGATCGTGGACATCGACAAGCGCGGCAACTACAAGCGCTTCGGCTTCGCTCCCTGGCTCTCCGAGGGATGGCCATACACGTGGGGCTTCGGGCTCGACGCCCAGGCCTACGACAACGAGACCGCCACCGTCACCCTCGATTCCCCGCAGTGGGAGTCGGTGTACCAGCTCTATGCCGACTGGGCCGAGCAGTATCCCTACGCCTCGGTCGACGCCTTCTTCGCGACCTACCAGCCGCCGAACGCGCCGCCCACGCAGACGGCGATGTTCAGCGGCCGCCTGGGCGTGGACACCTCGGGGCCCTGGCAGATCAGCGGCAACGAGAAGTACGCCCCCGATCTTCCCCTGGACTTCACCTATCTGCCGGTCGCGAAGGAAGGGGACCCCACCTACACCTGGTCGGGCGGGCAGTGCCTGGTCATCCCCAAGGGCGCCAACATCACGAAGACCCTCTGGGAGTTCATGAAGTTCTATGCGGGCTTCGAGGGGCAGAGCATCGTCGTCCCCCAGTTCGGGAACCTGCCCACGAGCATCAAGGCCATCCAGGAGAAGAAGTACAACGCCAAGGCAGAGCTGTTCCGCACGATGCTCCCGAACTCCACCTCGCGCCCGCCGCTGCCGGTGGGGTCGGCCATGTGGGACACGCTCACGCGCACCAAGAGCTCGGTCGCCCTGGGCTCCTCGACCCCGAAGCAGGCCGTGGAGTCCAACCAGCAGATGATCGCGCCCAAGATGGAGCTCTTCCCCGACTACAAGATGCCCGAGACCTACGGCAAACCCAGCCCCGTCCCCGGCAGCTGACCGGGGCCGCATCCCGGGCCGACGAGCGCAGCCCGGGATGCGCCCCGCTTCTTTCCCCTGCCATCCCGATGCCCGGCCCCGCCCGGTCACGGATGCACCCCGCCTTCGGACTCGCACCACCTTCGGAAGGGAGGCCCGATGCTCGACCGACGACAGCTCCTCACCGGTGCCGGCGCAGTCCTCGCGGCAGGGCTGGGCGCGACGTCGTGCGCGGGCAGCGGACCGACCGGCCCGCGCACCGTCCGCTACTGGGGGATGGGCGCCGCGGACAAGGACAAGGACGAAGCGGCGCGCGATGCCTTCCTGGCCACCGACGCCGGCGCAGGGGCGCAGGTCAGCATCGACCAGGTGCCCTCCAGCGGTGCGGCTGACATGAGCCAGATCATCACGGCGGTGCGCGGCGGGACCGCGCCGGACGTGTGGTGGATGGACCGCTTCAATGCGGTGCAGAACGCCTCCATCGGTCTGCTCGAGCCCGTGGACACCCTCATCGAGAAGTTCGAGGACGTCTCGCCCGAGGAGTTCAAGTCCCAGTGGATCCAGTTCGCCGTCGACGAGCTGACCTACGACGGGAAGCTCTACGGACTTCCGACATCGACGGACGCCCGCGGGCTGCTCTTCAACGAGAACGTGCTGAAGGATTCCGGAGTCGACCTCGACATGTTCGACCCCGAGCAGCACGTCCTCACCTGGGACGAGCTGCGGGATGCCGCGCGGCAGATCACCCACCAGGACTCCCGCGGGAACTACGACCGCCTCGGATTCGCACCCTGGGCCGACCAGGGCATGCCCTACACCTGGGCGTTCGGCCTGGACGCGCAGGTCTACGACAACGAGACCGGTCAGGTGGTGCTCGACTCCCCGCAGTGGAAGTCCGTGTTCGACCTCTATGCGGACTGGGCCGAGGAGTTCCCCTACTCCCGGGTCGACGCCTTCTTCGCGACCTATCAGCCGCCCAACGCGCCGCCCACCCAGAATGCTGTCTTCGGCGAGCACCTGGCGATCACCACGGGAGGGCCCTGGCAGATCTCCGGGAACAAGAAGTACGCCCCGAAGCTGCCCCTGAAGTGGACCTGGCTGCCGGTCGCGAAGCACGGCGACCCCACGTACACCTGGTCCGGCGGCTTCTCGCTGGTCCTGCCCAAGGGATCGAATATGTCCCGCACCACCTGGGAGTTCATGAAGCACTTCACGGGCTTCGCGGGACAGTCGATCGTCGTCCCGAAGCTCGGCAGCCTGCCCACGCACCTGCGGGCGATCACCGAGAAGAAGTACGACCCCGACGCCGAGCTGTTCCGCCAGATGCTGCCGAACTCCACCTCGCGGCCGCCGATCCCGGTCGGCTCCGCCGCGTCCGACACGCTCGACCGCGCGAAGACGTCAGTCGCCATCGGCTCCAAGACCCCTCAGCAGGCCGTCGACGAGAACCAGGCGATGGTCGTCCCGAAGATGGAGCTCTTCCCCGATTACAAGATGCCCGACACCTATGGGAAACCCCAGCAGATCCCCGATGGTGAGAAGTGAACACCGGCCCGTCGGCCGCACTCTTCGAACCGGACCACAACCCCCCGGCCCACCGGCGGGACCACAGACCCCCGGCCCCGTCGGCCGGTCAGGAAAGCACCAACCCCACGAGACGGAAGCAGGAATCTTCTCCATGACCTCCCCCTCCACCGCGGCAGCGCCCCTGCGCATCGCCGTGCTCTCCGCCTGGCACGTGCACGCCGAGGAGTACGGTCGGGCGGCGATCGAGCATCCGGACACGGAGCTCGTCGCCGTCTGGGACGACGACATCGCGCGCGGCCAGGAGCTCGCCGAGCGCCTGGGCGTGCCCTTCGAGGCCGATCTCGACGCCCTGCTGGCCCGCGAGGACCTCGACGGCGTCACCAACACCACCGCCACCACCGTGCACGACGAGATCCTCGGCAAGGTCATCGCCGCGGGCAAGCACGTGTTCACCGAGAAGCTGCTCTCGCCCAGCGTCAAGGGCTGCGATGCCCTCATCGACGCGGCCGGCGAAGCGGGCGTGGCGCTCACCGTGTCCCTGCCCCGGCTCTCCCACGGCTACACCGTGGCCCTGCGGAAGATCCTCGAGGACGGCACCCTGGGTCGCATCACCTACGCGCGCGTGCGACTCGCGCACGACGGGTCGACCCGCGACTGGCTGCCCGCCCGCTTCTACGACCCGGCCGAGGCCATCGGCGGCGCGTTCTCCGACCTCGCCGCCCACCCCGTCTACCTCACCCAGCTGATCCTGGGGGAGGACGCCTCGAGCGTCCGCTCGAGCTATACGGACATCACCGGGCGCGGCGTCGAGGACAACGCCTCGGTCACGATCACCACGCCCGACGGCGCCATCGGCGTCATCGAGACCGGCTTCGTGACCCCTGCCAGCGGCTTCACCATCGAGGTCCACGGCACCGAGGGCTCCCTGCTCTACGGCTTCGGCGGCGAGAAGATGCTGCTGACCACCCGTGAGGGCACCACCGAGGTCGAGGTCCCCAGCGACATCGACGCGCCGTTCTGGCAGTGGGTCCAGGCGATCCGCACCGGCGAGCCCACGCTCGAGAACCTCGCCCGGGCTCGCGCCCTCACCGCACTGGTCGTCGCCGCGAACGCCGACGCCGGGATCTGACCAGGCAACACGCACGGTCCGCCGAACCCTGCACCCGTTGCAGGGCCCGCCCCACTCCACCCCTGACACACCCCTGACATCCGCTCACGAAGGAGCACCCCCATGACCGTCACCCTTCCCGTCCGCATCGGCCTCATCGGCGGCGGCGGCATCGCCAACGCCCACCTCAAGGGCTACTCCACGATCCCCGACCGCGCGCGCGTGGTCGCGATCGCCGACGCGAACCCCGAGACCCTCGCCCTGCGCACCGAGGAGATCGGCGCCAAGGGCTACGCGGACTTCACCGAGCTCGTGCAGGACCCGGACGTCGACGCCGTCGACATCTGCCTGCCCCACCACCTGCACAAGCCCGCGATCGTCGCTGCGGCGGGCGCCGGCAAGCACATCCTGTGCGAGAAGCCCCTGTGCCTCACCGCCGAGGAGGCCGCCGAGGTCCGCGCGGCCGTTGACGCCGCCGGCGTGACACTCATGTGCGCGCACAACCAGCTGTTCATGCCGGCCGTCGCCAAGGCCAAGGAGGTCATCGACTCCGGCGCACTGGGCGACGTCTACGAGATGCGCACCACCGACTCGTTCTTCAACGACTTCAGCCCGGAGTCGATGGGGTGGCGCGGACACGCCGCCACCAGCGGCGGCGGCGAGTACATCGACACCGGCTACCACCCGACCTACCTGCTCATGCACCTCTCGGGCGGTGGCCGCCCGAAGGAGGTCTTCTCGATGATGTCGACCCACCGCCTGAAGTTCATGGAGGGCGAGGACTCGGCGCAGGTCCTGGTGCGCTTCGACAACGGCAGCGTGGGCCAGCTCGTCACCTCCTGGGCCTACCAGGCTGCCCCCGGCACCGACCGCTTCTCCGTGGTCGGCGAGAAGGGCTCGCTGAGCTCCGACGGCTCGACCCTGCGCGTGAAGCTGCGCGCGGAGGACGAGGAGCAGGTGTACGCGGCCGAGCCCATCGACACCTTCGCCGCGGAGATCGCCGACTTCGTGACCTGCCTGGAGACCGGCAAGCGCCCGCTCAACACCGAGGAGGAGGGCATCGCCGTGCTCGGCATCATCCTCGCCGCCTACGAGAGCGCCCGCACCGGTGCCGCTGCGGAGGTCATGAGCGCCTGAGCCCTCGGGCTGAGAACAGGCACCCGCCGCTCCACGGCGGACCAGAGGGAGGTCGGGTGTCGCACAGCGTGCGTCACCCGGCCTCCCTCTGCGTCCCGTGACCGATGGGGGATCCGCTGTATCCGCGGCCGCTCACACCCGCACGATGCCCCGGAGCTCGTCAGGCGCGCACGACACGCAGGTGCACGGGCAGCGCGTCGTCGAGGGTGGTGATCCGCGCGCAGCGGACCGGCTCACCGCTGCAGATCGCCTCGGGGCACCCGGTCGCGGTCGTAGGTGATCTCCGTGTAGCCGTGCGGCGCGGGCCGCCCGTCCGCGTCGACGTTGACGAACACGAGCTCGTCGATCGTGAGGATGCTCTGCTGGGTGAACAGGTTCCGGGCCTCGGCGCGCATCGTCAGTGATGTGCGCCCGAACTTCGTCGCGACCAGGCCGATCTCGACGATGTCGCCCTCGCGGGCCGAGGAGACGAACACGATCTCCGACATATATTTCGTGACGACGCGCTGGTGGCCCAGCTGGATGATCGCGTAGACGGCCGCCTCCTCGTCGATCCAGCGCAGCAGGCTGCCGCCGAAGAGAGTGGCGTTGGCGTTGAGGTCCTCGGGGCGCACCCACTTGCGGGTGCGGAAGGACATGACCGGCTCGGACGGGGAAGTCTCCATGTCTGGACATCGTAGAGATCGCCGCACGCTCTCATGAAGCCTGTGTGGCGCAGCCTGTACTGGACGGCGCTGGACGGCGCAGCGGGTGTGGGGCAGGAGGCACGGGCGGGAGGCCGGATGGCAGGATCGAGCGCATGGTCAGTGAGGACCGCGAAGGCGGCGAGGACGGCGAAGGCCGCGACGATCGCGAAGACAGCGAAGACAGCGAAGGTCGCGAAGCCGGTGGGGATGGGAGACACGGGGCCGGGCGTCTGTGCTGGGATGTCGACGTCGCGATCCGGCGCGCTGCGGAGCCCCCGGCCCTGGCTCCTTCGCGGGCGCGGATGCTCGTCCTCTCGCCCGACGACTCGGCGATCGTGATGGTCCTGCGCACACGACCCGGTCGCGATCCCTATGGCGTGCTCCCCGGGGGCGGCCTCGAACCGGACGACGCCGATCCGCTGGCCGGCGCGCTGCGCGAGCTCACCGAGGAGACAGGACTGGGAGGCGCCGACGTGGAGCTCGTGACCAGCAAGGTCGTCGTCGAGGGTGAGCAGTGGATCTTCCTCGGACGCGCCCGCCACCGGCTTCCTCTGCGCCTGGGGTGGCCCGAGACGGATCGGGACGCCGAGGTCCACGGCACCTACGAGCCCGTGTGGCTGAGCCCGCGCGTTGCGCTCGAGCAGCTCGGTGGAGGGGTGCATCCGCGCTGGATCACGGGGATGATCGCAGGAGGACGCTGAACCGCGAGGAGGCGGCATGCGCATCACCGACCATCCATACCGAGAGAGCGACGACGGCGCACCGCGCCTGACCCGCCGGACTGCGGCAGCGTTCTCGCTCTTCGCGTTCGGAGGGCTCGCCGCCTGCACCGATACGGGGACATCACCGCAGGGGAGCGAGCCCGAGGACCGTGCGACCGACAGCAGCGGGTCGTCGTCGGCCGGAGGCGGATCGCCGTCGGACGAGGGCGGACCCTCGTCGCGCAGCGCCGAGGACGTCGAGGTCCTCGCCGAGGGCCTCGAGGCGCCCTGGTCCATCGCGTTCCACGGGCAGACTCCGCTGATCAGCGAGCGCGACAGCGCCCGCGTCCTCGAACGGGCACCGGACGGGTCCCTGCGCACCGTCGCGACGATCCCCGGCGTCGCCCCGCAGGGGGAGGCCGGGCTGCTGGGGATGGCCGTGCGCGACGGGGTGCTGTTCGCGCACTCCACCTCCGCGGACGGCAACCGGATCCAGCGCTTCGGGATCACGGGCGCACCCGGGTCGCTGGGGCTCGGCGAGGCGACGACCCTGCTCGACGGGATCCCGTCGGCCGCGAACCACAACGGCGGGCGCCTCGCCTTCGGGCCGGACGGGAAGCTCTACGCGACGGCCGGCGACGCCGGGGACCGGGACGCCGCGCAGGACGTGGACGCGCTCGCCGGGAAGATCCTGCGCCTCGAGGCCGACGGGTCCGTGCCCGGGGACAACCCCTTCCCGGGATCGCCCGTCTTCAGCTTCGGGCACCGCAACCCGCAGGGCATCGCCTGGGACGAGGACGGCACGATGTACGCGAGCGAGTTCGGGCAGGACACCTGGGACGAGCTCAACGTCATCGAGGCCGGGAAGAACTTCGGGTGGCCCACCGCTGAGGGCATCGCCCACGAGGACGGCCTCGTCGACCCCCAGCAGCAGTGGCACCCCTCGGAGGCCAGCCCGAGCGGCATCGCGATCTCCCACGGCACGATCCACATCGCCGCCCTGCGCGGCGAGCGCCTCATCGACGTGCCCCTGAGCGACCTCTCGACCTCGACGCCGCGACTGGTCGGTGCACATGGCCGGCTGCGCGACGCCGTCATCGCCCCCGACGGCTCCCTGTGGGTGCTCACGAACAACACCGACGGTCGCGGCTCGCCTTTTGACGGCGACGACCGACTGCTGCGGGTGAGCGCCGGATGAGGTGCGGGGCTCTCGCGGAGTGGCCGAGGGTGGGGGGGGACCCGGGCCGACGCGCAAGGGCACGGTTCCGGATGAGTCGGGACGCTCCCGGCCGGCGATCTCCAGCGGGGGCGTGCACTTCGCGTAGTCATACGTCGGGTCACGACGAATAGAGCACGCGACCCGACCTACGACTACGCGTGGTGCACGGGGCCCCGGAGCATCCAGCGCAGCGCATCGGGGAGCACCACCCCGCCGTGGTTCGGGCTGTGCCCGCCGTCGCCCAGCTCGACGCGCAGGTCATAGCCGGCCTCCGCGAGGGAGGCCGCGGTGCGCAGGTTCTCGGCGAGCCAGTTCATGTGCGGCTGGTCGTGGTTCAGGTCCCGCTGGCCGATCTGCAGGAAGAACCGCAGCGGTCGCGGGGGAGTCGACGCGATCAGCGCCGGATAGGGGTTGCCCTCCGGCATCTGCGCGAAGCTCGAGAGGCAGCAGATCGCGCCGCCGAACGCGTCGGGCCTGTGCCAGGCGGCCGTGAAGGAGCAGTCGCCGCCGCTGCTGCCGCCGCAGAGGATCGTGCGACGGGGGTCACCGAGGATGCTCCTGCGCGCCCTCACCAGGGGGAGCACCTCGTCGAGGAGGAAGCGGGCGTAGGTGTCGTCGGCCGCGTCGTACTCGAGGTTGCGCTGCCTGGGCGCAGGCTCCGCACTCTGCTCCGAACCGGGCTCAGCGCTGGTGCGCCGTGTGCCGGGCTCGACGAAGACGCCGATGGTCGGCGGGATGGCGCCGGAGGCGGTCAGGTTGTCCAGGACGATGCCGCCGCGCACCTCGCCCTCGGGGTCGAGGTACCAGCCGCCGTCCTGGAAGACGACCACACCGGTGGGGTCACCGGGGGCGATGCCCGGGGGCGTGTGGATCCAGATCCGTCGGTGAGTACCGGGGAACAGTGCGCTGTCCTCGAGCGCGATCTCCTCGGTCGTGCCGGGGGACACGCCCGGGGCGCGCACGGAATCGGGCCCGTGCGCGTAGACGACATCCTCGAGATCGAGGGGCAGGGCGCGGAACGGGACGATCGTGCTCACGCGGCTGACGCTAGGGCGCAGGGCACGAGCCGGCAACGCATTTCCCGGGCGGTCGAGTCTCAGGCCGGGCGTCCTGACCATGTGCTCCCGCCGGTCTGAAGGGCGGAATCAGCGTTCGCGCGCACCGGCCGAAAAGTCGGTCTCCAGCGGGGGCGTGCACTTCGCGTAGTCATACGTCGGGTCACGACGAATAGAGCACGCGACCCGACCTATGACTACGCGTGGTGCACGGGGTCTGTCGAGACCGTGCGGTCGAAGTGCTCGGGACGGCGGGCGGCCAGATCTCCGGCTCGGCTTCGCCCGCAGGGCCGGTCCGATCCGTCAGATCGCGCCCTGCGCCTCGGTGCCGGAGGGCAGCGGAGTCATGCGGGTGACCAGGGTGGGCTTCTCGATGAGCTCGGCGATGTCCCCGTTGAGGATGCCGACGGCCTCGCCCGCGCCATGGGTGTCGAGGTCCTGGACGGTCGTCCACTTCTCGATCATGGTGATGGTGCCGTCCTCGGCGTCGTGGATCGAGTAGAGCTCGCAGCCGGGCTCCTCGTGGACGGCGACGATGCCTCGCTGCATGGCCTGCACGAGCTCCTGCTTCTTCCCTGCCTGGGGGTAGAACACGGCGGTGACGATGACGGTCATCGGGACAGCTCCTTCGCGTCGGTCCGGCGGCCTCCCGCCGGTGGCCCGAACGTATCAATCCAGCTCAGCGGCATCGAGCGCACCCCAGGATGTGGACCGTGCGATGCTGGGACAACCACTGGGCGGACCACTCGCGCCAGATCGCACCGAGCAGAGCCGCCCGGTCCTGCAGGCCGCCGAGCACCCGGCCCGCGCTCCGTCGGAGGAGACCACGATGAGCACTCTGGACGACGTCCGCCGCCTCGCGACCGTCCTGCCCCAGGTCGAGGAGTCGACCTCCTACGGCTCCCCGGCCTTCCGCGTGGCCGGGAAGGTGTTCGCGACCGTCCGCGGCCCGCGCCGCGCCGAGATCGTGGACCGGCTCGTCGGCCCCGACGCCGAGATCCTCGTTGCCTGGTGCCATGACGTCGGTGAGCGCGAGGCGCTCATCGCCGCCCGCCCCGACCGCTTCTTCACCACCGACCACTACCGCGACCACCCGAGCGTGCTGGTCCGCCTGGAGACCGTCGAGGACGAGGACCTCCGCGAACTGCTCGAGGACGCGTGGGACGCGCGCGCCCCGCGGTCCCTGCACCCGGGGGAGTGAAGCGGTCCCCGCCTCTCGCGCCCCCGCCTCTTGCGCCTCTCCCGCCTCTCGCGGTCCGAGAACGGCCCTCGCCATTCCCGGCGGACCGTCGTTGGATGGTTACGCTGGCCGATGGCCCCGCGGCCGCACAGAATCCCCGACAGCGATGGAGCATCCGGACATGAGCACACGGCGGAACCAGGGATCCACGAGCGCCGGATCCGCGCAGGCCCTCGACGCCTTCGCCCAGATCATGGGGTCCTCGCACGTGCTCACCTCGAAGCGCGCGACCGCCCCCTACGCCACCGGCGACCGCTTCGGCTCCGGCGACGTCCTGGCCGTTCTGCGACCGGGCTCCCTCGTGGACATGTGGCGCGCCCTGCAGGTGTGCGTCGACCACGACCTCATCGTCATCACCCAGGCGGCCAACACCGGCCTGACCGGCGGCTCCGGCCCCGGGGACCAGGACTACGACCGCGACATCGTCATCATCTCGACGCTGCGCATCGACCAGATCCATCTCATCAACGACGCCCGCGAGGCGATCTGCCTGGCCGGAGCCACCCTCTTCGAGCTCGAGGAGACCCTCGCCGAGCACGGACGCGAACCGCACTCGGTGATCGGGTCGAGCTCCATCGGCGCGTCCGTCGTCGGCGGGATCGCGAACAACTCCGGCGGCAGCCAGATCCGCAAGGGTCCCGCGTTCACCGAGCACGCGCTGTTCGCCCGGGTCGACGAGGACGGCACGATCCACCTGGTCAACCACCTGGGCATCGACCTCGGCACCGACCCCACGCACATCCTCGACAAGGTCCAGCGCGGCGACTGGGACCCGGCCGACGTGACCCCTCCGCCGGAGGACTCGACCGGCACGGACTACGCCGAGCACGTGCGCGAGATCGCCGACACCCCCGCCCGGTACAACGCGAACCCGAAGTTCCTGTTCGAGGCCTCGGGCTGCGCCGGCAAGCTCATGGTGTTCGCGGTGCGCACCCGCACGTTCCCGCTCGAGAGGGACAGGGCGACCTTCTACATCGGCACCGACCGCCCCTCCGATCTGGAGGCGCTGCGCCGCGCGTTCCTCGCCTCCGACGGTCCGCTGCCGATCTCGGGGGAGTACATGAGCTCCCACGCCTTCGACCTCGCCGCCGAGTACGGCAAGGACACCTACATCTCCCTCAAGCACGCCGGAAGCCGCACCCTGGTGCGCATGTTCGCGCTCAAGAGCTGGGCGAACGGAGTCTTCGAGAAGGTCCCCGGCTTCGGGCCCTCGGTCGCCGACGAGATCTCCCAGAAACTCTTCGGCCTGATCCCCGAGAAGCTCCCGAAGCGCCTGCTCGACTTCCGCGACCGCTTCGAGCATCACCTGCTGCTCGTCGTCAGCGGCAGCGAGCGCGAGGCCACGCAGCGCCTGCTCACCGACTTCTTCGCCGCGCCCGAGCACGAGGGCGAGTTCTTCGAGTGCGACGCCGACGAGGCCCAGAGCGCCACCCTCATCCGCTTCGGCGTGGCCAGCGCCGCCGGCCGGTACTTCACGATGCACCGCGAGGAGGCGTCGGCCATGGTCACCTTCGACGTGGCGCTGCGCCGCGACGACGAGGACTGGCTCGAGGTGCTGCCCGAGGAGATCGCCGACCAGCTGCTGGAGAGCGTCTACTTCGGGCACTTCTTCTGCCACGTGATGCACCAGGACCACGTGGCGAAGGCGGGCGTGGACCCCGTGGCCCTCAAGAAGCGCATGAGGACGCTGCTCGAGGACCGCGGCGCCGCCGTCCCCGCCGAGCACAACTTTGGGCGCATCTACCCCGCCCCCGAGCCGATGGTCGCGCACTTCCGCGAGATGGACCCGCGCAACATGTTCAACGCGGGCGTCGGGGAGACCACGGCGCACAGGGACTGGGCGGACGCGCCGGCCCACGGCTGACGGCAGCTCCCTGCCCACGGGTGACGGTCGGTCTCCGCCCGGAGCTGACGGCGGGCCCCGCTCACACCTGTTCGATCGCGGCCAGGTGCTCGGGCTGCACCGCGTCGACGTGCGCGGCCGCCTCCTCGTGGTGCTCGACCCAGCGCGCCACGTACGGGCAGACGGCGACGATCCGCCGCCCCTCGCGCACCGTCTGCTCGAGCGCCGTGCGGGTGAGGGTGGAGGCGAGCCCACGGCCTTCGTACTCGTCGAAGACGACGGTGTGGAAGAAGATGCGCTGCGGGGCGTCGGCGCCGTCGACGTCGACGTCGCGGTATTTCGAGAACCCGGCATGGTGCTCGCCGACGAAGACGTCGAACCGCCTCTTCCCGGGGTTGTCGCGGATGAAGGCACGATCGGGCGTGCCGTCGGCCTCCGCCTCGGGCGCGGCGGTGTCCTGCGCGGTCGTGTCCGGCGCGGCCTCGTCCGGTGCGCCGTGGTGCGCACCATCGGGCTCCGGCGCACCGGGCGTCTCGGGGATCTGGCTCTCGCTCATCGGGGATCTCCTTCGTGAGGGTCTGCGGGTCTGCGGGGCCGGCGGCGGGCTGTGATGCGCGCGTTCGGGAGCGTGGGCGCCGGCAGGGGAGCGGGCGTGCGCTCGGGGAACGGTCCGAAGCGGTGGATGTCCGACGGGCTCGCCGCCGGACCAGCCGCCTCGGGCGCAGCGTCGTCGTCCTCCCCACCGATCTCGCGCTGCCACTGCGCACGGAATGCGGCGATCTCCTCGTGGCTGCGGCCCACGAAGTTCCACCACATGACGATCTCCTCGGCGAAGGGCGGCCCGCCGAGGAGGATCAGACGCGTCGGCTCCGGACCGGCGTCGATGCTCAGCGCGTCGGCGCCGACCTCGACGTGCGCGAGGTGGTCGGCAGGGAGGTCGACGGCGGCATCGCCGCCCGCGCCCGCGCCGCCTCCCGCACCCGCGCCGGCTCCCGCGCGCGCTGCGCCCGTGTCCACGAGCAGGCCGTGCTCGAAGGTCGGATCCAGGGCGAGCTCGAGGTGAGCGCCTGCCGGGAGCAGGATCTCGGCGGCGAGGGCCGGGGTGCGGGTGACGACGGGGGAGGCAGGGCCTTCGGCGAGCTGCCCGAGATAGGTGCGGACCGCCGCGCCCCCGACGTCGACGAGCGGAGCCACGTGGTGCTGGGAGGCGGGTGGGCCGCTCCGCTCGGCATCGGGCAGCGCGTACCAGAGCTGCACGCCGTGCAGCACGGTGGTGCTCGCGGTCGAGAACTCCGAGTGGGAGACGCCGCGGCCCGCGATCATCAGGTTCACCTCGCCCGGGCGCACCGTGTTCGCGAACCCCGTGGAGTCGATGTGGTCGATCTGCCCCTCGAACAGCAGCGTCACCGTCGCGAGGCCCGTGTGCGGGTGGCGGGGGACGGCCATGCCGCCGGTCGCGGCGACGTCGTCAGGGCCGAAATGGTCGACGAAGCACCAGGGGCCGATGAGCGAGCGGGCCCGCTGCGGAAGGGTGCGGCGCACGGTCATCGCGCGCGGCCCGCCCAGCGGCACGTCGCGCGGGGTGAGCACGCTCGGGCGCGGGGCGCCTCGCCCGGACGCTCGTGAGGTCCGGTCCGTGCCCGGGGCGGCCGAGCACAGCAGCTCGCGCGGATGCTTCTCCGTCGTCGACATCGTCGCCTCCCTCTGCGCGCCGGCGCAGGTCCAGCCTATGCGCGGGCATCCGTGCCCGGCAGTCGGACGGGCTGCGAGTCGTGTTGCCGGTCGTCGGGCCCGACGGTAGATTCGAGGACCAGCCGAGTGCGCCACGGCACCCTCCGCGACGACCCCTCCGAGGAGCGAGATGACTGCCCCACCCGCCGGCCCCCTGCGCGCCGGCATCATCGGCACCGGCGGGATCTCCCGCGCGCACGCCCCCGGCTGGATCGATGCCGACGCCGAACTGCACGCCTTCAGCCTCGAGGGCGCCGAGGCCTTCGCCGAGCAGTTCGGCGCGATCCTCCACGACGACCTCGACGAGCTGCTCGCCGCGGTCGACGTCGTCGACGTCTGCACCCCCACCCCCAGCCACCCCGGGATCGTCCACCAGGCGCTCGATGCCGGGCGCGACGTGGTCTGCGAGAAGCCGCTCGCGCTGCGCGCGGAGGACGCCCGCGACCTGGTCGAGCACGCCGAGCGCGCCGGGCGCCTCCTGTTCCCCGCGCACGTGGTCCGCTTCTTCCCGCAGTACGCGGCGGCGAAGCAGGCGATCGAGCGCGGTGCGATCGGCACGCCGGCGGTGCTGCGCTTCGAGCGCACCGGCGCGATGCCGAGGCAGCCCTGGTTCGCCGACGAGTCCCGCTCGGGCGGCATCGTCATGGACCAGATGATCCACGATCTCGACCAGGCCATCTGGATGGCCGGCCCCGTGACCAGCGTGTTCGCACAGCAGAACCGGCGCGGCGAGGACGGCTCCCTGCGCACCGCCCACGTGGTCCTCACCCACGAGGGCGGCGCGATCAGCCACTGCCGCGGACTCTGGGGCGCACCCGGGACCGTCTTCCGCTACACGTTCTCCCTCGCGGGGGACGGCGGACGCCTCGAGTACGACTCCGGGAGCGGTGACGGCGTCTCCTGGGACGAGGTCGCCACCGCCCGCCGCAGCTCCGGCGGCGACTACCTGCCCGACGTCTCCGGCATGGCCAGCCCCTACGCGCTCGAGATCCGCGACGCCGTCGCGGCCCTCGAGACCGGCTCCACCCCGCGCGTGAGCGGGGCCGACGGCGTCACCGCGGTCGAGGTCGCGCTCGCCGCCCTCGAATCCATCGCGACCGGACGGAGGATCGCATGCTGACAGCGGACGACCAGGTGGCCGACCGGCACGACGGCGCGGAGGACCGCCCTCTGCGCATCGCCCTGCTCAGCTGCGCCCACACCCACGCCGCCGGTTACGCGTCCCTGCTGGATGCGCGCGAGGACGTCGACCTCGTCGTCTCCGACCCCGATGGCTTCGGCGACGTGCACGTCTCCGAGCGCTCGCGGATCGTGGGCAGCCACGAGGCGGCCTTCGACTCGTGGTCCGACGGGCACGGCGGCACGCACGGGCCGGACGCCGTCGTGGTCACCAGCGCGAACGCCCACCACCGCGATCTCGTCCTCGAGGCCGCGCGTCGCGGCGCGCACGTGCTGTGCGAGAAGCCGCTCGCGACCACCGTGGCCGACGCCGAGCAGATGGTCACCGCCTGCTGCGAGGCCGGCGTGCTGCTCATGACCGCCTTCCCGGTGCGCTTCGCCCCGCAGGTCGCATCCCTGCGCGAGGCGGTCGCGCACGGCAGCCTCGGCGAGGTCGTCGGCGTGACAGGCGCCAACAACGGCAAGCTGCCCACGGGACGCGACTGGTTCACCGATGTCGACCTCTCCGGCGGCGGCGCGCTCGTCGACCACACGGTGCACATCGCGCAGATCCTCGATTCCGTGTTCGGTGAGCCGGAGTCCGTCCACGCGGTGACGAACAGGATCCTCTATGCCGATCGGGCTGGCGACGGTGCGGAGACGGGAGGGCTCGTCACGCTCACCTACCCCGACGGCATGGTCGCGACCATCGACTGCTCGTGGTCGCAGCCGGCGGATGCCCCCACCTGGGGCGGCGTCACCATCCAGGCCGTGGGCACCGAGGGCCAGCTGGCGATCGACCCGTTCTCGCAGCACGTGGGCGGGTTCGGGCAGTGGCTGCCCTACGGCGCCGACCTCGACGCGCTCATGCTCGACGCGTTCCTCGCGGGCGTCCGTGCCCGCACGGCCGGGGCGGACGCACGCACGGCCGGCACGGACGCCCCCGCCGTGCTCGAGCCCAGCGGCGACGCGGGGCTGCGCACCGTGAAGGTTGTCGCCGCCGCGCAGGAGTCCGTGGCCTCGGGCCAGCCCGTGGCGCTCGCCGCTCTCCGCGGCGCCTGACGCGCCGGCGGACCACTGCTGACGTAGCCTCGGCACGGACCCGCAGCACCTCGGGCCTCGTGCCCGAGGTGCCGCCGCACCGCCGACACCAGTGGAGGACACCCCCGTGGTACACGTGCCCGCCGAGCTCTCGCGCTCATGGCTGCTGGTCTCCGGACGCCGCGCCGACCAGTTCGACACCGCCTCGCGGTCCCGCGCCGATCAGGTGGTGCTCGACATCGAGGACGCGGTCGATCCGCAGCACAAGGAGGGGGCGCGGGCCGACGTGGCCCGTTGGCTCCAGGACGGCGCCGCCTGGGTTCGGATCAACGACCGCGCCAGCGCGTTCTGGGGCGAGGACGTCGACGAGCTCGCCGGACTGCCCGGGCTCGAGGGGGTCGTGCTCGCCAAGACCGAGTCGGCCGAGCAGGTCACCGAGACCTTCGAGCGTCTCGGCGGCGCCACCCCCGTGGTCGCGCTCGTCGAATCGGCGCTCGGCATCGAGGAGGCGGTCCCGATCGCCCGCGCACGCGGTGCATTCCGGATCGCCTTCGGCAGCGGCGACTACCGCCGCGACACCGGCACCAGCGCCGATGACCTCGCGATGGCCTACCCCCGCTCCCGCTTGGTGGTCGCGAGCCGGATCGGTGACCTCCCCGGGCCGATCGACGGGCCGACGGTCGGCTCGAGCCACCCGATCCTGCGCGAGCAGGCGACGACCGCGGTCTCCCTGGGGATGACGGGGAAGCTCTGCCTGGAGCCCGACCAGCTCAGCGTCATCAACGAGACCATCAGCCCCACGCCCTCCGACGTGGAGTGGGCGCGCTCCTTCCTCGCTGACTTCGCCGATCGCGGCGGCGTGATCCGCGACGGCAGCGACCTGCCGCGGCTGGGCCGTGCCCGCAGGATCGAGCACCTCGCGAGCGCCTTCGGCATCGGGCCCGCCTGAGGGCCCGTGAGCCGACCTGCGGCTCGAATGGTGCGTCAGCGCCGGCAGGAGTCCCGCTGACCGCAGCGGCGCTCCCACTCGTGGACCGGGGACGCCGAGCGTGGAGGCTGCCGCGGCAGCGCGTGGCGGGCATCGCGCCCCGGGCTGCCGAGGAGAAGCCGGGTGGAGGCGACCCCGGGCGAAGGGGCGAAGGGGCGAAGGGGTGAAGGGGGAAGGCAGCCTAACCCGTGGGGTTCGAGGTGTGCTCGCCGCCTGTCTGCCCCACCCACTCGGGCTCCACCAGCGTCACCCGCGGTGAGGCGCCCTCCTCGCGCAGCAGGCGCACGAGCTCGCGCACGGCGAGCTCGCTGATCTCCACGCGGCGGGGGTCGATCCGAGGGGTCCGTGCGAGCAGAGGACTGATGGCCGCGAGGTCCTCGTCGGTCAGTGCGAGCATGAGCAGCCCGCGGTCCTCGAGGGCCCCGCTCGCGGCGGTCGCGAAGAGCACCTCGGTGACGCCGTTCAGCCCGAACACGGCCGTGCGCCGCCCGCCCTGCGCGAGCTCGCGGGCGCGGGCAGGGACATCCGGCAGGTCGCCGGCGTCCAGGACGACCTCGAGGCCCGTGCTCTGCGCCTGCTCCTCGATGCCCAGCAGGAACCGGGAGACGTCGTTGCGGTGGCGACGGTGCCCGGGCTCGCCGAACAGCAGCAGGCGCTCGCAGCCCTCGTCGGCCGCGCGGTCCACGACCATCCGTCCCAGGCGCTCGAAGTCGAGGTCCACCACGCTGCCGTTGGGGAAGCCCACGGGCTTGCCGATCAGGACGAAGGGAAGGCCCGCCTCCACCACGGCCGCGACGCGCTCGTCGTGGCGGCCGAGCTCCATGAGGATCAGCGCCTCGCACACGCCCGTGCGCACCACGCGGTGGATGCCCCGGGCGCCCTCCTGCGCGGTGACCAGCAGGATGTCGTAGCCGAAGCGCTGCGCCTCGCGGGCGATCGCGCCCACGAAGCGCATCAGCACCGCGTCGTTGCCGTAGGCCTCGGGCACCATCAGCCCGATCACGCCGCTGCGGCGCGAGCGCAGGGAGCGGGCGCCGGAGTTCGGGTGGTAGCCGAGCTTCTCGATGGCCTCCTCGACCCGCTGGCGGGTGGCGGGAGAGATCGGCCGGGAACCGGTGAGCACGTAGCTGACGGTGCTCTGGGAGACGCCCGCCAGGCGTGCGACGTCCTGGCTCGTCGGCGCGCTCCTCCTCACCGGCATGCCCCCTCCGCTCGTTCCTCACACGGCTCCGCCACCTGCGCTCCCAGTCTTCCACGACTCCAGGGCGCTGCTGCGGCCGTCGGCGCGATCCAGCTCCCGCGCCGCTGTGAGCGCCTCGCCCATGATCTCGGCGAGAGCCACGGTGCGGCCGTCCGCGGCCGAGCGGACGGCGGCCTCGACGATCGCCTGGGTCCAGACGTTCTCGTGGACCTCGGACTCGGGCGTCGTGCCCTCGCGCAGGGCCGCGCAGAAGGCGGCGAGCGAGGAGTCGAGCTCCCACAGGGCGTCGGCCGCCGGGACCCGGCCGGGGACCTCGCGTCCGTCCTCCGTCGTGGACGACGGCGGGCTCTCGCCGTCCCAGGCGACCGTGCCGCGCGGGCAGCTGAGCGACCACTCGCCGTTCCAGCTGGTCTCGCGCCCCGGAGAGCACCACGAGCCGACGAAGGCGTGCACGGCGCCGGAGTCGTAGCGCACCGTGACCGTCGCCGCCGCGTCCCCGTCGTACCAGCTCCACGGCGGGCTGCTGGAGACGGCGGTGACGGATGCGGGGGCGCCGGCGACGAGCACCCGGGCCGCGTCGAAGGCGTGGATGGCCATGTCCACGATCAGCGGCTGCGCCATCTCCTCGCGGAAGCCCCCGAAGCGCGGGGCGCGCGAGAAGCGGGTGGCGACGAGGCCCGCGCCGCCCAGCCCCTCGGCGAGCCGGGCCGCCTCCCGCAGGTGCGGGTTGTGGCGCCGCGACTGGGAGACCATGAACAGCCTCCCGGTGGCCTCGGCGTGCCCGGCCAGTGAGAGCGCCTCGGCGAGGGTCGCGGCGCAGGGCTTCTCGCCCAGCACGGGGTACCCCGCATGCAGCGCATCCGCCGTGACGGCGTGGTGGGCGGCGGGGATCGTGACGTCGATGATCGCCTGCGCGCCCGCCGCGCGTGCGACCTCGAGGGCGTCCGTGCCGGTGCGCACCGCGCCGCGATCGGCCTCGGGCACGAGGTCCGCGACGGCGCCGGCCGCCGCCCCGTCGATCACGTCGGCCACGCCCGCCAGGCGCGCATCGTGCGAGCGCAGCACGGTGGAGATCCACGCCCTGCCCATCCCGCCGGCGCCGACGACGACCACGGGCAGGGCGTCCGCGCCCTTTCCGGCGGGATCCGTCCGCGTCATCACTCGCCCTTCCCCGCGGCCTCGGCGTCGCCGACTCCCTGCCCGCCGTCGCCGGTGAGGAACCAGTCCGTGGGGTAGCGGCCCAGGAAGGGCACCGCGCGGTCCGCGGTCGCGGGCCGCGCCCAGTCCACGCCGTTGGCGATCACGCGGCGCACGTCGCGGTGCTGGTAGACGGGATAGTCCTGGTCACCGGGGGAGAAGTAGAAGATCTTGCCCTTGCCGCGGCGGAAGCAGCAGCCGGAGCGGAACACCTCGCCCCCGCTGAAGGAGGAGACGAACACGAGCTCGTCGGGCACGGGGATGTCGAAGTGCTCGCCGTACATCTCCTGCTCGTCGATGACGATCGGGTGCGGGACGCCGGCGGCGATCGGGTGCGAGGGGTTCACCGTCCACACCAGCTCGCGATCGCGCTCGTTGCGCCAGCGCAGGGTGCAGGTGGTGCCCATGAGCCGCGTGAACGGCTTGGACCAGTGCCCGGAGTGCAGCACGACCAGGCCCATCCCGGCGAGCACGTGGCGCTGGACCCGCTCGGCGACCTCGTCGCTGACCTCGTCGTGCGCCATGTGCCCCCACCAGGTGAGGACGTCGGTCGCGGCGAGCACCTCCTCGCTGAGCCCGTGCTCGGGATCGTCCAGCAGGGCGATCCGGGTGGTCACGGATGCGCCGAGGTTCTCGGCGACGGCGTCGCGGATGGCGCTGTGCATGCCCTCGGGGTAGTTCTCCCGCACGCGGGCGTCGCGCTGCTCGTGGCGGTTCTCGCCCCAGACTGTCACGCGCAGCGGGCGGGCTGCGGTCGTCGGGGAAGCGGGGGCGGTGGTGGTCATCGGGTTCCTCTCTCGGGTTCGGTGCAGGGGGTGGGGCGTGGTCCGGGCCGGGGGCGGGGCGCGGTCACTTCACGGCGCCTCCGGTGGCGCCCGCGGCGATGTACTTCTGGGCCGCGATCATCAGCACCACGGCGGGGACGGAGGACATCACGGCCGTCGCCATCACGGCGCTCCAGTCGGTGTCGTTGGTGCCGATGTAGGTGTAGAGGCCGAGCGTGACCGGGCGGATGGTCTCGCCGGTGGTCAGCGTCAGGGCCATCAGGAAGTCGCTCCAGGCGAAGAGGAACGAGAAGATCCCGGCGGTGATCAGCGAGTTCCGGCTCACGGGCAGGACGATCGACACGAAGGCGCGCACGTGGCCGCAGCCGTCCACGCGTGCGGCCTCGACGATCGAGGTCGGGAACGTCTCGAGGTACGCGCGCATGATGAGGATGGAGAAGGGGATGCCCTGGGTCGCGTCGGCCAGGATCAGCCCGGGGATCGAGTTGATCAGGCCCAGCGGCGTGTAGGCCGTGTAGAGGGCGTTGGCGATCACGATGCCCGGGATCATCTGGCTGATGAGCACGAGGAACACGAGCACCGCGGTGCCGCGGATGCGGAACTGGGCGAGGGCGTAGGCGCACGGGGCGGCGATGACCAGCGACAGGATCGCCGCGCCCACGGCGACGACGAGCGAGGTCAGCAGGTTCTGCCCCTGGTCGGCGAAGGCGCGGGCGTATCCGCCGACGTCGGGGTGCAGGGGCAGCAGGCCCGTGTTCAGGCTGTTGCCCTGCGGGGCGAGGGAGGCGTTGACCATCCAGTAGACGGGGAACAGCATGATCGCGACGAGCACGATGCCGATGCCGGTGTGGACCAGGCCGTGCGGGGCGCGGGCGCCTCGTCGCGCCGGGGCGGGGGAGGTGCGGGATGCGGTGGAAGCGGTCATGGCGGTCATCCGTTCTTCGCGGCGCGCGCGTTCGCCCGCAGGTAGACGACGGAGAAGAGCAGGGCGATGAGGATCAGGACGTTGCTGAGCGCGGCGCCCTGGCCGAAGTCGAACTCGAGGAAGCTGAGCTCGTAGCTGCGGGTCGCGAGCGTCTGCGTGGCGTTCGCGGGGCCGCCGCCGGTGAGGCCGATGATGAGGTCCAGGACCTTGATCGTGTAGATGACGCCCAGCAGCAGCACCACGCTGACCACGGGCCGCAGCAGCGGCAGCGTGATGTGGCGGAAGGACTTCCATCCGGTCGCACCGTCGAGCTGGCCGGCCTCGTAGAGCTCCTCCGGGATCGCCTGCAGCCCGCTGTACAGCAGCGCCACGTTGAAGGGGATCCCCAGCCAGATGTTCACCATGATCACGGCGATCAGGGCGGTGTCGGAGCTGGTCAGCCAGCCGATCGGCGCGGAGATCAGGCCGATCGACTCCAGGAAGCGGTTGAGGATGCCGCTGTCCTGCTCGAGGATCCACCGCCACACCGCCGCCGAGACGATCATCGGCAGCAGCCACGGCAGCAGCAGGAGCGAGCGCAGCACCCCGGAGAGCGGGAAGTGCCTGCGGAAGTAGAGCGAGAGGCCCAGGCCGATGACGAACTGGCCGATGATCGAGCCGACCGTGAACAGGCCCGTGTTCGCGAGGGCCTTGAGGAAGATCGGATTCGACAGCGCGGTCGCGTAGTTGTCGAGGCCGACGAACGGCGCGCTGCCGTTGAAGAACGTCGAGAAGTCGTACGCCTGGAAGCTCATCACGACGTTCTTGACGATCGGGTACCCGTAGAACAGCAGCAGGTACAGGACCGCGGGGGCGATGAAGGCATAGCGCACCAGGACGCCCTCGCCGCTGCGCCGTCGGCGGCGCCCGGGACGCTCGGCGGGCGTCCCGTCGGCGGCATCGGCGCGAGGGGATCGGCGGGTGGCGCGGGGGCCGACGGAGGCGAGTCCTTCGGCGCTGGAAGCGGTGCTCGTGCTGGTCATCTGTGGCTCCTCGTCTCAGCTCACGGTCCGGGCGGCCTCGTCGAAGGCCTTCGCCGGATCGGTGTCGTCGACCAGGACCTCCTGGTTCGCGGTGTAGATGGCCTTGGCGGTGCGCGGCCACTCGGGCCCCAGCTCGCCGGTGCGGGCGCGGGCGGTGGAGACCTGCTCGACGAAGGTGGCGAGGTCGGGGTTCTCGCCCGCGAACTGCTTCGCGGTCGCGGCGTGGCCGGGGATGGTGCTGCGGGCGGTGCCCATGCGCAGCTGGTTCTCGGGGGCGACGAAGGCCTTGAGGAGCTTCGCGGCGCTGCGCTGCTTCTCCTCGTTCCCGGTCACGGGGACCGTCCAGACCTCCCCTCCGAGCGGTGCGATCGACTCCGCCCCGGAGCGCGGGACCGGGAGGGTGACGACGTCCCACTCGAGATCGGGGGTGTCGGCCTTCAGGCCCGCGATGTTCCACGGGCCGTTGACGACCATCGCCGCCTTCCCGGCCTTGAACTGGTCCATCGCGTCGCCCTGTCCCCAGTTGACGACGGAGCGGGAGGCGGAGCCGTCCTGCAGGAGCTGGGACCAGAACTCCGCGGCGCCCGCGACCTCGGGGGTCGCGAGGTCCTTCTCGTCGCCGCCGTTGGACCACATGAAGGGCATGAACTGGAACGTCCCCTCGTAGGTGGCGATCGCCGAGAACGCGATCCCGTAGGTGCCGTCGCCGGTGAGGGCGCGGGCCGCCTCCCGGGTCTCCTCCCAGGTGGTGGGTGGATCGATCCCCGCCTTCTCGAGCATCGGCGCGTTGAAGAACAGAGCGATCGTGTTGACCGTGGGGGCGATCGCGTACAGGGTCCCGTCGAGCATCCCGAGGTCGGCGATCGACGGGGTGAGCCCGTCGGTCGAGAAGCCGTACTGCTCGAGCGGGGCGAGGGCGCCGGAGGCCGCGAGCTGCGGGAGGTCGGGGTTGTCGAGCATGAGGATGTCCGGGAGCGTCTTCGAGGACCCCATCTGCAGGACCTTGGGGATGAGCTGGTCGCCGGGGACCTTCTCGCGGCTGAAGGTGAGCCCCAGGTCCTTCGCGCTCTTCGTGAAGGTCTCCTCGATGACGACGTCGTCGGCCGGGGTGTTGTAGTAATCGACGATCCGCAGGGACGTCGGATCCGAGGAGGACGAGGATCCGCAGCCCGCGAGGCCGAGAGCCGCGGGGGCGAGAAGGGCGCCGAGGGCGCGACGGGAGAGTCGAAGGGGCGGGATGCGCTCGGAGCGTGGTCCCGGTTTCGCGATCGAGGTCATGGTGGGGTCTCTCGTTCTCCAAGGCATCATCGATACGAATCGACAATGACGATCGACGACGGCGGCGAGCAGTGTGGAGTGACGTGTCACGCGAGCGGCGACGGTGCGCACTCGGATGACTGCCGACAATCATGCAGTTCTCAGCGTGGTTTGACAAGGGGGCATCGGAGATCTGGAGTGGTCGGGGTGCGAGGGGGAGTGCCCGCCCGTGCCGCGCGGGCCACTGTGGGCAGCGCGCATATCGATTCGAATCGGCTGATCCCGACCCGGCCATGTCGGGCGACGCGCGTATGAACAGACGGAGGCCGGGCGCGATCGTGACGGGGCGGGCCTCGCGGGCCCCCGTAGAGTGATCCTCGCCGTGAGGTGCCCAGCGGAGGCCCGCGGCGCACGCGCTGCCCAGCAGCGCCGTGCGGGGTCGACGAGAACGAGGTGCGTGTGGGTCGAGTCAGCGGTTCCCGAGCACTCGCCCTGTCCCCGGGGCGGCCGCTCGGCCTCGGGATGGACGATCGCGTCGACGAGTTCGCCCGCCTCCTGCGTGAGGCGCCCCTGGACGACATCGGGGCGGAGGGGCGCTCGTGGCTGCGGTCCCGATACGAGGAGATCGTGCCGCTGGTGCTGCCCGCTGCGCTGCGTTCGGTGGAGCACGGTGTGCCCGTGGACCCCGAGGCCCTGGCGGCTCTGCGGCGCGCAGCGGCCCGCAGCGCTGAGGATCCCGAGTGCGAGGTGGGCGTCGTCCTGCGCGGCGCTCTTCCTGCGCTGAGGGTGTTCTCCCTCGTGGTGCGGTCCGTCTCGAGCGCCGCGGATCAGCCCACGCTCCTGGCGATGAGCCGGGCGTCCTTCGTCGCCCATGAGCTCGGGACATGCTGGGCCGAGGCTTGGTGGGCGCGGCGATCCGCGCACTCCCCGGCCCCGAGGATCGTCGACTACGGGACGGCGGACGAGGTCGAGGTCGTGACCAGCTCCTCGGAGCTCGACGAGAGCGACGAGAAGATCCTCTCGCTCGCTGCGCGCGGACTGTCCACCGAGCGGATCTCGCGGGCCACGGCCTACAGCAGGCAGGCGGTGGCCTGGCACCTGGGGCGGCTCATGAAGGCGTGCCGGACGCCGAACCGCACCGCTCTCGTCGCGTTCGCCTTCGCCAAGGGATGGCTGAGGCATCGGCCGGCCCCCGGAGCTGCACGGGCGCTGCCTCGCTCCGACGGAGCAGGGCGGGGCCCCGGAGAGAGGAGTTCCGAGGCCCCGCCTGCGGATGCGCGCCGAGGCTCGACGGGATCCGAGGAGCGGATCAGCCGCCGTTGATGCTCATGGTGTGCTCGTCCACGCGGTTCACGTCGCCCTGGGCGCCCCAGTTCAGCCAGCCGCCGTCACCGTTGTTGGTGATCTTCCCGGGGCCGTTGAACCAGTAGATGACGTAGTTGCCGTCCTTGATGTCGATGTTCTCCGCATTGGCGATATCGCCCTCGACGTTGATGTCCTGGTCCTTGTTGACCACGGCGACCGTCAGGCGATCGGGGTTCGCGTCGTTGTAGTAGCCGACGTCGAGAGCGGCCCGCAGGGCCCCACTGCGGCCGTCCTCGTTGTTGACCGCGTCCTTGATGGCGTTGCCGATCGCGACGGGGTCGAGGCTGACATCAGCACCTGGGCTCACCTCCGCGGACGCGCCCGCGTTCGGGGCGGGTGCGGCCTGCGCCGCCTGGGCGGGGAGTACGGCGCCGGTGAGGACGGCCCCGGCCATCGCCGTGCCGGCGAGCAGTTTCACGGTCTTCGAGCGGAATGCGTTCATGGTGCTCTCCTTCTCAGGGACGCGGCCTCGGCGTCGTCGACGGCGGAGGCCGGTGTGTGCTGTCACGGAACAGCCTGAGCGGAGCCGCACGTGCGGGTCCACGTTCTCGGCCGGATCTTGGTCGATCGTCTGACGGATGTCGGGCGGTGTCCGACATCGATGGATTCCCCGGCGGGGCGACGGGTACGCTCCGCCGGGGCACACCGGCCTCCTGGTCAGCCTGGAGCGACCTCTGTCGTCCCCGCCGCGCGCTCGTCGATGGCCCTCCCCCCGCCCTCGGCGCCCAGTCCGCGTGCGCTGCGCGCCAGCAGCACCATGAGCAGGGCCGAGAGCAGCATGAAGAAGCCGACCAGGAACATCGGCGCCTCGTAGCCGCCGGTCCAGTCGTGGACCGCGCCGGTGATGTACGGGGCGCTGAAGCCGCCGAGGTTGCCGAGTGTGTTGATGAGCGCGACGCCCGCGGCGGCTGCGGCGCCGGTGAGGAACTGGGTGGGCAGCGTCCAGAAGTTCGGCAGCGCGGCGAAGATCGCACAGGCGGTGACGGTGATGACCGCGATCGTCAGCGCGGGCGAGCCTGCGTACAGCGCGAGCGGGATCGAGACCCCGCCCACCAGTGCGGGCACCGCGATGTGCCAGGACTTCAGGCCGCTGCGGCTCGCGTGGCGCGACCAGAAGTACATGACGACCGCGGCGGGCAGGTAGGGGATCGCGGTGATCAGGCCCTTGGCGAGCACGCCGAAGGACTGCCCCGACTGGTCCTGGAAGCCCTCGATGATCGTGGGCAGGAAGAAGGCGAGCGCGTAGAGGCCGTAGATGAAGCCGAAGTAGATGATCGACAGCATCCACACGCGTCCGCTGCGGAAGGCGAAGCGCGCCGGCACGTGCCCGGTGCCCTCACTCTTCGCGCTCGACTCGGCGCGCAGGGAGTCGGTGAGCCACTCCTGCTCGGCGCGGGTCAGCCACGTCGCGTCGGCCGGGTGGTCCTTGAGGTAGAACAGCGCAGCGATGCCGACGATGATCGCGGGCAGGCCCACGCCCAGGAACATCACGCGCCAGCCGGCGAGGCCGAAGAGTCCGTGCTGCTGGATCAGCAGCCCCGCGAGCGGGGCGCCGATCACCGTGGTCAGCGGCTGCGCGAGGTAGAAGAGCATGAGGATGCGCCCGCGGTACGCCGAAGGCACCCACAGGCTCAGGAAGAGGATCGCGCCGGGAAAGAAGCCGGCCTCGGCGACGCCCAGCAGGAAGCGCAGCACCGTGAGCGAGGTGAAGCCCTGCACCCAGGTGAAGGCCACCGCGACCACGCCCCAGCTGATCATGATGCGCGCCAGCCAGATGCGCGCGCCGAAGCGGTGCAGCGCCAGGTTGGAGGGGATCTCCAGCAGGATGTAGCCGATGAAGAACACGCCGGAGGCGAAGCCGAACTGCACCGCGGAGAGCGCCAGGTCGTCGTTCATGCCGTTGGGGGAAGCGAAGCCGATCGCGGTGCGGTCCAGGTAGTTGATGAAGAACATCAGCGCGACGAAGGGGACCAGGCGCACCGAGACCTTGCGGATCGCGGAGCGGGCGACGGGGGAGTCGGCGTCGGGCGGGCCGACGGGCTGGGCGCCGGAGGAGGATGCGGTCACGGTGACTCCTGTGTCGGTGTGAGCGTCGGCGCGGCCGGGCGGCGTCGCCTGACGTCGGTCCGCTATAGTGTGGCAAACCGGTTGACCAATCGCAAGAGTGGCCGACGGGCGGGAGCAGACGGCGGGTGTCCGAGCGGCGCCCGTTGCTCGACCCGCCGTCCGACCCGCTCGCTGACTCGCGAGCCGACCTGCACACCGACTCGCACGCCCACGTTTCCTATAGGATCTGGTCGTTACGGTCCCGCTGTCCGCACCCGACCACGCCTACGGAGCCGTGAGAGCGGCCCTTCCTGGAGGATCCACGATGACGTATCTCTTCGATGACCCGAGTGAGTTCGCGGCCGACGCGGTGGCAGGGCTGGTGGCTTCGCAGCCGGGGTTGATGCAGGTCCATGGCGGTGTGGTCCGGTCCGCGCCGACGCCTGCGGGTCAGCCGGCGCTGGTGGCCGGCGGGGGTTCGGGGCACTATCCGGCGTTCGCGGGCTGGGTGGGGCCGGGGATGGCGCATGGTGCGCCGTCCGGGAACGTGTTCGCCTCGCCGTCGGCCTCGCAGGTGTGCTCGGTCGCGCGCAACGCGGAGAATGGCGGCGGGGTCATCCTCGGCTTCGGCAACTATGCCGGGGACGTGCTGCATTTCGGGCTGGCGGCGGAGAAGCTGCGGGCGGATGGGATCGATGTGCGGATCGTGAAGGTCAGCGATGACATCGCCTCGAACAGCCCCCAGAATCATCGGGATCGTCGGGGGATCGCGGGAGACCTGCCGGTCTTCAAGATCGTGGGCGCGGCGATCGAGGCGGGCGCGGATCTGGAGGCGGCCGAGCAGGTCGCGATCCGCGCGAACGATGCGACCCGCTCGTTCGGGGTCGCCTTCGACGGCTGCACCCTTCCGGGCGCGGACGCGCCCCTGTTCCACGTCGAGGACGGCCAGATGGCCGTCGGCCTGGGCATCCATGGCGAGCCGGGGGTGCGGGACGTGCCGCTGGGCACTGCGCGCGAGGTCGCGGCGATGCTGGTCGACGGCGTCCTCGCCGAAGAGCCGGACCGCGCGCCGGAGGGCGACGGCGGGTATCGGGGCCGAGCGGCGGTCATCGTCAACGGGCTCGGTACCGTGAAGTACGAAGAGCTGTATGTGGTCTATGGGCATGTGGCCCGGATGCTCGCCCAGCGCGGGATCACGCCGGTGCGTCCAGAGGTCGGCGAGCACGTGACGAGCCTGGACATGGCAGGTCTGTCGCTGACGGTCGTGTTCCTGGACGAGGAGCTCGAGGAGCTCTGGCTGGCGCCGGTGGACACGCCCGCGTTCCACCGCGGCGCGATGCCCGCACGGGATGCGGCCGACGGCGCCGCGTCGGTGGGTGCGGTGCGGTGGGAGCCGGGTGTGGATCCGATCCCGCAGGCGAGCGAGGAGTCGCGGGCCGCGGCGCACAAGGTCAGCGGTGTGCTGGACCTGTTCGAGGCCGTGTGCGCGCGGGAGGAGGCCGAGCTGGGGCGGATCGATGCGGTCGCCGGGGACGGCGACCACGGTCAGGGCATGGTCTTCGGCTCCAAGGGCGCGGCCGAGGCTGCGCGCGCCGCCGTGGCTGATGGTGCGGGTGCGCGCACGGTCCTGGTGCATGCGGGCGAGGCGTGGTCCGAGGCGGCCGGCGGCACGTCGGGCGCGCTGTGGGGTGCGGCGCTGATCGCGGCCGGTGGGACTGTGTCCGACGGTGCGGGCGTGCAGGGCTCGCAGGTCGTGGATGCGCTGGTCGCGGGCGTGGACACGATCGGGCGTCTGGGTGGGGCGGTCGAGGGCGACAAAACGATGATGGACGCCGCCCTGCCCTTCCGTCGGGTCCTGCTCGAGACGTTCGACGGGGTGGATGCGGCGGCGGCGATCTCGGCGGCGGCTGCGGCGGCGCGTGAGGCGGCGGAGGCGACCGCATCGATCACCGCGACCAAGGGCCGTGCCCGCGTGCTCGGCGAGAAGTCCATGGGCACCCCCGACCCCGGCGCCCTGTCCTTCTCCGTCCTCATGGCAGAGCTCGGCGCGCACCTCAGCTGAGAGGACGCTTCAGTGCGGCCGACGGACCGTCGGCCGCACCACGGGGCGCAGCCGCGACGGGTCGCCCGTCGCGGCGGATCGCCCGTTGCGGCGGCGGATCAGCCGTCGGCCCCCTCGGCCCCGCCTGCCATGGCGCCCGAGCGCTCGCGCACGCCCTCGAGGTGACGACGCAGCGCCTCGAGTGCGCCGTCGTGGTTGTGCTCGGCGACCCGCGCCAGGATCGCCTCGTGCTCGACGATGGCCTCGGCGGCGTCGATCTGCTCGGGGCCCTCCGACCAGGTCTGACGCATGCGGTGGCCGTGGGTGTTCAGCACCTCGCGCATCGACCCCAGGTAGTGGTTGCCCGCGTGCTTGAACAGGGCCTCGTGGAAGGCCGCGTCGGCGTCGAAGTACTCGTGCAGCAGCGCGTAGTCGGGCTCGCCCGCCGCGGCGATCCGATCGCCGATCGCGGTGTGCGCGGCGTGGGCGGCGCGCAGATCCTCCAGCAGCCCCTCCCACTCGGCGAACGCGCGGGTGAAGGCGGCGGTCTCGAGGATCAGACGCGCGTCGATGAGCTCGTCCATCTGCTCGGCGCTCAGCGGCGGAGCGACCACGAATCCCTTGAGGGCCTTGTACTCGATGAGCCCGGAGCGCTCGAGGGCGACCAACGCCTCTCGCACCGGGGTGGGGGAGACGTCGAGCTCGCGCGCGAGGCCGTCGATGCTCAGCCGCGACCCGGGGCGCCAGTTGCCCTGGACGAGGCGATTCTGGATCCCCTCCTGCACGTCCGCCCGCAGCACCTGCCGCTTGCTCGCCATGGGGTCTCCTGCTCGGTCGGGTGCATGCGTCGCAATCCGGATCCTAGAGGATCCGGACGGCGGCCCGTGGGGCAGTCGGCGGATCGCCGCGCCGCGTCAGCCGCGCTCGCCCGCCAGCTCCTCGCCCCGTCGGCCGATGGATCGACCCACCGGCTCGACCTGCTCGGGGTTCCGGCCCGCCCAGACGCGCATGCCGATCGCGGTGCCGATCGCGCCCAGGATGAGCACGGCACCCAGGAAGTACATGCCGTTGACGGCTTTGCCGGTGGCCTCGGAGACCGCGCCCACGACGTAGGGGCCGACGAATCCGCCGATGTTCCCGAAGGAGTTCACGAAGGCGATGCCGATCGCGGCGGTCGCCCCGACCAGGTAGCGGGTGGGAAGCGCCCAGAACACGCCCGCCACGGAGTACAGGAAGAACGCGGCCATGGACATCGCGGCGAGCTGCCACAGACCCGCGGGAGCGAGCGCCGAGAGCAGGATTCCCACCGCGCTGCCGATGTAGATGACGATCAGCGGGATCCAGTTCTCCCGCATCAGCGAGGCCAGGCGCGAGGTCACGAAGATGCCGATCACGCCGAACACGTACGGGATCGCGGAGAGCCAGCCGGTCGCGACGTCGGACCCGCTGAACGCGCTGACCACCGTGGGGACCCAGAAGCTGAGTCCATAGATCCCGACCGTCGAGGGGAAGAACAGCAGCGCGAACACCCACACGTACTTCGAGCCGAGCGCCCTCCACGGGTTCGCGTGGGACTGCTGGCCGAGCTCCGTGCGGTCCTTCTCGAGCTGGTCCTCGATCCAGTCGGCCTCGGGGCCGGTGATCCACGGGGCGGTGCGCGGAGTGTCCCGCAGCCACTTGAGGGTGGGCGCCGCGGCGATCATCGCGGCGAGGCCCGAGAGCACGAAGAGCCAGTGCCAGCCGCGCAGGCCCAGCCAGTCCAGCCCCAGGATGGAGCCGGCGAGCGGGCTCATCACCAGGAACGCGATCGGGGCGGCGAGCACGAACGTGCCGGTCGCCTTCGTGCGATGGCGCTGCGGGAACCAGAAGGTCAGGTAGTAGAGGACGCCCGGGTAGAAGCCGGCCTCGGCGACGCCCAGCAGGAAGCGCAGCAGGTAGAAGACCTCGGTCGACGGGGTCAGCGCCGTGAGCGCCGTGATCAGGCCCCACGTGAACAGGATCCGCGCGAACCAGACGCGCGGCCCCACCTTGGGCAGCAGGTAGTTCGAGGGCACCTCGAACAGGAAGTACGCGAGGAAGAACAGGCCGGCGCCGAGACCGAAGGCGGCGTCGCTGAGGCCGATGTCCGTGGACATCTGCAGCTTCGCGTAGCCGATGACGGAGCGGTCGATGTAGGCGATGGTGTACAGCACCATCACGAAGGGGACGATGCGGCGGGTGATCTTCGAGATCAGGGCGCGCTCGTCGACGGTCGTGGTCGAGTCCACGGTGACTCCTCGGGATATGGGACGCAGGGGATCGGCCGACTGGTCGGGTCGGCACGACAGGCTGCGGGCGCTTCGGCGGGTCGGGTCGAGGGGATCGGCCGACGGGTCAGGACGACGGGCGCTTCGTGCCGCGCGGGGCGGGGCCGAGGTCGCGCAGGACCTCGCGCATGCGGGCGTAGGCCTTGTTGCGGTAGGCGATGAGCTCGGCCTTGGTGTCCTCGTCGTAGTCCTCGACGAGGCCGTGGCCGTTCTTCAGGCCCTTGCGGTCTGCGGCGACCGCGTCCTTCAGCAGCTCGGGGGTCGCCAGACGCTCGCCGTAGGCCTCTTCGAAGGTGCGGAAGCAGTTGGCGTAGACGTCGAGCCCCGCCTGATCGGCGATCGCGAAGGGCCCGAAGAAGCCCAGGCGGAAGCCGAAGGTGGTGCGCACGATCGTGTCCACGTCGTCCACGGTCGCCACGCCCTCCTCGACCACGCTCGTGGCCTCCTTGAGCAGGGCGTACTGCAGGCGGTTCAGGACCATGCCCGGGGTGTCGGCGACCTGGGCGCCCTCGCAGTCGGCACGGGCCAGCAGGTCCTTGACCGCGTCGATCGACTCCTGGGTGGTGGCCTCGCCCGCGACCAGCTCGACGCCCGGGATGAAGGGCATCGGGTTGGAGAAGTGCACGGTGAGGAAGCGCTCGGGGCGGGTGACGGCGGGGGCGAGGACGCGCACGGGGATCGTCGAGGTGTTCGTGCCGATGATCGCGTCGGGGCGGGCCGCGGCGGAGATCCGGCCCAGCACCTCCTGCTTGACCTCGGGCAGTTCGAAGACGGCCTCCTCGATGAAGTCCGCGTCGGCCACGGCCTCCTCGATGGTCTTGCCGGCGCTGAGGTGGGCGGCGACCGCGTCGGCGCTGCCGGCGGGTACGAGCCCCTGCTCCTCGCTCGCGCGGGCCTCGCCGAGGATGCGCTCGAGGGCAGCGTCGGCGGCTTCGACGCTCACGTCGGCGATCTGGACGGGGAGGCCGGCCATGGCCAGCACCTGCGCGATGCCTCCGCCCATGTAGCCGGCGCCGACGACGGTCACGGTGCTGATGGTCATGAGAAGACTCCTTCGTCTGGGGTGCGCGGGTTCGCGCGGTGCGAGGCGTGCGTGCGCGGGCGCGAGGGCCCGCGAATCGTCATGTGCGCGGGGGCCCCCCTCCGGAGGCAGCCGGAGTCGTCCGCAACGCGATGCCGCAATCCTATAGATCCTATTGGATATCTGCCAGAGTGTTCCGGGTGTCGAGTCGACGAGCGTGGCGACAGGGTGTGAAGCGATGGATGTGCGGAGCGATCGTGTAGGAAGGCGGTGCGTCGGAAGCTCAGTCGGCAGCTGGTCCGGAGTCTGAGGCGATAGCTGAGCCGGAGGCGCGCAGCGCCTCGTCCCGTAGGGTGCACGCATCACTCAGCGCGTGGCCCACGGAGGTGCCGATGCTCTCCCTGTCCGGAAGCGGTCTGCTGCGGGACGTCCGTTCCGAGCCCACCGACGACCCCGAGATGGTGGGAGTCAGCATCCTGCTCGACGCGCACGACGTCGGCTCACCGGACACGGGGACGGCGACCGTTCTCCTGCACTGGTTCTGCGGTGAGGAGGAGTCTGCCGTCTGGCTCGAGCTCGCGCGCTGGGATCCTCCGCCGCGGGTCTGGTTCTCCGGCATGGGACCGCTGATCGAGGCGGAGCACGTGAGCGATCCCCGTGTGGACGGTGCGCTCTTCGATCTCGTGGCGTGGATGGTCGCGCTCGATGCGATGGTGGTGCGGAGGGTCGAGGCGACGGGTGGCGCGTGAGGGGAGCGCTCCGCGGACGGTCGGTGCAGGGTCAGCCCCGGTCGCGGGATCCGATCAGCAGCCCGAGTACTGCGGGGATGATGAACGTGAGCAGCCACGCTCCGAACGCCGCAGCGATGATGGGGATGAGCTCGGCGCGGCTCTCATCGGGCACATCTCCACCCACGACGAAGTAGATGATCAGGATCAGCACGCCGAGCGCGAAGAGGAGAACCCTCAGCGTGTTCACCAGGGTCCGTATCGGGCGGGTCGCGAGCCTGACGAGGAACCCGAAGACTGCACCTGCAGCCAGCAGGGCGATGACGATCCACATGCCTTCACCCTACGAGAGTGCTCGCCAGAGGCGACGCGCCTCCCGACCTGCGTGCCCGCTCGGATGTTCCGTCGGCCGTCCCTGACCTCACCCCTCCGGCTCCCGATGCACCCCCACCCCGTGCCAGGCCTCCGGGTAGTCCACGAACCCGCGGTCCAGCACGGCGACGCTGGGCGCGCCGAGCTGGCCCATGGCCAGTGAGAGCTCCTCGTCGAGGATGTCGATGACGCGGGCGACGCCGCGCTCGCCGGCGGCGGCGTTCGCATAGCCCCAGGCGCGGCCCACGGAGACCAGGTCCGCGCCGACGGCGAGGGCCTTGGCGATGTCGTCCCCGGTCCGCACGCCGGAGTCGAAGACCACGGTCATGTCCGCGCCCACGGCGTCGACGATGCTCGGCAGCACGCTGATGGTGCTCGGCGAGGAGTCGAGCTGACGTCCGCCGTGGTTGGAGACATAGATGCCCTGCGCGCCGACGTTCCGTGCGCGCTGGGCGTCCTCGGGCGTGAGGATCCCCTTGAGGTACAGCGGGCTGTCCCACTGCCTGCGCACATCCTCGATGCTGTCCCAGGTCAGAGTGAGGTTCGCGAGGTACTTCGCGACGAACTCCTGGTGCGAGACGGCATTGTCGCCCTGGATCTCGCCGCGCAGGTTGCGGAAGCCGATGGCCGGCGGGCGCATAATCGCGAGCGTCCAGTCCAGGTGCCGCACCGCCTCCAGGGCGTTGCGCGCGGTCACCTTGGGCGGGATCGACATGCCGTTGCGGTGGTCGCGGTAGCGCTTGCCGTTCAGCGGGACGTCGACCGTGACCACCATGGCCTCGGCGCCGATGGCCTGCGCGCGCTGGATCAGGTTGGTGACGATCCGCTCGCTCTTGTACATGTACAGCTGGTACCAGAGCGGCCCGGTCGCGGCGTCGGCGATCTCCTCCATCGACCAGTTCGAGGCGGTCGAGATCGTGAACGGGATGCCCGCCTTCCCGGCCGCGCGCACGGCGGGCAGCTCTCCGGTGCCTCCGATCATCCGCTGCAGACCCAGCGGCCCCAGCACGTAGGGGCGCGCCAGGGCCATCCCGTCGACCTCGGTGGCGATGTCCACGTGCGAGATGTCGGTGAGCCACCGGGGCCGGAATCTCACCCTGCGCAGGTCCTCCTCGTTCACGGACTTCGTGATCTCGTGGTTCGAGGCCCCGTCGATGATGTCGAAGGCCATCGTCGGCAGACGCCGCCTCGCGAGGGCGCGGAAGTCCTCGACCGACGGCGCGGACTCGACGGGGTCGACGCGCAGGCCGCCCGCGGCGATCATCTTCGCGAATTCGACGGCTCCGGACAGCGGGTTCTCGGGCATGTCTCCTCCTCGGATCGGGCGATGCTCTCAGGCCGACGGGTCCTGCGGTCCGACGGAGTCCTCGGGTCGGATGGATCGTTCGGATCGGTCCCTGTGCAGGTCAGGCGGCGGCCCCCGAGGGGCGCGGAGCGTTCACCAGGTGCGCGGGCTCCTGGCCCTCGGCCACGGCGATCACCTCGCCGAGGACCTCGGCCGCCGTCGCCGCGGTGAAGTCCGCAGTCCAGCACAGGGAGTGCGGGGTGAGCAGCACGTTGTCGAGCTCGAGCAGCGGGCTGGTCGTCGGCAGCGGCTCTGTCTCGAAGACGTCGAGGGCGGCGCCGGCGATCGTGCCCTCGCGCAGCGCCTCGACGAGCGCTCGCTCGTCGACGACCGCGCCGCGGGCGACGTTGATGAGGTGCCCGTCGGCCCCGAGCGCCTCGAGCTCGGCCCGGCCGATGAGGTGGCGGGTCTGTGCGTTCGAGGAGACGGTGAGGATCGCGAAGTCGCTGCGGCGCAGCAGCTCCGGCAGCTCCACCTGCTCGACGCCCTGCTCGGCGCAGAACTCGGGACGCGGCGTGCGGTTGTAGGCGATCACGTCGAGGCCGAGCCCGCGCAGCAGACGCACGGTCTCACGGCCGATGCCGCCGAGCCCGACCACGCCGATCGTCGCGCTCGCGAGCCCGCGCCCGCGCAGTCCCGCGCGCTGCTCCCAGTGCCCGGTGCGCACCAGCTGCGACTTCGGGACCAGGTGGTGGGCGAGGGCGAACAGCAAGGTGAGCGCGGCGTGGGCCATCGGCACGCGCAGCCCCGTCGGCGCATTGGTCACCGGGATCCCGCGGGCGGCGCAGGCCTCGAGGTCGACCTGGTCAAAGCCCGCCCCGAACCGCGCGACGTGCTTGATCGTCGTCTCCTCGCCCGGCGGCGCGTCGCCCAGCTGCGCATCGCCGAGCTGCCCGCCCAGCTGCTCCTCGCCGAAGGGCGACTCGCCCATCAGCAGCACGGCGTCGAAGCCGTGGAGCGTGTGTGCCGTGAGCTCCTGCTGGGCGACGTCGATCGGCGACCATTCGATGCCGTGCTCGGCGAGCGAGCCCAGACCGATGTCGCCGTGGATGGTGCGGCCGGATGCGTCGATGCCCTCGGCGGCGACGGCGAGGCGCCAGGGTGTGCTGCTCATGCGAGCCTCCTGGGGTGCGTGGGGTGCGTGGGAATGATGGTGCGGTCGGGGCGGGTCATGCGGCGCCGACCTCCGCGGACTCTGTCGCCTCGCGCTGCGGGATCGGCCGACGGATCAGCAGCCCGAAGAACAGGGCGCCGCAGGCCGCGATCACGCCGGCGAGCACGAACGAGGGCGAGTAGCTGCCGGTCGCGTCGAACACCATGCCGGTGATCACCGGGGCGAGCGCGCCGCCGAAGTAGCCGCCGAAGTTCATGATGCCGCCGAACCGGGCCGCGTAGGCGTCGGGCACGATGTCGGAGGTGACGGCCCAGGCCTGCGCCTGCACGACCGCGATCAGGCCGAGCGCGAGGCTCAGCACCACCAGCGCCAGGGCGAGCGTGTGGACGAGCGGCACCAGGCACAGCAGCACGCCGATCACGATCGAGGCGATGACCAGCACGATCCGCTTGGAGGCGAGGGGCGTGCGTCCGCGCCGCGCGAGGATCAGCGTGATGCGTCCGCCGAAGATCGCGCCGAGCGCGGCGACCACGTAGGGGATCGCAGCGACCACACCCGTCTGCGCGATCGAGACGCCCAGCGAGTGCTGGAGGAACAGCGGCAGGAAGGTGATGAAGATGTTCCAGATCCAGATCGAGGTGAAGAAGCCGAGCATCATGCCCCAGGTCTGGCGGAACGTGAACAGCTTCAGCCAGGGGATCTTCACGGCGTCGGCGCTCTCGGCGGCGTCGCGGCCGGCGAGGATGTGCCGGTACTCCTCGTCGGAGAGGCGCTTGGCGTCCTCGGGGGCACGGTAGAACGCCCAGAAGGCCGCGGCGAGCACGATGCCCGCGACGCCCAGGGCCAGGAACATCGCCCGCCAGCCGAAGGCGAGCATGAGCACCGTGAGCACGGGCGGCGCGATCGCCGAGCCCCACTTCGAGCCCGAGTCCCAGATCCCGGCGGCCTGGCCGCGCTCGGAGCGCGGGAACCAGTGGGTGGAGATCTTCGAGCTGTTGGGGGAGTTCGGGGACTCGCCGATGCCCAGCAGCACGCGGAAGACGAGGAAGTGGCCGAGCGTGTGCCCGGCGGCCATCAGCGCCGAGGCGATCGACCAGATGCCGACGGCCAGGAAGTACATACGCCGCGGCCCGACTTTGTCGATGAGGTAGCCGACGGGCAGCTGGCAGATCGCGTACGTCCAGGAGAACACGCTGCCCATGAGGCCGATGTCCGTCTGGGTGAGGCCGAGCTCGTCGATCATGTGGGGCGCGGCGATCGAGACCGAGGCGCGGTCCATGTAGTTCAGGACCCCGGCCAGCAGCAGCCAGATCAGCACGAAGTAGCGGAGGTTGCGGACTTTGCGGTGGTCCCGCGCGCGGCGGGCGTCCTCGGCGTCGAGGCTCATGGTGACCTTCTCGGGGAGAGGGGAGCGGCGGTGCTCCGCGGTGAGGGCCCGCCTTCAGGCGGTGCCGTGCCCGGTCCGCGCGGCGCCGTCGCGCCGTTCGAACAGGGCGGTGCCGGCGACCAGGAGGGCGCCGACGAACGGGGCGATCGCGAGCATGACCAGGCCCGCGGCCTGGCTGTCGAACGCGGTCACCATCCAGGAGCGCAGGTTCGGAGCGATGAAGCCGCCCAGGTTCCCGAGCCCGTTGATGAGGCCGACGCCCGCCGCCATGGCGGCGCCGGAGAGATAGCCGGTGGGGATGTTCCAGAAGATCGGCTGCGCGGAGACGAAGCCGATCGCGGCGAGGCACAGCGCGGCCATCGCGAGCACCGGCTGGCTGAGGAAGGCGCTCGCCGCGAGCCCCACTCCCGAGAGCACGAGCATGAGCGTCGCGGTCGAGCGGTAGGCCGCCCGACGGTCCGCCCAGCGGCCGACGAACAGGTTCACGACCAGTGCGCACAGCCACGGGATCGCCACCAGCAGGCCGACCAGGAAGCCGACCTCGCGGCCGGTGATGCTCGCGACCTGCGCGGGCAGGAAGAACGTCAGACCGTACACGGCGACCTGGATGGTGAGGTAGATGAGGGCGAAGTAGAGCACGCGCGGGTTCAGCAGCGCCCTCCACCAGGAGAGCTTCGCGACCTGCTCCTTCGTCTCCGCCTCGGCCGCGAGGACGCCCTCGAGGGCGTCCCGCTCGCCGGCGGTGAGCCAGCGGGCGCGGGCGGGGCGGTCGGTGAGCGCGAAGATCGCTATCACGCCGACGATCACCGCGAGCAGGCCCTCGAGCAGGAACATCCACTGGTAGCCGTGCAGTCCGAGCGCGCCGTCGAGCTCGAGGAGTCCGCCGGACAACGGCCCGCCGACGACGTTCGCGATCGGCAGCCCCAGGTAGAACAGGGCCGTGGCCTGGCCGCGCGTGCGGCGCGGGAACCAGTACGTGAGGTACAGGATGACGCCGGGGAAGAAGCCCGCCTCGGCGACGCCCAGCAGGAACCGCAGGACGTAGAACATGACCGGGCCGGTCGTGACCATGAACAGTCCGGCGACCACGCCCCAGGAGACCATGATCCGCGCCATCCACCAGCGCGCCCCGACCCTGTGCATGATCAGGTTCGAGGGCACCTCGAAGACGGCATAGCCGAGGAAGAACAGCCCGGCCCCGAAGGCGTAGGCCGCGGCCCCGAGGCCGGCGTGAACCTCGAGGGACTCCTCGGCGAAGCCGATGTTCGAGCGATCGATGAACGCGATGACGAACATGAGCATGAGGAAGGGCAGCAGCCGCCAGCGGGCCTTGCGGGTGGCCGAGGCGACCGCGGGCGAGAAGGCGAGCTGCTCCGCCTCGTCGACGGTGTGCACGGCGCGGGCGTCGGGCGTCGCGGCGGGCTGCTCCGGGCGGTCGCCGGATGGGGATGACGTCGTCGTCACGGAATGCTCCTCAGGACGTGCAGGAGGGGATCGGCCGGGCGCGCACAGGGAATGCTGCGGGTGCTGCGGGGGTCGCGCGGCCCGGCCGACGGTGGTGGGGTCAGACCATGTGCTTGCCGCCGTCGACGAAGACGGAGTCCCCGTTGACGAAGCTCGAATCCTCGCTGACCAGGAACTTGATGAGGCCCGCGACCTCCTGCGGCTGGCCGACGCGCTGCAGCGGGATGTCGGATGACATCCCAGCCTTGCGCTCGTCGGTGAGGGTGCCGCCCATGATGTCGGTGTCGATGGGGCCCGGGACGATCGCGTTGCAGGTGATGCCGTGCTTCCCGAGCTCTCGGGCGCCGCCTCGGGTCAGGCCCAGCACGGCCGCCTTCGCCGCGGCGTAGCCGGTCTTGGAGAAGGTGCCGCCGCCGTCGTAGGCGGTGATCGAGGAGGTGTTGACGATGCGTCCGCCGTGGCCGCCCTCGATCATGCGGGTCGCCGCGGCCTGCATCATGAACAGGGTGCCCTTGGCGTTGACGTCCATGACGCGGTCCCAGGTCGCGGCGTCGAGCTCGAAGATCGTGTGGGGGCTGGGGATGCCGGCGAGGTTCACCTCGGCGAGCACGGGCGGCAGGTCGCGGTCGATGATCGCGAAGGCCGCCTCGACGGACTCCTTGTCGGAGATGTCGACGCCGATGCCGACCACGCTGCGGCCGGACTCGGCGGCGAGCTCGGTGGCGAACTCCTGGACGGAGGCCTCGTCGATGTCGAGGACGGCCACGTCCCAGCCGGCGCCGGTGAGGGCGCGGGCGACGTGGCGGCCGATGCCGCGCGGGGCGCCCGCCCCGGTGACGACGGCGGTGCGGTTCTCGGGGAACGTGCTGGTCATTGCTGCTCCTTCGCAGATGTGGGGTGGGGCGGGGTGGTGCGGGGGCGTGCTCAGGCGAGCGCGGAGGCGAGCACCTGGCGGATGTACTGGATGTTCTCGGCGATCACGCCCAGGGAGTCCGAGCCGTAGTGCTCGCAGCAGAAGGGCCCGGTGTAGCCGAGCTCGAGGGCGCGGCGGATGACCTGCCGGTAGTTCACGTAGCCGTACTTCAGCGGCATGGGCGCCGACGTGTACGCGCCGGTCGCCGGGTCGAAGTCCCGCGTGTAGTTCTTGATGTGCCAGAAGTTCGCGTGGGGCAGCACCGTCTCGTACATGTCGCTCGGATGCGGCATCGGCCGGTGCAGGCGCACCAGGTTGCCGAGGTCCGGGTTCAGGCCGACGGCCTCGTGGTCGACGTCCTTCAGGAACGCGACGGCGTCCTCGGGGGTGCCGACGTAGGTGTCCTCGTACATCTCGAGGCTGAGCTGCAGGCCGTTCGCCTTCGCGTGGTCGCCGAGCTCGCGCGTGCGCTGGATCGCGAGATCGCGCAGCGCCGGGTCGTCGCGGTGGCCGTCCTCGAGCCAGAACCAGATGGCGTCGGCCTGGGCGGGGGTGAGGGCCTGCATGAAGCCGATGTTCACGACGCTCGCCCCGAAGCTGGGCGCGATGTCCATCAGCCGGTGGGCCTCGGCGAGGAAGTCCTCGCCCTTCTCCCGGTCGACGACGGAGCTGCGGGTCATCGAGATCGAGGGGATGGTGAGGCCCGCGTCCTCCAGCGTGCTGCGGAACTCCTCGACGCGTGCGTCGCTCAGACGGGCGAGGGGCACCCAGGCGTCGGTCGGGTCGATCTGGGTGATGCCGAGGTCGCGGGCCTGGCGCATCTGGGAGGCCCACACGCTCGCGGGCGCGTCCTTGATGTGGCCGCCGTCGGGCGCGGTGGCGCCGAACGAGAGCATGTTGGCGGCGATCGGCCAGGACTCGGCAGTGAGCATCTTCGGTCTCCTTCGCGACGACTGTTCCTATAGGATTTCCGCAACGGGGGTCGATGTCAAGCGGGGCTGCGGCGCGCGAGTGGGTGCCACCTATAGGATCGCCCGTCGTGGTCGGGGTCATCCGCCGGGCTGAGGATCGCCCGCCGGGCTGGGGATCGTCCGTCGTGCTCGGAGCCGGTGCGCGCGGTCCCGACGTGGGTGCGCGCCTTCGGCTGGCTCCGGTGAGGCGCGAGGGGTGAGGGTCGAGGCGCGACGGGCGACGGGGGAGGGGCGACGGGCGAGGGTGCTGGACGCTACGAGTTGCGGTGGAAAAGCGACGGAATGCCCTGCAGGCCGACGGACCCGCGGCGAGCGGATGGGAACGAAAACCCACCGCAACTCGTAACGCCCCCACACCTCGACCGGCATGCTGCCGCGAATCCGCCCTTCACCGAGTCCGCGCATCGGGCGTCGGCGGCGATCCGTTCCACTCATCGGGAAGAATCGGCTCGACAGGCGAGAGCGGGCGTTCCCGCGGGAACGCCTCCCGGTAGCGTCCCGTGCGGCCGACCCTCCCCGAAGGTCGACGCCGGTCCTCGTCCCCGGGGCCCGTGCGATCCGCTGACTCCGCGAGCCGCCGGACCATCGGGACTCCGTGCCACCACCGCTCTGCACCACCACGAACAGCGAGGAACCACCCCCATGCAGCCCCTCTGGATCGGCACCAGCTGGAAGATGAACAAGACCCTCGCCGACGCGCGCGAGTGGACGTCGGCGCTCGTCGAGAACCTGGACGGCCCCGCCCCCGAGGGCGTGCAGCCCTTCGTCATCCCCTCCTTCACCGCCACGACGACCGTCGCGCAGATCCTCGCCGAGGACTCGCCCGTGCTGCTGGGCGTGCAGAACGCGCACTGGGAGGACGCCGGCGCATGGACCGGCGAGATCTCCGTGCCGCAGGCGAAGGACGCGGGCGCGCAGATCGTCGAGATCGGCCACTCCGAGCGCCGCGAGCACTTCGGAGAGACCGTCGAGACCACGCGCCTCAAGGTCGCGGCCTCGCTGCGGCACGGGCTCACGCCCCTGCTGTGCATCGGCGAGAGCGCTGAGGTGAAGGACGCCGGAGGCTCCTCCGCCTTCATCCTCGAGCAGGCGCGCGGCGCTCTCGAGGGGCTCACCGAGGATCAGCTGGCCGACGTCGTCATCGCCTACGAGCCCATCTGGGCGATCGGGGAGAAGGGGCGCCCGGCTACTGTCGAGGAGCTCGTGGAGCCCTTCGCGGCCCTCGGCGCCGAGTACACGGGCCGCGTGAAGGGCCTGCTGTACGGCGGCTCCGTGAACCTCGAGAACGCGGCCGACCTGCTCGGGATCGAGCACGTCACCGGTCTGTTCGTCGGTCGCACTGCGTGGGAGATCGAGGGGTACCTCGAGCTGCTGCGGATCGGTGCGGAGCACGCGAGGGGCTGATCCCGCGGGACCGGCGGGCCCCAGGACGGTGGGTCGTTGGGCGGCTGGTCCCTGGACGGCGGCCCCCAGGACGGCGACCCGCCGGACCCGAGGCCTGGCTCGCAGGATCGTGGGGCACTACTCTGACCACGAGTGGTGAACCGGTTGGTCGCACGGAGTGCTGATGCCCGCGCCGTCGACCGGTCGCCCTCCCGCACCCCCGACGATGGAGGACCGATGACACCCACCACCCAGCGTCTCGACGGCAGGACGGCCCTGGTCACGGGCGCCGGCTCCGGCATCGGCCGCGCGATCGCCGACCGCTTCGCAGCCGAGGGCGCGCGCGTCATCTATGCCGACATCGACGAGCAGGCGGCCCGCGAGGCCGCCGACGAGACCGGCTCCCAGGCCATCCGCATGGACGTCTCCGACGAGTCGAGCGTCGAGGCCGCCTACGCGGACCTCGCCGTGCGCGGCGCCTCGCCCGATGTGGTCGTCGCGAACGCCGGCGTGCAGCTGTTCGGACAGGACGCGAAGACCGCCGACGTGCCGCTCGAGGCCTGGAACAGGACGCTCGCGGTGAACCTCACCGGCACCTTCCTCACCGTCAAGCACGGGGTGCGCGCGCTGCTCGCCTCTGGTGGCGGCTCCATCATCTGCACCGGCAGCCCGACGGGCCTGAACGGCGAGGGCGCCGACTTCGCCGCCTACAGCTCCACGAAGGGCGGCATCCACTCCCTCGTGCGCGCGACCGCGATGGCGTACGCGGGCGACAACATCCGCGTGAACACGGTGGTGCCCGGATACACCGAGACGTCGCTGGTCACCACGATCTCCGAGGACCCGGGTGCCCGCGAGGGGATCGTCGGACGCACGCCGCTCGGCCGCGCGGGCACCCCCGACGACGTCACCGGCATCATGGTCTACCTCGCGAGCGAGGAGTCCAGCTTCGCCACCGGCGCGATCTTTCGCGTGGACGGCGGCATGACCTCGCTGTGACGGGTGCCGGCACGGACTGACGTCGTGGCCGCGGGACCCGTCGGGCCTCACGCTCGGATTCCCGGCACAGCCGAAGGGCCGCCCCGAGATCTCCCTCGAGGGCGGCCCTTCTCGTCGGCCCTCCGGCCGTGCGGGCGGGATCAGCGCTTCACGGCGTCGATCTTCAGCATCTTGGCGATGACGGAGTCGAGCTCGGAGTCCTTCCAGATCTTCTGCCAGTCCTCGCGGATGATCGACTCGCGGCCGTAGTCCATCGCCAGCAGGCAGGCGTCGGAGAACGGGTTCGAGCCGCGCAGGGCGTTGGTAAGCGAGATGAAGATGTGGCCGTAGAAGATCGCCTTCACGGCGTCCTCGGGGATGCCCTGCTCGTTGATCGCGTAGTCCATGGAGTCCTTGAGGAACTGGCCGATCATGCAGCCGGTGGTCTCCACGAGCGTGGGCTCGAGCTGGGCGAGCTGCTTGACGGTCACCCAGTGCACGTCGATCACGGGGGCGTAGATCGCGCGGATGACGTCCTCGACGCGCTTCTTCGCGGCGGCGCGCTCGTCGTCGGCCCCGGCCGAGGCGTCCTCCTCGCCCTCGAGGGCGGCGACGACCTCCTGCGGGGCGGCGATGCCGCCGAAGGTGTCCGCCCACTCCTCGGCGCTGGTGCGCTCGAGGAACACCGAGGGGTGCGCCGGGTGGGCGCACGCCTGCAGCACGCCCTCCTGGGTGGCGAGCAGGCCCGCATAGGCGGCGGCGGGGTCCAGGGTGAGCAGCACCGAGCCGGCCTTCATCTTCGGCACGACCTGCTCGGAGACCTTCCCGAGGACCACGTCGGGCACGGCGAGGATGACGACGTCGCACTCGCCGGCGACCTCGTCGATGTCGCTCACGGTGCGGCCCAGCGCCTCGACGCGCTCGATGCCGGAGGGGGAGGACTCGCAGTAGTGGATGGTCGCGTCGGTGAGGTTGAGGTTGTTGGACACGCGCGTGCCCATCTTCCCGGCGGCGCCGACGACGGCGACGGTGAGGCTCGCGTCGAGCTCGACGCTCTTGCCCTTGAGCGGGTTCAGGTCACGGCTGTCGGTGGTGGTCATGGAGTCCTCCTGGTCGGTGGCGGATGAATGAGTGGTCGGGTGGTCAGCGGTGCGGGCCGACGGGTCGGTCGATGGGGCCGGGCCGCTGGGGCCGGGCCGACGGGTCATTGGCGCGCACGCAGGGCGGAGAGGGTCGCCTCGGTCCAGTCGCGCTCGCGTGCGATCGTGGTCGCGGCATCGCCCTGCCAGGGCAGCCAGTGCTCGGCGATCGCGGCGGGGCGCCGGCCCTCGCGGTAGACGGCGTCGAGCTCGTGATCGAGGTCCAGCAGGCCCTCGCCCATGCGGGCGCCGGAGAAGGTGAAGCCCACCCAGCCCTCCTGGCGGGCGAAGCGGAAGTCCTTGACGTGCAGGTCGAGGGTGAAGGGGGCGACGGCGTCGATGACGTCGTCCGGGTGCTCGAGCGCGGAGACGCAGTTGCCGGGGTCCAGGCAGATCCCCACGAGCGGGGAGTCCAGGGCGCGCACGATCCGCAGCAGGTCCTCCGTGGGCAGCTGCTCGTAGGTCTCGAGGGCGAGGGCGATGCCGGAGGACTCGAGCAGGGGGAGCGTGGTGCGCAGGGCGAGGACCGCCTGCTCGATGCCGTCGGAGACCTCATGGGTCTGGATCATCGAGCGCAGCACGCGCACATCGAGGGCGCGGGCGATCGCGAGGTGGCGGGCGAGGTGGTCGGGATCGATCGTCCGGGTGCCGAGTTCGAGGCGCAGTCCATGCCGTGCGGCGCGCTCGCGCAGGGCGGCCAGCTCGTCCGCATCGGCGTCCTCGATGCGCGGATCGTCGCAGATCTGGAAGACGTCGCAGCCCAGCTGTGCGGCGCGGTCGATCATGTCCGCGATGCCGAGGCGGTCGGGGTTGTGCTCGCTGCCCTCCCAGAACAGGGCGTAGCTGCCGATGCCGATGTCCATGCGGCGCCCGTCGGTCCTGCGCTCAGAGCTCCGGGCCTGGTCCACTCGCGTCACCTCTCGCCTCACCTCGTCGTGGTGCGGGGGAGGGTGCGCCGCCCGCAGTTCGTGATGGGACCAGGGTAGGCGCGAGGGCCCATATTGGTCAACCGGTTGCGTGGCAGGACGGAGGGCTCGGGTGTCGGCTCAAGGGGGTGGCACTGGTCCGCTGCGCGGGAGAGGGCGGAGTGAGCTCGCCGGCAATGCGGGGCGCCTACAGTGCGTCTGCGGCCTTCACGAAGCGACGCATCCACTGGATCTCTTCGTCGACCTCGGCCCGCGTGATCAGGTCGTACCACGTTCTGCGAGGACGGGCCTGGCGTGAGTAATCACCCTCGTGAGCGATCTTGTTCCTCCGGGCGTATTGCCTGTTCAAGCGCGCCTTGACCTCTTCGGGACTCTCGTTCATCGCGGACGCGATTGATGCCCAATACTTGGTCTTCCCGAGAAGAGCGAAAGCTCGTTCGACGTTCGTTGATCCTTGGAACGTCTCCTTGAGGAGTGCTTGGTGGATGATGTTGCTCAGTTTCGCTCGTGGTCGAGATCCCTGACGATTCTTGAGGAACAGGGCGATCATGTCGTCGACGTCGCCGAGCGGGACACTGAAGTTCCGCGCCTTCTTGCTCACGTTGTTGAGCATGTCGCGGCGGATCGCCTCGTGGAAGTACGTGTCCAGTGAGGCCCCGATAAAGACCCATGAGGACCTCAAGAGGTCGTCTTCGACGCAGTGCGTCTCCGTGGAAGGGGTTCCGGCGCGTTGAGCGATCGCTTCGGCGCGGTCGAGGAGATCGAGAGCGAAGTCTATGGGTCTGACTGGCATAGCTGCCCGATTCTATGAAGGTGGCTCTGGTCGAGTCTTCCATGCTGGGGCGGTCCAGTGGTCGAGAACTCCGAAATGCGCGTGACGGGCACGGCTCGCCCGGGGCGGGTCACCTCGTTGAGCCCATGTGAACGGCTGGCTGGGGTCAGGGGGCCTGCCATGCCTGTGCTCGCTGGCGGCGACCGCATCGTGCCGGGCTCCCAGCGCTGCATGGCGCGGGGGCCTCAGCCCTCGGTGGCCTCGAGGATCCGGTCGCGGGCGGTCGCCATGTGCGCGACCATCGCCGAGGCCGCGCGCTCACCGTTGCCCTCCTCGAGGGCGGCGAGGATCTTCGCGTGCTCCGCGCGGGCGGCCTCCATGTCCTCGCGGTCCCGCACGGCGCGGTCGTTGTAGACGCGCAGCAGGCTGCGGGTGACCTGGAGCAGGTCGGTGAGCATGGCGTTGTCGGCCGCGGCGGCGAGCACCTCGTGGAAGGCGGCGTCGGCCGCGACGAAGCCCTTGAGGTCCTCGAGGCTCTCGGCCATGGTCGCCGTTGTGCCGCGCAGCGTCTCCAGCTGCTCCGTCGTGATCCTGTCGGCCGCCAGACGCGCCGTATAGCTCTCGAGTCCCGCGCGCAGCTCGTTGAGCTGGTCGGTGTTCTGCTTGCCGATCATCAGGCCCCAGCGCAGGGTCTGGGGGAGCAGGTCGCTCGCTGATCCGCGCAGGTAGGTGCCCGATCCGGGCCGCACGTCGACGATCCCCAGGATCTCGAGGGCGGCCAGGGCCTCGCGCACCGCCGAGCGGCCCACGCCGAGCGAGGTCGCGAGCTGGCGCTCCGGGGGCAGGCGCGTGCCGGGGGCGACGTCACCGCCGGTCAGGAGGTCCAGCAGCCGACGGGCGACCTCGGAGACAGGGGTGCCGGCGGGCACGGCTGCCAGCGACGATGCGATCGCGTCGGAGGTGCTGTCGGAGAAGGCTGGCATGAGGTGAAGGTATCAAGAGCGCGGGGCGGGCCCGGCCTCGTCGCTGGGGCCGACGCGGAGCACGGTGCCTGCGGCCACGCGCAGCGGCCGCCCGTCGTCTGTGCCTGCCGCCGCCTCCCAGTCCTCGAGGCGGGCGTTGACCAGCAGGACCACGTCGCCTCGGGCGATCAGGGCTGTGCCGGGGCCTCCGGGTCCGCGGAGCACGCGCACCTCCCGGCCCGACCAGGGTGCGAGAGCGACCAGCAGGTCGCCCAGAGGGGTCAGCGGAGCCTCAGCGTCTCCGGTGAGCACGCCCCGGGGCCCGGCGAGCTCGCCCAGGGTGACGCTCTCGACGCAGCCGTGGGACGCCTCCGCGAGCGCGGCGGCCGCCCAGGCGGCAGCCCAGTCGGTGCGCTGCCGGGGATCCGCGCCGCCGGGCACCAGGTGCGCGCCCCAGCCGGAGGCGTCGGCGCGGTCGACGGCCTCCGCCTGCGTCGCGACCGCGTTCACCCGAGGACGCAGCGTGAGGGGACCGAGATGCAGACGCGCCGTCGGCCGCAGCATCCGCGCCGAGGCGAGCACGTCCCCGAGGGCGGCGACGCTCTCGGCCACATGCCAGCTCTCGCGCATGTGCATCTGCGGGGTCGAGGGGAAGGAGAGGACTTCGGCCGCGGGGATCGCATGGATCTCCCGGTTCAGCTCGGTGAAGTGGGTGCGCGACCCCGCGACGAGCTCCGCGCTGCTGTCCGCGCAGGCGCGGCGCAGACGCTCCCAGAGCTCGGCCGTCGTCACGTGCCGCGTCTCGTCGACGATCCCGATCCGCTGCACGGGCAGGCCTGCGGCGTCGGCCGCGTCGAGGAGCGCAGGCACGTCCGTGGCCTCGGAGGCGATGATCCGCAGGTCGACGGGCAGGCTCGTCGCGGCGGCCTCCTCAGCGGCTGCCGCGAGCACGCGCTCTAGGGCGAACCGCTCGCTGACCTCGACCATCAGGTGGTCGAACCCCGCCTCGGCCGAGATCGGCAACGGGCGGCCGCGCTGCACGTGGGCCGCCGCGGTCGTGGCGCCGAGGCCGAGGCGCGGAAGCGTGCAGGCGGAGGCGGCCGCGAGGAGCTCGGCGAGAGCGGGCGGGGCCGATTCCGACGACGAGGTGGGAGGGAGCTGCGCCTGCGACGCGGCGGGCTCCGGGACCAGGGTGATCTCCTGGGTGACGCTCTCGCCTGCGGCGACCTCGTACGGGAAGGGCAGGGCGAGCGGACGCGAGTAGATCTTGAAGCTCGCGTCGGTCCAGTTCCGCTGGTCCTCCATCTCGAACACGTCGCCCGACAGCTCGAGGCGCGCCCGCACCCCGGCGTGGTCGAGGTCCAGGGCGCGGATGTCGAACAGCGGCTGCCACGGGGAGATCGGCCGGGGGAAGCGGACGTCCCGTCGGTCGCCGCGGGTCGTCGTCACGACCGCGTCGTCGCCCGCCATGGCGCGCGGGAGCATGGCGGTGAGGCCCACGCGGTTCGTGGCCAGCGGGGTCCCGGCCGTGACCGTGAAGCGCAGGTTCAGGCGCGCGGGGGTCAGCGTGAGCTCCGAGAGGGCGCTCGCCTCGCCGTCCGCGCCCGCGTAGCTCACGCGCAGGGTACGGGTGAGCGAGGGGCCGGCGCTGCGGGACCACTCCTCCTCGAGGACCTCCGGTGCCACGGTGTCCCAGTCCCGGTCGCGCAGCGCGGGGCGCGCGGACTCCAGCAGCACCGTGCCGTTCCAGGCGATCTCGCTGATCTCGTCGCCCTCGCAGCGCACGGACCAGCCTCCGAGGGAGTGTGCGGTGCGGTGATCGATGGGCTGCTCGGCGCCGAGGTCGGTGGGCGCGTCGGCCATGGGCTCTGATCCTTCGGTCATCGGGCGATCGCCTCGAGCTCCTGGCCGGGGACGACCGTGGGCAGGAAGATCGTGGAAACGGCCTGGGCGGCGCCGAGGGCCACGGCGATGATGATCCACGTGCTGGTCAGGGAGGTGGTCGCGGTGAGCATCGCCCACAGCAGGCTCCCCAGCATGAAGCCTCCCACGAGCATGCCGCTCATCCAGCTCACGCCGAGCGCGCGCACGCGGGTCGGGTAGACCTCGGCCTGGTAGGTGTAGCCGACGCCCGACCAGGGGCCGTTGGTGGCCTGGAACAGCAAGAAGATCGCGACCAGCAGCACGCTCGAGCGGTCGGAGACCAGGATGATCAGCGCGAGCGGAGCGATCGCGGCCGCCGAGCCGATGAGGACGGAGCGTCGGCCGAAGCGCTCGCCGAGCAGCCCGCCCACCAGGTAGAAGACGACCCCGGCGGCTCCGCCGACGAGCAGCAGGGCGGCGACGGCGGAGGACGCCCAGCCCTTCACCTCGGCCATCCAGTAGGCGAGGTAGATGTTCGTGGCGACATAGGACATGCCGTAGAGCAGCCAGGTGACCGAGAGGCTCACGGCGGTGCGCCGCACCCCGCCGGCGGCCGAGAACAGCTGGCGGAAGGTGCCCTTCTCGAGCTGGGAGACGTCCACCGGCATCACCCGTTGCAGGCGCGCGACCTCCGCGTCGTCCCCGCGGCCGAGCGCCGCGCGCAGCGAGCGTATGTGCAGGTAGCGGGGCGACTCGCGGACCTTCGCGCGGGCGATCGCGACGAGCACGAGCGGCAGCACGCCGAAGAGGAACACCGCCCGCCAGCCCAGGCCCGAGACCAGCAGGTACATCCCCGAGGCCATGAACACGCCCACGGTGTACCCGGACTGGACGATCGAGTAGAGCATGCCGCGGCGCCGGGCGGGCACCTGCTCGTTCACGAGCGTCACGGAGACCGCGAGCTCGGCGTTGGCGAAGCCCGACGCCAGCGCGCGCACCAGCACCAGGCTCCAGAACCCCTGCACGAAGAACGTCAGGCCCGTGAACACGCCGGCCGCGATCAGGCACAGCATCCAGGCGAAGCGCCTGCCGCGGGCGTCCATCACGCGGCCCATCCACAGCGCGATCGCGAACTCCGCGGCGTAGACGAGCATGCCCATCACGCCGAGGGCCGAGGCGGAGATGCCCAGCTCGGAGGTGATGTCCGCGATCGTCAGGTTGAACAGGTTCGTGTCGTAGGCCGCGAGCGCCCAGCCCAGCAGGGCGACGATCACGAGGTAGATCGTGTAGCGGCGGCCCGGATCGGTGTCGACGGAGCCGGGGGCGAGGGCGACGGGGGAGTCTCCGGCGGGCGTGCGGGAGGCGGTGGACGGATCGGGCTGCGGGATGCGTGAGTCCACGATGACTCCTCGTCGAGTGGGCGTGTGCTGGCGGCGGGCGCGCGGAGGCGGGGTCTCGGCGCGGCGGGGTCGCGGAGGCGCCGCGGCTCAGGCCAGACCGTAGAACACAACCGGTTGACCGGTCAATGGTGGAGGTCGGCGACACCGGCGCGGCGCAGGGTTCAGCAGGGGTCAGTGCCCCAGGCGTCGATATTCACGCGGAGCCATGCCGCAGGCGGCCGTGACGTGGCTGTAGAAGCTGCTGAGCGATCCGAAGCCGCTCGCCGAGGCGATCTCCGCCGTAGTGAGATCGGTCGTGATCAGCAGGCGCTGCGCCTCGGCGACCCGGCACATGGCGAGGTACTCGCCGATCGTGACGCCGACCGCCTGGCGGAACACCGTCATCGCGTGCGAAGGGGCGAGGTGGACTGCGCTCGCGAGGTCGGCCACGGCGAGCTCCTCCCGGAAGCCGTCCATGACCACCTGTGCCATCGTGCGCACGTGCTCCAGGCGCTCGGCGGTCAGGCCGCGTCTCCCTCCGCCCGACGGTCCGGCCGGGGAGGCGTGCTCGGTCTCCGCCTGCAGGATCCGCAGGAGGGCGGCACGGATCTCGAGCAGGGCGAACTCCTCACGCGCCCCGTCGCCGATCTCCTCGAGCCAGAGGCTCGTCATCCCCGCGAACCGCGCCACCAGATCCGGCGCCTCGATCACCAGCGGCCGGGCGCGCAGCAGAGCCCCGACCGCCTCCTCCGGCAGCCTCCAGCGCATCGCGGTCGCGAGCGGCACGTGGACCCAGCACACGTCGCCCGGCTGCGAGTCCACGAGCCCGTGGGGCTGGGTCGCCCAGAACATGGCGATCCGCCCCTCGCGCACGATCAGCGGAGCGCCGGCGTGCAGGTACCGCAGCTCCCCGCGCACCACCACGTTGACCTCGATGTCGTTGTGGCGGTGCATCGTCTCCATGACGGGCGGGTCGCCGCGGCGGCACCACAGCCCCTGATCCGCGGCGACCACCTCGGACCTCGAGTCTGGGGAGCCTGCCATGGCTTCACAGTAGGGGCCGCGCCCCGACGCCGACGGGCAGGAGGCGTAACGTCGAGGTCCCATCGGGCACGAAGGATCGAGGCGACATCATGCGCAGCAGCGTCATGAGCATCCGCACCATCACCCGCAGCGCGTGCGCGCTCTCGGCCACGACTCTCCTGGCCCTCGGTGCCGCGAGCTGCGGGAACGGGTCCGACGGCGGGTCCGATGACGCCGCGCAGTCCGGATCGACGGCGAGCGACAGCGGGGGGACGGACCAGGAGGCGTCCGACGGGGCCTCCGACGACGGCGGGAGCGGCTCGGGCGCGAGCTCCGACGGCGGGTCGGATGCGTCGTCGGATCAGGCATCCGACGGCTCCTCGTCCGCAGGCTCCGACTCCTCGACGCCCTCTGCATCCTCGGACGGCGACTCCGACGACTCCGGCGGCTCGTCGGCGGCCTCCAAGGGGTCGGGGTCCGGGACCGCCTCGGGGAAGGCGGACGGCGGCGGCAGCAACGACCAGGTCTCCGACTGCACCGCCTTGCACCTGAAGATCTCCGTCGACCAGGGCGACGCGGCAGCGGGCAGCGTCATGTTCACGATCTCCTTCACGAACACCGGCGATGACCCGTGCCGCATCGGCGGGTACCCGGGCGTCTCCGCTGTCGGCGACGGCAACGGCACCCAGCTCGGGAAGGCCGCGCAGCGCGGACAGGCCGGCAGAGCGGCAGTCCTCATCCCGAACGGCCACGCCGAGGCATCGCTGAAGGCGGTCGACGTGGGCGACGGCGGCGGCCCCCTCGGCGACGAGTGCAGGGCGACCGACGCCGATGGCTGGCGCATCTACGCGCCGGGCTCCACGAAGGCGCAGTACGTCGCCCAGGACGGACTGCACGCCTGCGCGGGCGACGTCGACTGGCTGACGGTCGACGGGGTGCACGGGATGAAGTGATCGGTCAGCGGAGCCTCTGATCCGCGGAGCCGCGGCGTCGATGAGCGCCCTGCTGCGGATCCTGGCCGAGACCGAAGGATCCTGGAAGAACGGCGCATGATCCCGCGAGACCTCCCCCGTGGTGCGTCCATAGCGTGGGCGCATGACCACGAAGACGTTCGTCACCTCCCCCAAGATCACCATCATCGGCGCCGGCGGGTACGTGTTCCCCTTCCGTCTGATCGGCGACATCCTCAGCTTCCCCGCCCTGCGCGACGCGACCCTGTGCCTCATGGACGTGCGGCCCGAGAAGCTCGGTCCCGTGGCCCGGGCCGCCCGCGACCTCGTGGCCCATCACGGCTTCGCCGCCAGGGTCGAGGAGACGACCGATCGCCGCGCGGCCCTCGAGGGTGCCGACGTCGTCGTCATCACCTTCCAGGTGGGCGGGATCCCGTCCTACCGGCACGACGTCGAGATTCCGCGGAAGTACGGCATCGACCAGGCCGTCGGCGACACCGTCGGCCCCGGCGGGGTGTTCCGCTTCCTGCGCTCCGTCCCCGCCTACGCCGAGATCGCGGCCGACGCCCTCGAGGTGTGCCCCGACGCCGCCTTCATCAACTACGCGAACCCGATGGCCATGGCGACCGCGTACCTCAACGCCCAGGGCCTGCGCACCGTGGGGCTGTGCCACAGCGTGCAGGGGACCACGCGGATGCTCGCCCGCACCCTCGACGTCCCCTACGACGAGGTCTCCTACCGCTGCGCGGGCATCAACCACCAGGCGTGGGTGCTCGAGCTGTTCCGCGGCCAGGAGGACCTCTACCCGCGTCTGCGCGAGGTGATGGCGCAGCGGCACCGGCCCGGCCGCGCCGCCGCGGACCTCGCCGGGGACGACGGCGACCACTCCGAGGCCGCGGAGGCCGCCAGCACCTACGAGGGCGGCAACGAGCAGGTGCGCACGTCGATCATGAACACCTTCGGGTACTTCCAGACCGAGTCCAGCCATCACGCCTCGGAGTACGTGCCCTACTTCCGCAAGGATCCGGAGACCACGAAGGAGTACATCCCCGAGCGCTGGGACTACTTCGAGATCTGCGCCGCGCACGACGACCAGGGCGACATCGACGACCAGCTCGAGCGGTTGAAGGCCGAGCTCGCGCCGAGCGTCGAGTACGGCGCGCAGATCGTGAACTCGATCGTCACCGGCACACCCAGCGTCGTGCACGGGAACGTGCCGAACCGGGGCGCCCTCATCACGAACCTCCCGGCCGACGCCTGCGTCGAGGTGCCCTGCCTGGTCGATGCCAGGGGTGTGCAGCCGACCTCCGTCGGCGACCTCCCGCCGCAGCTCGCGGCCCTGAACCGCACCAACGTCAACGTGCAGACCCTCGCCGTGCGCGCGGCGCTGACCGGTGACGTCGAGAACGTGTTCCAGGCCGTGGCGCTCGATCCGCTGACCTCGGCCCAGCTCACGCTCGAGCAGGCGCGCGCCATGACCGGCGAGCTGCTCGAGGCGCACCGCGAGCTGCTCCCGCGCGCGCTGCGCCCGGAAGGGCAGCGCCGAGACGAGAGCTGAGCAGAGCTCGGAGATGCGGAGCGGGGGGACCATCCGCCCGCGCCCTCCGCACACCGCCGGCCGGCGTGCCGATGCCTCGGCCGGCGGCCCCATCCAGCCGTGACTCGAAGGAGAGTGACAGCGTGAGAGCCCCCGACATCGGGCGTCGCCAGATCCTGGCCGTGGCCGGCATCTCGATGACCGGCGCGCTCGCCGCATGCAGCGGCGGCGCCACCAGTACGAAGCACCTGAGATTGAGCTCGTGGAACATCCCCGTCGACCTGGACTCGTACCAGGCGATCGCCGATGAGTTCGTCGCCGACCACCCGGGGACGTCGGTGTCCGTCGAGGTCACGACGGGCTCCTTCCACCAATGGTTCATCACCCGTCTGGCGGCGGACCTCGCTCCCGACATCATCAGGATCACCCCGCAGCAGATCGGCAGGTATGCCGCCAACGGCAGTCTCATCGACCTCACGGACGCGGTCCCGAAGGACTACAGGAAGGATTGGAGCGACCCGTTCTGGGCCATCGGACAGCGGGAGAACGGCCTGTTCGGCATCTTCCAGCACACCGACAACTTCATCACCTTCTACGACCGCGAGGTCATGGACACCATCGGCGTGGATCCGCCGCAGCGCCTCGAGGACGCCTGGACCTGGAAGCAGTTCCTCGAGATCGCCGAGGAGGTCAAGAAGGCCACGGGCAGATACGCCTTCTCCTACGGATGGAGCGGCGCGGACACGGCGTACCGCTGGATGCCGCTGATCTACCAGAACGGCGGCGCGTTCCTCGGGGACGACGGGCTGACGCCGTCGATGGACTCCGACGAGGCGATCGACGCTCTCGCCTTCGGCCGCAGCTGGTACGAGAAGGGGCTCGTCAGTCCCAGCAACATGAGCAAGTCGGGCGGCGGGCACGTCGACCACGACCTGTTCCTCACGGGACAGGTCGGCATGGCGCTGACGAACCCCGAGGCCATCGCCGCCTTCGACGAGAGCATGAAGGGGCAGTGGGGAATCGCGCCGATGATCAGGAACTCGGGGGAGGCCTCCGACCTCGGAGGGAATGCCCTCGCCGTGACCAGGTCCTCCAAGGACCCGGAGCTCGCCGCCGAGCTCGTGGCCTACCTGACCAGCAGGGATGCCATCCAGAAGTTCTGCCACAACGGGAACTGGATCCCCTCGCGCACGTCTTTGGACGCGGAGTCGATCCAGTACGCCGACCACACCGATGTCATGCAGCAGTTCATCGATCAGGGCTCCACGATTCCCCTGTCGATGGTGAAGGCGCAGTCCGGCGAGTTCTTCAGCTCCCTCAACGCGGTCTTCGGCGACTACCTGGATCTGTGCCTGCTCGGCGAGCTCACTCCCCAGGAGACGTCGACCCAGATGATGGAGGCGATGCTCAGTGTCACGCAGCGCTGACGCCCCGACCGGCGGAGGACCCGCGACGCGCAGCAGGGCCGGACGGTTCGTGCCCTACATGTTCGTCGGCCCCGCCGCGCTCCTGTTCCTCGCCTTCTCCCTGATCCCGATCATCATCGCGATCACCCTCAGCTTCCAAGACACGCAGACTCTGGGCGAGGGGAGATGGGTGGGCCTGGACAACTTCTCCCAGCTCGGCTCCGACCGCCTGTTCCGCACCGCACTGCTGAACACCCTCGTCTTCACCGTGGGCACGGTGCCCACGGCGATGGCGATCGGGCTGGGGCTCGCGATCGCCCTGAACAGGCCCCTCCCCGGACGCTCGGTGCTGCGTGCCATGTTCTTCGTCCCGATGGTCGCCGCCGGCGTCGTCGTCGGCGTGGTCATGTCCTGGATCTTCAACACCGACTACGGCGTCGCGAACAACGCGCTCGAGATGCTCGGCCTGGACCGCCTGCCCTGGCTGACCTCGCCGCGGATGGCGATGCTGACGCTGATCATCGTGGTGGTCTGGACCCGCATCGGCTTCTGCATGGTCATCTACCTCGGCGCCCTGCAGTCGATCCCCGCGGAGGTGCGCGAGGCCGCCGCGATCGACGGCGCCGGGCCCTGGGCGAGGTTCAGGGCGATCACCCTGCCGATGCTCACCCCGACCACCTCGATCCTGCTGATCCTCAACGTGGTCTTCTCCCTGCAGGCGTTCGACGTCATCTACGTGATGACCGGCGGCGGTCCCGGGTTCTCTACGACCGTGCTGATCCAGTACGTGTTTCGCTCCGCCTTCCAGGACGCCCGCATGGGCTACGCGGCGGCTCTCGGGCTCGTGCTGGTCGCGATCCTGCTGATCTTCACCCTGCTGCGCCAGCGCGCGGCCAAGAGAGCGGAGAGCTTCCTGTGAACACGACGACGAATCCTGGGGCCGCGGACGCTGCGGACCGCACGGCGGTCCCTCGCAGGACTCCGCGGACCACCGGCGGACGACGCGGCGGACACGGAGCTGAGGGAGGCACGGGGCATGACCTCGGGCGTCGCCGCGCCACGAGCCCTCGCAGCTGGCTGCTCGTGTCCGGACTGGCCGTGCTCGCCCTGCTCATGGTCTTCCCGCTCTACTGGATGCTGGTCTCGGCACTCACGCCGGGCGGCCAGTCGCAGAGCTCCACCTTCTACCTGTGGCCCTCGCACCCGAGCCTCGCCAACTATGCCGAGGTCTTCGCGACCCAGCCCGTCTGGCGATGGATCGGCAACTCCCTCCTGATCGCGTGCGTGACCACGGCGATCTCGGTCGCTGTCTCCCTCGGCGCGGGATATGCGCTCGCGAAGTTCCGCTTCGCCGGCAAGGGGCTGATCTACGCGGCGTTCATGGTCACGATCATGATCCCGATCCAGGTGACCCTGGTCCCGTCGTTCCTGGTGGTGGCGCGCCTCGGGCTCGTCGACTCGCCCCTCGCGGTCATCCTGCCCACCGCCTTCGACGTGGTCGGGATCTTCATCGCCCGGCAGTTCATGCTGAGCGTCCCCGACGCTCTGGTCGAGGCCGCTCGCGTGGACGGCGCCGGGGAGATGCGAGCGTTCTTCTCCGTCGTCCTGCCCACCTGCGGACCGCTGATCGGCGTGCTCGTCATCCTCGCCTTCATGGCGCGCTGGAACGACTTCCTGTGGCCGATGGTGGTGCTGCAGGGCAACGAGAACCTCACGATCCCCGTCGCCCTGTCCACGCTGACCAACAACCCCGCCTTCGCCTCGCCCTGGGGAGCGGTGATGGCGGTCGCCTCGATCACCGTGCTGCCGATCCTGGTCGTGTTCCTGGCCTTCCAGAAGCAGTTCGTGCAGGGCATCGCCAGCACGGGGATCAAGTAGCCGACGTGACCCGGGGCGGAGCATGGGCCCCGTCCGCGCCCCGGCCCCCGACCCGGCGCGGCCCGATGCGCCCCGAGGATGTCCCCGCTCAGGAGCGGCTGTCGAGTGCGCGCTGGTGCTCGGCGTAGAACTCGGACTCGGCGGGCTCGGGGCGGTCCTGGCCGTTCAGCAGGCGGTGCCAGAGCGGGTAGTAGGCGGGCTGCTGGGTGAGCGCGGTGAGGCGGTCCCGGGCGTCGTCCGGCAGCGTGAGGTCGCCGGCCTCGAGGTCCTCCACGAACTCGTCGAACCTGCGGGCCGCGATCACCGCGCCGGCGATCCCGGGGCGTCCGAGGATCCAGGCGATCACGACCTGCGGAATGCTCCAGCCGAGGTCGCCCGCGATCTCGTCGAGCTGCTCGATGATGTCGAAGGCGCGCTCGCGGTCGACCACGTGCGGCTCGGGCCAGCCCGCGCCCTGGCGGGTATCGGGCGAGGTCTTCTCGCCGCGTCGCACCTTTCCGGTCAGCAGCCCCTCGCCGAGGGGGCTCCAGGCGAACGTCCCCACGCCCAGGTCCCGTGCGGCGGGGAGGATCTCGTACTCGATCTCGCGGGCCTCGGGCGTGTAGTAGACCTGCTGGGCGACGGGGCCCTCGAGACCGGCCATCCGCGCCTCGTAGACGGTCTTCGCGAGCTGCCAGCCGCTGTAGTTCGACACTCCCCAGTAGCGGATCTTGCCCTCGCGGATGAGCTCGTTCGCGACGCGGATGGTCTCGAGGATCGGGGTCTGTCCGTCCCACTGGTGCATGTACAGCAGGTCGAGGTGATCGGTGCCCAGGCGCTCGAGGCTCTGGTCGACGGAGCGCCGCACGTGGATCCTGCTCGCCCCGGAGTCGTTGGGTCCCTCACCCATGGGGCTGCGCGTCTTGGAGGTGAGCACGATGTCCTCCCGACGACCGCTCATCGCCTTCCCGAGGACGCGCTCGGAGTCGCCCGCGGAGTAGATGTTCGCGGTGTCGATGAAGTTCACGCCGCGAGACAGGGCCTCGTCGAGCTGCCTGCGGGCCTCCTCGACGCCGAGGCCGGCGATCTTCTCGAAGCCGCCGCCTGAGCCGAAGGGGATGGTCCCGAGCGCCAGACGGGAGACGCGGAGTCCGGAGGATCCGAGGGTGACCGTGTCCATGAGCAGGTCCTTCCATGCGGCAGGGCCCGGCCGCTCCGAGCCCCGGGACCCTCGACCGTACGTCGGATCCGGCGCCGTGTCGTCAGGTGCGCGCGGACGGGTCCGCCCACCGCCAATTGTGCGGCGCCGTGCCCGGGCGGTAGGCACCCTCGGGGAGGTCGTCGGCCACGCGCATCATCCACAGGGCGAGCCCACGCAGCAGGCCCTCCCGGACCTCGGCGAGCGCGGGGTCGTCGATGAGGTCGTGGACCTCGGCGGGGTCCTCCTGCAGGTCGTGGAGGGAGAAGGTCCCGAGGTCGTCGGCGATCAGCTTGTACCGGTCGCCGACGACCATCCGCATCTCGCCGCTCTGGGTGACGGAGTTCAGCTCGTCGAAGGAGCGCCCCTCGTAGGGGAAGTGGAGGGGCGGCCGGTCGCCCTCCCCGTACGAGACGCCCCCGTACCCGTGCTCCGCGTACATCGTGGAGAACTCCTCGGCCGGCGCCTCTTCGCCCGCGAGCAGCGGGAGCAGGGACCTGCCCTGCACACCCGGCGGGAACGGCGCCCCGACGAGCTCGCAGACCGTCGGCAGCACGTCCACGATCGAGACCGGCTCCCGGCGTCGCTGGGCGGTGATGCCGGGGCCGGCGATGCCCAGCGGGATCCGCACCAGCGCCTCCGGCAGCCCCGCGCCCTTGCGCTGCAGGCCGTACTCGCCGACGAGGTCCCCGTGGTCGCTGAGAACGACCACGACGGTGTCCTCGAGCGCGGGCCCCAGACGGTCCAGCAGCCGACCGATCTGGTCATCGATGAGCCGGAGCATCCCCAGGTAGTTAGTCCGCAGTCGCCTCCACTCGGTGTCGAAGCCAGGGCGCTTCTCCTCGATCAGCGAGTGCAGCCAGCGGAACCTCCATCCCATCCGGTCCAGGACCTCGGGACCGACCTTCCGGTCGGGGACCTCGGCGGGGTCGAACATGCTGAAGTAGGGCTCGGGCACCTGGTAGGGGTTGTGGGGCTCGGGGAACGAGACCCACAGCAGGAACGGGTCCTCGCCCGCCCTCGCGTCGAGGTCCCGGATCGCCCCGTCGATGATCCGGGCCGGCAGCTGCACCTCGGGGCCGAACGGGGCCGGGTCGTGGGCGACCGAGTGGTCGAGCTCGTGCAGCCAGGCGTCGAAGGCCTCCTGCTCGGTGCTGTCCGCGGGGCCGCCCTCGTGCATGAACGGCCCGTGATAGGCGTCGAAGTCCTCGGGCTGGGCGTGCATGTGGGGCTTGCCCGCGAAGTGCAGGCGATAGCCGCGCCCACGCAGCACGTCCAGCAGGTCCGAGGAATAGACGGCCTGCTGGGGCGTGGAGTTCTGGCGCACGCGGTGCGCCGAGGGGAAGCGGCCGGTGAGCAGGCTCGTGCGGGCCGGGACGCACGCGGGCGCGCTCGTGTACGCCCGCTCGAAGCGCGTGCCGTCCTCGAGCAGCGCATCCACGCGGGGCATCGAGTCCGGGCCGCCCGCACCGGCGGTGAAGCCGGTGCGCTGCTGGTCCGTCATCAGGATCAGGATGTTCGGGCGGCCAGGGGATGTGGTCGGGTCGCTGGGCATGGGCCGAGGAGTCCTTCCGGGGCGGCATCGGCGCCGCGCCTCGCAGCAGATGCTACGGGGCGGGACCGCCGTCGGCCCGCGGGCCCCGCGTCAGGCCTGCGCCCCTCCGCGCTCCCGCGTCCGCTCGCGCCCCCTTGTCCACCATGTGGTCGCCGCGTAGCGTCGGAGGCGTCCACCGTCGAACGAAGGAGATGCACGATGAACGAGACCGTCGACGTCCCGACCCCGGCCGGAGCCGAGCGCACGCGGCGTGAGAACGCCGAGGGAGGCTTCCTCGCCTCCGACGCCCTGGCCAAGAACCTGCAGCGCGTGCTCGTGGAGCTCACGGCCCTGCACCTCGTGGGCAAGCAGGCCCACTGGAACATCGTGGGCCCGAACTTCCGCGACCTGCACCTGAACCTCGACGAGGTCGTGGACATCGCGCGGGAGGCCGCCGACGACATCGCCGAGCGGATGCGCGCACTCCATGCCACGCCCGACGGCCGCCCCGCGGTCGTCGCCGAGCAGAACTCCCTGCCCGAGTTCCCCCAGGGCGAGGTGCTCACCCACGACGCGATCGACCTCGTGACCTCGGCGATCGAGGCGACCGTCGGCAGCATGCGCTACGTCCACGACGAGGTCGACGAGGCCGATCCGACCTCTGCCGACATCCTCCACGGCATCATCGAGAAGCTCGAGCAGCAGGCCTGGTTCATCAGCGCCGAGACGCGCACGCCGGCGAACTGAGCGCGACCCGCACGGGCGGCACGTGGACGCCCGTGCGGGCTGCTGAGCCCAGGTGCTGCGGAACCGAGAAGAAGAGGGCAGGCCGGATGGGACGGACGAGGCGGGGCGCCGCGACGGCGGCTCTGGTGCTGCTGATGGCCGCGGCCTGCGCAGGAGAGGACGCGGAGGCCGACGGCAGGTCGATGTCGCCGGTCTCGCGGGGATCGGCCGATGATCCTGACGCGGCGCCCTCCGATCATCCCTCCTCGGAGGGGGAGCACACCCCGGAGCTGCCTCCCACCAGCGGCGCCTTCGACTATCAGCTCGGGGGTGCCTACACGCCGTCGGACCCGATCGACGTGGTCGTGCGCGATGCGACCGCCGAACCGCTGAAGGGCGCCTACAACGTCTGCTACGTCAACGGCTTCCAGACCCAGCCCGACGACGCCGCGATGTGGGAGGAGCACGCCGATCTGCTGCTGCACGACGCGCACGGCGACCTGGTCACCGACCCCGACTGGGACGACGAGTACATCCTCGATCCGTCCGGCTCGACGCAGCGCGACGACATCCTGGAGGTCCTCGCCCCGGTGATCACGGGCTGCGCCGCGGTCGGCTACGACGCCGTCGAGATCGACAACCTCGACACCTTCGACCGGTTCGACCGGATCGACGAGAACGGTGCGATGGCCCTCGCCTCCGCCTACGTGGACCTCGCGCACGAATCCGGGCTCGCGATCGCCCAGAAGAACGCCGCCGAGATCACGGCGACGGCGCACGAGGAGCTCGGCTTCGACTTCGCCGTCGCCGAGGAATGCGGCGCCTACGACGAATGCGCCGCGTACACGGGCGTCTACGGCGCCCACGTCCTGCAGATCGAGTACCCCGACAGCCTCGAGGACGCCGGGATGACCTTCGCCGACGTGTGCGCCCTCCCGGACCGCGCACCACTGACGATCCTGAGGGACCGCGACCTCGTCGCCCAGGACGCCGACGGCTATCGCTACGAATCCTGCTGAACCAGGCTCTGCCCCCTGCGCGCGTCAGACCGTGGACTGAGGGGGAGATCGGCGCACGGTGGCAGTGCACAGGGACCCCAGCATGACGCGAACGCGCTGGTGGGAACGAGAGTCTCGGGGGCATGCACACCACCACCTCCCCTCATCCCCGGTCAGCGCCGGTCGCCACCGTGACCGGCCCCTCTCCCTCCGCCGGCCCCGCCCGCCTCGAGGCGCTCGACCTCGCGCGACTCGTCGCGATCGTCGGCATGATGGCCGCCCACCTGCTGGTGCCGTTGGGCGCCGCACCCGCAGGATCGCCCTGGCAGAACGCTGCGGCCCGGATCGCGAGCGTCCTCACCGAGGGCACCTCCGCGGCGCTGTTCGCCGTGATCGGCGGCTGCAGCCTCGTGCTCGCCTCCCGGAAGCGGCTCGCAGCCGGAGACCGCGCCGGGGCCGTGCGCAGCGGCATCGTCCGCGGGGCGCTCGTCCTCGCGATCGGCCTGCTGCTCGGCTTCGTGCCCACCTGGGTGGTGGTCGTCCTCGTGCCCTTCGGCCTGGGGATGATGATCACCGCGCCCCTGCTGCTGTGCTCGAGCCGCGTGCTGGCGGCCATCGCGCTCGTCCTCACCGCCGTCGGCGGCTGGCTGAACGCGAGCGTCCGCTCGGACCTCCGCATCGTCCAGGAGATCGGCAACGTGACCCCGATGAACGTGCTCGAGCCCCTGACGCTGCTGCGCGGGCTCGCGCTCACCGGCATGTATCCGCTGATCACGTGGCTGCCGTACCTGCTGCTCGGCGTCATCCTCATGCGCTCCCTGCTCGGGGCGATCGAGGCGGGACGCGTGCGCCGCTGGTCCCTCACGGTGCTCGGCACCGGCGTCGGCGCGGCGGTGATCGCCTACGGCACCTCGGCCGCGGTGAAGGCATGGGCGCTCGCGCAGGGCGAGGACAAGATGCTCCTGGACCTCCACGGTTTCGGCGCACCGCTCCGTAGCGACCTCTGGATGCAGGCCCTGGCGACCCCGCACACCGGTTCGATCGCCGACATCATCGCGACGGCCGGCGTCTCCGTCGCCGTGATCGCCCTGCTCATGCTCGTGATCCCGCCGGCCCGACACCTCGCCGGCGCGCTGCCGCGGGCACTCCGCGCGGCCGGCGCCGCGCCGCTCACGATCTACACGATCCACGTGGTGCTCACCGGCGCCGCGATGATCGCCGCGCTCGTCGTCGCGGGCCCCGACGCCTTCGAGAGCGCTCCGTGGTTCATCGCGGGCGTCTGGATCCTGCTCGCGCACCTCGCCGTCGTCGTGCTGATCGGCCTCGTGCTCTCGGCGCGCGGCTCCCGCGGACCGCTCGAGGCGCTGGTCAGCGGGGTCGCAGGGCGGGCCGGGGGACGGGTGCGCGGCAATGTTCAGAAACAATCCTGAAATGTCCCAGGTTTCTCGTAGTCTTCCCTCATCTGCGGGGCGCATGGGCGCCAGCACTGAGTCCGGGAGACGAAGCCGTGCGTATTCAGGGCGGAGCGAGACCCGTCGGCGGGGCGCGTCCATCGAGGGGACCGGCATGGGCGGTCCGATTGTTGGCGATCGGCGCTGTCGCCGCCGTGGGGATCACCGGGGCGGTCGCGGCCTTCGGCGACGACGACACCCGCGGAGAAGTCGTGAGGGTGATCGACGGGGACACGCTGGTCGCTCGCATCGACGGGGACGACGTGCGGGTGCGTCTGCTGAATATCGACACCCCCGAGACGAAGGATCCCGACGAGCCGGTGCAGTGCATGGGGCCGGAGGCGAGCGCGTTCCTCGAGAAGCGGCTCCCTGCCGGCACCGAGATCGAGCTGGAGTACGACCAGGAGCGCACGGATCGGTACGACCGCACCCTTGCGGCGGTGTTCGAGTCGGGCTCGCTGGTGAACGCCGAGATCGCAGCCGAGGGCCTCGGTCTGCCCGTCCTCTTCGAGCCGAACGATCGCTTCCTCGGCGAGGTCACTCGCGCATCCGAGGAGGCTCAGCGCGAACAGGCGGGGCTCTTCTCCCCATCGGTCGAATGCACGCTCCCGGCGCAGGCGCAGCAGGTCGCGGAGGCCGTCGATGCTGTCCCCTCGCAGGTGGACGGCGACCCGGCGGAAGCGCTCGGAGGTGCGGAGGACGCCGTCGCCGATGCCGACGCATTCGTCGTCGCGCTCGATGCCCGCAGCTTCTCGGACCTCGGGAACATCGTCTTCGCAACGAGCACCATGACCCCCTACATCGACTCCCTGCGCGAGAAGGCGACCGAGCAGCGCGACTCCGCCCAGCGGAAGCGCTCCGACCTCACGAAGGCCAAGACCACCTTCGACGACAGGCAGACACAGGAAAGTCACGAGAAGGAGCACGCCGAGAGCGAGGCACAGGAGGAGAAGGCTCGCCAGGCGCGCGCATCGGAGAGTGCGGAGCAGAAGTCGAGGTCATCGCAGCAGGAGCGCACGACGAAGAAGAAAGTCACGGGGACGTCGAGTCCCTCGAAGCCCTCGAGCTCCTCGAAGAGATCGCCGTCGAACCCGTCTTCCGCTCCCAAGACGCCATCCTCGTCCAAGCAGTCGTCGTCCTCGAAGGGGTCCTCCTCCTCGAACGGATCGTCGCCGAAGAAGTCGTCGTCCTCGAGCGCCGACGAGGCCGCCGGCTCCTCCCGTACGAAGAGCCGCAGTGGATCCACCAGCAGGGGGAGCAGCTCGAGCTCATCGCGCAGCACAGGGGGCTCGAAATCGTCGTCCTCGAAGGACTCGAAGGGCTCCGGCGGGACGAAGAGCGGGCCGAAGAGTTCGAGTTCGAAGGGCCGGTCGGGCTCGTCGAGCGGCTCGAAGCGGAGCTCGGGGTCGTCCTCCTCGGGATCGAGCTGCGCGCCGTACGGCCCGGAGATCCCGTATTCGAACCCCGGCGGATACACCGGCAAGCGATACGGAATGCCCGGAGGCAAGACCTTCCGCATGTGCAAGTGACGCGCTTGGGCGGCGGGGGATCAGGCGTGGAGTGCGCGCTCGCTCGCGCCCCTCACGCCCCCGCGGCCATGCCCGCGAGCGCGAGCGGCAGCAGCGAGCTGACCAGGTTGTTGGTGCCGTGCAGGACCACGCCCGGCCAGATCGAGCCGGTGCGGCAGAACAGCAGGGCGGCGAACAGGCCGACCATGAAGGCCGAGGGCAGCACCGTGTTGATGCCGTGGAACAGGGCGAAGACGATCGCGCTCGCGAGCGCGCCGATCCATGCTCCATACCGGCTGAGCAGGGCGTTCGCGACCACCCCGCGGAACAGCGACTCCTCGCCGATCGGGGTGATGATCGATCCGCCGACGAGCGTGAGGACCAGGGAGAGCGCCCCGCCCGTCGAGGCCGCTTGGTAGCTGGACTGGGGGGACTGCATGTCGCCGGAGAGCATCACGTAGGCGACGGTGAGCGCGCTGCCGATGATCGCCGCGAGCACGCCGAGCCCCGCCCCGGCGAGCAGCTGTCGGCCGCTCGCGCGTCGGAACCCGAAGGCCGCGGCCGAGCGGATGCGCAGCGCCCAGGCGGCGCCGAAGGCGATCAGCCCCATCGCGCCGGAGACGAACAGGCCGATGATCCCGCCCAGCGCGCCGCCGCCCGCGAGCGGCAGCAGCAGGAAGACGAGTCCGAAGCAGATCACGTAGACGACGAGGCCCACGAGGATCTCCGGCCAGCCCGGGCCCGATGGGCGCGTGGTCGGAGAGGCGGCCGGGAGAGCGTTCGAGTTGGGAGCGGTGCGTCGGTCGGTCATCGTGGTCCTCCTTCGGCGGCCCTGGTGAGCGGACCGGTCGGTGACTGGACGACCAGACAAGACTGTGTGGTCACCACACGGTCAAGGGGTCTGGTGCTCTGCGAGCCGCTCGACGCGCGCGATGACGTCGAGCTGGGCGTCGTTGTAGATCTCGTGCAGCGCATCGCGCAGCGCGTTCCGCGTCTCCGACCTGCTCTTCTGGTACTGCGGGGCAGGATCGCGCAGCCATGGGTGCGCCTCGACCTGGGCCTGCAGCCGGGGGAGCAGATCCTCCGCGAGCCGCTGCCGAGAGGCCTCGTCGGCGTCGGACGGGAGCTCGTCGAAGCGTCGCGATGTCTCGTCGGACGCCTCGACCATCGAGCGCACGTCGGCCAGGGCCTCGGGCCGATACAGCTCCGCGTAGATCTGGATCAGCGATCGATCGGCCTCGCTCATGCCGGCGCTCACCGACTCGAACCCCGGCGGCGTATGGGCGGGAGCGCCGCCGGCGAGCAGCGCTGCGATCTGCGTGCGCGCCTCCTCGAGCTGGGCGATGCGCGATCGCAGCTCCTCGTCGAGCTCGCGCAGGGTCGTCGACACGGAGCTCTCTCCGCCATCCGCGCCATCCCCGTCCCCCGACGTCGCGTCGTCTCCCTGCGCCAGGTCATCGATGCTGTCGATCCGCGCGAGCGGAACGCCGAGGTCGACGAGCCGGCGGATACGCAGCAGACGCACCAGATGGGGGACGGTGTACTGCTTGTAGCCGTTGCTGCGGCGCTCGGGCTCGGGGAGGAGACCGATCTGGTGGTAGTGGCGCACCGTGTTCACGGTGGTGCCGGCGAGGTCGGCGAGCTGGCGCGTGCTCCAGGGCATGGGGGTCCGATCAAGGGGGCGCGAGGGATTTAGAGCCTAGACCCTGCCCTCACACCAGCAGCAGCACTCCGCGCACGAGCGCCATCAGCGCCCCCGCGAGCGCGACCACCAGCACGATCCGCATGGCGCTCTCGCCATCGACCCTCCGGGAGACCCGGCCGCCCGCGATCACGCCCAGCAGCAGCGCAGCGATCAGCACGGTCCAGCCGGTGGCGGAGAGCGTGGGCAGCGCCCGCTTGGCCACCAGCGAGACGATGCTGAGGATCATGAACTGCACCTGCGCGGTCGCCGCGAAGCCGCGGTGCTCCCAACCGGTGGCGCGCGCGTAGATCACCACGCCCGGCCCGCCCACGCCGGCCGTGACGTTCATGAACCCCGAGGCCAGGCCGCCCGCGACGCCGAGTTCAGGGGAGTCCGGGACCGTGCGCCCGCGCATCGCGAGGGTGAGCAGCAGCCCCAGCAGCACGATCGTGCTCACCGCGATCATCAGGGACGCCGCCGGCAGGACGGCCACGGCGATCGCACCGGGGATCACCCCGATCACGCCCATCGGCGCGAGGACCCGCAGCCGCTTCCGGTCGACGTCCCTGCGCACCTGGGTGAGGTTCAGCAGCGCGGACAGCGCTCCGCACACGTTGACCACGAGGATCCCCTGCAGCGGCCCCAGCACGAGGACCAGGAACGGCGAGGCGAGGAGCGCGAAGCCCATGCCCGTCGAGCGCTGCGCGAGCGCCCCGACGAACGTCGCCGCCGCGAGCCCGAGCAGCACTGCGACGTCCGTTCCGATCACACGCTCCAGGGTATCGGGCGGGCCGGCAAGGGCAGGGTCGTGGGGGAGGGGCACGGACGCCACGGGGCTCTCGCCCGCCCCTCCCGCTCCCGCGCCCCGGTTGCTAGCCTGAGGGATACGGAACCGCTGGTCACTCTCGCCGGGAGGTCAGTCATGGACGACCAGATCCCCTTCGACTCCGCAGACCGAGACCTGGAGGTGCTCGTCGGCTTCGACGGCTCCGAGCAGGCCCGATCCGCCCTGGACTTCGCTGCCGACGAGGCCCGACGGCGCGGCAGCGGACTCACCGTGGTGACCGCCTACGCCGCGCCGGGCGCCTTCTACGCGAACCTCGCCTCGATGCCCCACGAGGCCGACGACGCCGGTAAGGCCGCCGCCCGGGCGACCCTCGAGGAGGCCGCCGAGATCGTCAAGGACCATCCCGGCCCGCTCACCTTCCGCTCCGCCAAGGGCGATGCGACAGGGGTGCTCGTGGACGCCTCCGGGAAGGCGAAGCTCGTGGTCGTGGGATCGCGCGGTCGCGGCGGCTTCGCCGGGCGCGTGCTCGGCTCGGTCGCCTCCGGGCTGCCCGCCCACTCCCGATGCCCCACGGTCGTCGTGCCCCGCCGCGAGCGGGCCGACGGATCATCCGACAGCGCCCCTGCAGCCGGCCGCGGGCCCGTGGTCGCGGGGGTCGACGGGTCGGAGCAGAGCCGCCTCGTGCTGCGCACCGCCGCCCGTCAGGCCGAGAGGCTCGGGACGGCCCTGCGGGTGTTCGTCGCGATGCCCCTGCTGGACGAGTGGACCTACTGGTACCCCACGTACTCGGACGACCACGTGTCCGTGGAGGAGCGCCGCGTCGAGCTCGAGGGCATGGTCGAGGACCGCATCGCCCCGCTGCGCGCGGAGCACCCGGACCTCGAGATCGAGGTCGTCGTCGAGGTCGGCAACAGCATCGAGCTGCTGGCCGAGCAGAGCCGCGACGCGCCTCTCACCGTGCTCGGCACCCGCGGGCGCGGCACCGTGAAGAGCGCCCTGCTGGGCTCGGTCTCCCGCGGCGTGCTGCACGGGGCCGGCGGACCGGTCATGGTGGTCCCGGCCCATCCGGACCAGGGGTGAGTGCTCCCGCGAGTCTCGGGGCCTGGGCGCGCGAGTCCGGCACCGTCACCTACGACGTCGACCCTCTGCCCGAGGACGCCCCCGCGGCGTTCACCATCCACGCCGAGGCGCATCTGTCCGGCGCGCCCTCCGAGTACCCCGCCCACACCCATCCGCTGCACGAGCTGGTGTGGGTGCGCGGCGGGACGATGACCGCGCGCGTCGACGATCTGCTGGTGACCGTCCCCGAGGGCCAGGGCCTGTGGATCCCCGCCGGGGTGGAGCACGCGGGCCGGCTCACGGCCGACGTCGAGCTGTGCGACGCGTTCTTCGCCCCCGCCGCCCTGCCGGAGCCGCTCGGAGCGGCGACGACCCTGGTGATGACGCCGCTGCTCGAGTCCCTCCTGCTGCATCTCACCCGCCGCGACCTCGCGCCCGCCGCGCGGTCGCGCGCGGAGGCGGTGGTCCTGGACGTCCTCGAGCCGTCGGCCCCCGCCCTCGACCTGCGCCTGCCGGGCGATCCACGCATCGACCCGATCGCGCGCGCCCTGCTCGCCGATCCCGCCGACCCGCGCGACCTGCCCGCCTGGTCCCGCGAGGCGGGGCTGAGCACACGCACGGTCAGCAGGGCGTTCCGCGCCGCGACCGGGCTGTCCTTCGCGCGCTGGCGGCAGACGCTGCGCATCCATCACGCGCTGCGCCTGCTCGGCGAGGGCCGTGAGGTGCAGGAGGTCTCGCGGATCCTGGGCTGCTCCCAGCCCAGCACCTTCATCGACGCCTTCCACCGCGTCACCGGGCGCACGCCCGGCGCACACCTCGCGACAGGTGTCCGAAAACCCTGATCAGACGTCTTGAGGTCGTGATTGCGGACTCGGTGAGGGTCACCTAATCTGATCGCGGCACTGCTGCCCTCACCTCGGGCGCTTCCGGAGCCCGGGATCCCGCGCTCCCCGAAAGGCCCTCGATGTCCTCCTCCCTCCGTGCCCGCCCGCGCCGCCTCGCCGCAGCCGCCTCCGCGCTCGCCGCCGGGGCCCTCACCCTGGCCCTGGGCGCCTGCGGCACGACCGACGTCTCCTCCTCGTCGGCCGACTCCGCGGCGTCCGACGGCGGCTCGGCCGCGGCGGCGATCTCGAAGGACTGTGCGCAGGACACGACCGCCACCTCGGACGACCCGGTCTCGATCACCGACGGCGTCGGCCGCACGGTCGAGCTCGAGAAGCCCGCGCAGCGCGTCGTCGTCCTCGAATGGCAGCAGGTCGAGGACGCCCTGAGCCAGTGCGTGCAGCCCGTCGGCGTCTCCGAGCCCGACGGCTTCCGCACCTGGGACAGCGCCGAGACCCTCCCCGAGGGCGTCGAGGACGTCGGCACCCGCGGCGAACCCGACCTGGACACGGTGCTCTCGCTCGACCCCGACCTCGTCGTGGTCGAGGCCTTCAGCAAGGACGACGAGATCATCGGCCAGATCGAGAAGACCGGCGTGCCCGTGCTCGCGACCCTGGGCGCGGACCCCGACGACCCGATCGGCAACATGAAGGGCGTGTTCTCCATGATCGGCGAGGCCACCGGGCGCTCCGAGCGCGCGGATGCCGTGCTCGAAGAGTTCGACGACCACCTCGCCGCCGCCAAGAAGGAGGTCCAGGACGCGGACCTGGAGACGAAGGAGTTCCTGTTCTTCGACGGCTGGGTCGAGGGCGGCAACCTCACCATCCGCCCGTACACCGACGGCGCCCTGTTCACCGAGCTCGGCAAGGAGCTGGGCCTCACGTCCGCCTGGGACGACGACCTCGAGGAGGCCTACGGCACCGGCGGCGTGAGCGAGGAGTACGGCCTCACCCAGACCGACGTCGAGGGCCTCACCGCGGTGGGCGACGCGAACCTCTTCTATGCGAACGACGAGGGCACCGGAGAGGGCAGCTACATCGACGAGATGCAGAAGAACGACATCTGGAGCTCCCTGCCCGCCGTGAAGGCGGGGCGCGCGCACGCCTTCCCGCCGCGCATCTGGGGCGCCGGCGGGCCCCGCTCGAACGAGCAGGCCATCGACGCCTTCGTCGACGGGATCACCCAGGGCTGAATGCACGGGCGGGCCCGCCCGGGAGATCAGCTCCCCTCGAGCACCTCGAGCACGTCCTCGCCGTACTCGGCGAGCTTCTTCGCGCCCACGCCGCTGACGCCGCCCAGCTGGTCCACGCTCGTCGGCCGCAGCTCGACGATCCCCACCAGCGTGGCGTCGGAGAAGACCATGTACGGGGCGATCTGCTTCTCCTTCGCGACCGAGGTGCGCCACGCCCGCAGGCGCTCGAAGACCTCCTGCTGCGCGGACTCGAGCGAGGCCGCCGCCCGCGACGCGCCGCCCGCACCCCCTCCGCGCCCCGCGCCCCGCGACCGCGGCGCCTTCGCGGGGGAGCGGTCGACGGCGAGCTCCACGGTGACCTCCCCGCGCAGCACGGGCCCCGCGTGCTCCCCGGGCACCAGCACCCCGTACTCCCCGACCGCCTCGACGATCCTCCGGGACAGCAGCTGCCGCAGCACCGTGCGCCACTCGCGCTCGGAGAGGTCCTCGCCGATGCCCCAGACGCTCAGCTCCTGGTGGCGGGACTGGGCGGAGCGGTCGTTGTGCTTGCCGCGCAGCACGTCGATCACCTGCCCGGAGCCGAACTGCTGGCCGCGCTCGCGGTCCAGGCGGATCAGCGCCGAGAGCAGCTTCTGCGCGGGCACGGTCGCATCCCACGTGCTCGGCGGGTTCAGGCACACGTCACAGTTCCCGCAGGGCTCGGACTCCTGGCCGAAATAGTGCAGCAGCTGCACGCGGCGGCAGCTGACCGTCTCGCACAGGGCGAGCATCGCGTCCAGGTGCGCGCGGGCGTTGCGCTTGAAGGGCTCGGAGCCCTCCCCGGTGTCGATGAAGCGGCGCTGGCTGACCAGGTCGCCCAGTCCGTAGGCCATCCAGGCGGTCGAGGGCTGCCCGTCGCGGCCCGCGCGGCCGGTCTCCTGGTAGTAGCCCTCGATGGACTTGGGCAGGTCCAGGTGGGCGACGAAGCGGACGTCGGGCTTGTCGATCCCCATGCCGAAGGCGATGGTCGCGACGATGACCAGGCCGTCCTCGCGCAGGAAGCGCTCCTGGTGGTCGTGGCGCACGGCCGCGTCGAGGCCCGCGTGGTACGGCAGGGCGGCGACCCCGCGCTCGGCGAGCCAGGCGGCGGTCTGCTCGACGCCCTTGCGCGAGAGGCAGTAGACGATCCCCGCCTCGCCGGGATGCTCGCTGCGGATCAGCCGCAGCAGCTGCTCGCGCGGGGACGCCTTGGGGTCGATGCGGTACTGGATGTTGGGCCGGTCGAAGCTCGAGACGAAGTGCCGCGCATCCTGCATCCGCAGGTTCTCGGTGATCTCCCGGTGGGTCTCGCGCGTCGCGGTCGCGGTCAGCGCGATCCGCGGGACGTCCGGGAAGGTCTCGGCGAGCATCGAGAGGCCCAGGTAGTCGGGCCGGAAGTCGTGCCCCCACTGGGCCACGCAGTGGGCCTCGTCGATCGCGAACAGGGCGAGGTCGGCGCGCTGCAGAAGCTGGACCGTGCGGGGGAGGACCAGGCGCTCGGGCGCCATGTACAGCAGGTCGAGCTCGCCGGCGAGCAGCTGCTGCTCGACCGCCTGCGCCTCGTGCATCTCGAGCGTGGAGTTGAGGTAGGCGGCGCGGATGCCGTTGGTCTCGAGCGCCGCCACCTGGTCGGCCATCAACGCGATCAGCGGGGAGATCACGATCCCGGTGCCGGGTCTGATCAGCGACGGGATCTGGTAGCACAGCGACTTGCCGCCGCCGGTGGGCATGAGCACGACCGCGTCGCCGCCGCCGCTGACCTGGTCGATGATCTGCGCCTGCTCGCCGCGGAAGGAGTCGTAGCCGAAGACCGTGGAAAGGACCTGCAGGGCGGGATCACCCGCCGACGAGGCGCTCGGGGTCTGCGCGGGCGCCGGTTCGGTCGCGGGGACCTCCGCCGTGACCTCGTTGTCGATGTCGTCGATCGCGGAGGGCGGGATCGTCTCGGCGGAGGAGGTCTCGTGCATGCGCTCCAGAGTACGGGGCCGAGGGGCCCGGCGAGCCGGGCTGTGGACGCGCTGTGCTGGGCCCCGACCTGCGTGCATCCCGCCCACCGGTCCGCGGACAGACCCGGGGGACGACGCCCCACCCGACCACGGCCGTCCGGTGCGGGGCTCAGACGCGCAGGGTGTCGAGCTGCGCGTCGATGTCGGGGATGCGGCGGATCTCTGGGCGGACGATGCGCTCGCCCCGGACCACCACCATCGAGGGCTCGGCGAGGGCCTCGAACGACTCCAGGGGGTCGGCCTCGAGGACCACGAGATCGGCCGAGAGCCCCGGGGCGAGGCGTCCGGTGACGCCCTCCAGCCCGAGGATGGAGGCGTTGCCGGCAGTCGCCGTGTGGAGCACCGCGGCGGGATCGACGCCGAGGAGACGCGGATAGAGATCGAGCTCGCGCCAGAAGCTCGAGTGGGTGGAGTAGCTGACGCCCGAGTCGGTGCCGATCCCGAGAGCGATCCCGTGCTCGATCGCCTGCTGCGCTCCCGTCAGCATCTCGTCGAGCACCATGCGGGCGTTCCCCTGCACCACCTCTCCGAGGCCCGTGACCTGCGGATCGAACCGGACCAGCGGGATGCACGCCAGGAGAGTCGGGACCAGCGCAGACCAGCCGCGCAGGGAGGCGGGGTTGTCATGGAAGAGCTCGATGCTCTCCGGCACGAGTGTCGCACCGTGCTCGATCGTGTCGACTCCGGCACGGAGCGCTGCGAGCACCCCCTCCCGGCCCTGGGCGTGCGCCGCGACCAGCACTCCCGCCGCGTGGGCCTCCTCGCAGACGGCACGCATCGACGCCTCGGGCATCTCCAGCCTCCCGGCATGACCGACGTCCAGGGCGTCCGTGACCCCGCCGGTCGCCGCGATCTTGATCGCCTGCGCGCCCCGACGCAGGTTGCGGCGCGTGTTGGCGCGGGCGGTCTCCGGATCATCGCCGATCAGCGCGATCTGCGGAGCGCCGTGTCCGCCCGTGATCGCCATCAGCGGGCCGGCGGGCAGCAGCCTCGGGCCCGTGATCTCGCCGCTGTCGATCTGCTCGCGGACGTGGATGACCTCGTCGTCCGTGTCGCCGACGGTCCGGATCGTGGTGACCCCCGAGTGCAGCTGGGTCAGCGCGTTCTGACGGGTCCGACGGCGCAGGAGCGCGCGGCCCGGCGGGGTGTGCATGGCGCGCGTCAGGTGCCCTGCGATCCTCGGGTTCGTGTAGATCGAGGAGAGCGGCCTGCCGTCGGCGAACAGATGCGCGTGGGCGTTGATCATCCCGGGCACGAGGAACTTCCCCGCGCCGTCGATCCGCGACAGGGTCGGCGGGAGATCGATCTGCGCCGAGGGGCCTGCGGAGGTGATCAGGCCGTCGGCGCCGACGCTGACGGTCCAGTCGCGGTGCACGGCGCCGTCCCGCTCGCCGGTCAGGGCGTCGATGCCGACGATGGCGAAGGGAGTGCTCATGCGCCGATCCCATCGCATCCCGCTCCCGGCGTCCACCCCGGGGCGACGCGCCGGATGCCCGGGGCCGCCCGGCGCCCGGTGCCCGGTGCCCGGAACCATGTGACCCGCGGCAGCCGCGGGAGCCGCGGGAGCCGCGGGAGTCGCACAACGCCCGTGCGGCGAGGCTCTCCCGTGCTCCGGGTCAGAGCTGGGGTGCGCCGGGCCGATCAGACGACACCGGACGACTCCTTCCTGGTGAACAGGCCATGACCGGGGGGACAGTCCTGCGTTCGAGGGAGTCAGGACCGGAGTCGAGGAGAAGCGACTGATCCCCGTGATGACGAAACTCGTCGAGACGGGACAGGGGAGTATTGGCCTGGCGCACGTCCACCGGGTCCGCGAGGTGGACCGCTGGACTGGGGAGCTGATTCTGGGGAATCCGCGGGGCGACGGCGGTCCGGGCCTGGAGTGCCTGTCATACCTCCTGAACAGCCTGATTCAGCTCGAGCACTCGGCCATCGATGCCGTCGACATCGTCGACGGAGATGATCTCCCCCTCGGCGATGTCTCGCTGGAGAGTCGTACCGGAGAGCACGTAGTACGCCGCTGTTCCTTCCGCGGGCGTGATCATCACCGTGTCCACCCCGGCGATCTCGTGATGGTGCCCGGCGACGATCAGGTCCGTGACCTGGACGCTGCAGCTCTCGCTCCAATCGCTCATCGGGCTCGTGGGCGTGCTCGTGCTCTCGCTCTTCGTGGGCGCTTGAGTCGGGATGTCGCTACGCTTCGGAAGGTCCTGCTGCATGCGAACCGGAGCGAGAGCGAGGGGGCCCGATGGTCCCGCTGCGGGCACGTCTGATCGCCGGTCGTCACCAGGAGATCGTCGGCAGGCCGGTGAAATCCTGGCGCGTGGGCGCGAGCGGTCGCCGCCGACGAGCGGCAGCCCAGCGGACGCGAGCGACCACCTGCGACTGCTGGTGGCGAGCGATCAGTCCTGCGGGGCCGGGTCCGGGATCTCCTCCGGGCGGTAGCGGGGCAGCCGCGAGGCCGGCAGAGCGGCGGCCGCACTGATCCCTGCCAGGACCAGGAAGCCGAGCTTCAGGGTGCGCAGGCGCTCGGCCTCGTTCACCTCGATCGCGGCGTCGACCTGCTGAGGCGTGGCCGTCGTGCCCTCAAGCAGCTCCTCGAGCTCGGCGTTGCTCACGAAGTTCGCGTTGTCGAGGTCGACCTGCGAGACGAGCTCGGACGGGAGCTCCGTGTGATCGACGACTGCGCGGCCCACGTTCACACCGAGCAGCGTCACCAGGAGCGCACCCATGACGGCCGTCCCCACGGCCGACGCCAGGTTCTGCGTGGTCCCGCGCAGCGATCCGACGTCCCCGGCGAGCCGCTTCGGGGCGCTCGTGACCAGCACGTTGAAGACCAGTGTCACGAGAGAGCCCTGGCCGATGCCGAAGACGATGAGCCCGAGGATCGTCGGCAGCGTCTCCCAGTTGTTCGTGACAACCGCTGCGAGCCAGACCAGCGCGATCGTGGTCAGCGCGAACGAGAACAGGGCGATCGTGCGGGGACTGAAGCGCGAGTAGAAGCGGACGATGAGGGTGGCCGTGACGAACACGGTGAGGTTGAACGGCATCATCGCCAGCGACGTGGCGAAGGGGGCGCGCCCCTGCACCACCTGGATGTAGGTGGGGACGGTGAAGTTCACGGCCGCCTCCATCGCCACGATGATGAACATCGCGTACACGGCGGACCGCTCGGAGCGCGAGCCGAGCACCCGCAGGTCCACGAGTGGCACCCGGTCGGAGGCCATGCGGCGGCGCGTCCACAGCAGGAACGCCTGGCCGCTGATGAGGCCGAGCACCACCAGGACCGGCGCGGGCGACATGCCGAGCACCGAGAACGGGGCCGTGTCCTCGGCGCGCAGGATCCCCCACCCGTTGAGGTTGTTGAAGCCGAGGGTGAGCATCACGATCGCGGCGCCGATCAGCACCGAGGCGATGATGTCGATCCTCACCGTGGGGTCCCCGCGGTCCGAGCGCAGGGTGAAGCTGAGCGCGAAGACCGCCACGGCGAGGGCGAGGGTGATGAGGAAGATCGGTCGCCATCCGACGAGGGTCCCCAGGGTTCCGCCGATGAGGAAGGCGCTCATGCCCGAGAAGGCCCGGGCCGACCCCAGGGAGCCGACGGCGGTGGCCTGCTGCGCTCCGCGATAGTTCTCGGCGATCAGCGCGACGAGCGCCGGCACGATGATCGCGGCGGCCGCGCCGGCCAGCAGCTGCCCGGCGATCGCCCACGTGATCGTGCGCGAGAAGATCATCAGCAGCGACGAGGCGGCGAACACGACCAGGACGCCGCGGAAGATCAGCGTCCAGCCGATGCGCTGGCCGAGCTTGGCGCCGGTCATCACGAGCGCGGCCACGGCGAGGCCGTAGACCACGATGGTCGAGCTCGCGGTGGTGGGCGGGACGTGGAAGTCCTCGACCATGCCTCCCAACGAGATCGGCAGGGCCGCGACGTTGAAGGACATGAGGACCTGGGCGAGGAACAGCCCGATCATGGGCACCCACGAGCGTCGCTGCTCGGGGTCCTTCGTCGAGGACGGGGAGGAGGCAGAGGACATGAGGACCCTCCTGGTGGTCGTGGTCCTGTGGGGATCAGGGATCAGGGATGGGTGATGGGGATCGGGAGGGGAAGGGGCGGCGACGACGGTTCAGGGGCTGGGGGAGGCGAAGAGGTTCAGTCCGAGGGCTCGCGAGAGGTACGCGCAGGTCCGCAGGCCGCGCACGCTGTTGCCGGCGCGGTCGAGCGGCGGGGAGAAGACGCCCACGGCGCCCTTGCCCGGTGCGATGGCGGCGATCCCTCCCGAGACCCCCGACTTCGCGGGCAGACCGATCTCGAACATCCATTCGCCGGACAGCTCGTACATGCCGCAGGAGGCGAGGACGGCCAGGGTGTCGCGGCAGACCTCCGCCGAGACGACCCGTCGGCCCGTCCGGGGGTTCACGCCGCCCGCCGCGAGGGTGGCGCCCATGACGGCGAGATCATCGGACGTGACCAGGAGGGAGCACTGCCGCGTGTAGGCGTCGAGGGCCTCCTCCGCAGGTATGCGGAGCCGGTCGTAGCTGGTCAGCAGATCGGCGATCCCCCGGTTGCGATGGTTGCTCGCGGACTCGGACTCCAGCACCGTCTCGTCGATCCGCAGCGGACGGCCCGCGAAGGCGCTGAGCCCCTCCCGGATCGCCTCGAACTTCGCGGCGCCGTCCCGCCCCGGCATGAGGGCGGTGGTGGCGATGGCGCCCGCATTCACCATCGGGTTCATCGGGCTCCCGTTGTTCAGCTCGAGGGCGATGACGGAATTGAAAGGCAGCCCGGTGTTGTTGACGCCCACGATCTCGTGCACGCTCTCGTGGCCGATCGCATCGATGACCAGAGCGAGCACGAATGCTTTCGAGATCGATTGGATCGTGAAGAGGGCGGAGGTGTCACCGGCCGTGTGCATCGGCCCCGCGGCCTCGGCGAGGGAGACGGCGAACAGGTCCGGATCGGCCTCCGCCAGCACCGGGATGTAGTCCGCGACCGAGCCTTCCTGCAGGTCGCGGTAGCGCTCGTGCACGTCGTGCAACAGCGTGCGCACGGAGGATTCGGCGGGGAGAGAGCCCGTGCGAGCGCTCTGGGGAATCTCCAGGACATCGGTCTCGAACATCGCGCCCTCCCATGCGGGATCCGAGCGATCGACAGCTTCGTCATCAGCAGCTCTGTTCACGATACGACCGTTGCCGAGCGATGAACAGAGCTGCCCGGAATGCCCCCATCGGGCTTTCCGTCCCGGTGCCTCCCGGCATTTCCGATGCTCGCCGGAGAGCGCAAAGCGGTCGGTCTCCGTCGGGCGACCCGGATCAGCTCAGCGCGACCTCGCGCCCCTGCGCCGCGGATGCGTAGATCGCCTCGAGGATCTTCACGATCTCGACGCCGTGGCCGACGGGCGCCAGGTTCTCGATGCGACCCAGGCAGGAGTCGACGAAGTGCGCGATCTCCGCCTGGAAACCGGCCTCCATCTCGAAGGTGCCGGAGCCGATCTGCGGGGTCACGTTCACGATCGAGTCGTGCATCTCGGTGGCGATGCTCAGACGGGGCTCGAGGTCGGCTCCGCCCTTGTCCCCGAAGACGGAGACGCTGATCGAGTCCTGCGCCGCGTGCAGGGAGTACGAGCAGTCGATCTGCAGGGTCGCCCCGTTGTCGAAGCGCACGAGCGCCGTGGCCATGTCCTCGACGCTGTTGGCCGCGGGGTCGTGGTCCGAGACCTGGTAGCGCGGCAGGGTGGTGATGTTGGCGCGGTTGCCGAGCAGGTCGTAGGTGCTGCCGCTGACCGTGACGGCCGTCGGGCTGCCCATCAGGTACCAGCAGAGGTCCAGCACGTGGATGCCGATGTCCAGCAGCGGGCCGCCGCCGGCGATGTCCTTGTCCGCGAACCAGCCGCCCGGGTTGCCCGCCCGCCGGATGCAGGAGGCCTTCGCGTAGTAGATCTCGCCCAGGTCGCCCGCGTCGATGAAGGACTTCAGGACCTGGCAGTTCGGGGCGTGGCGGCGCACGAACCCGACCTGCAGCACACGGTCCGCGCCCGCGACGGCCTCCTGGATCCGCTCCGCCTCCTCGAGGGTGCGGGCCAGGGGCTTCTCGACCAGCACGTGCTTGCCGGCGCGGACGGCGGCGATCGCCCACTCCGCGTGGGTGTTGTTCCAGGTGCAGATGCTCACGGCGTCGACCTCGGGATCGGCCAGCAGCTCGTGCGGGTCGCCGTAGGCGCGGCGGGCGCCGTACTCCTCGGCGACCGCCCGGGCGCGCTCGGGGTTCACGTCGCTGATGGCGACGAGCTCCGCCTCGGGGTGGACGGCGTAGGCGTCGAGGTGGGCGCGGGCGATGGTGCCGGCGCCGATGACGCCGATGCGCAGGGTGGTCATGACGTGGGTGCTCCTGAGGTCTGGGGGTGGGAGGGAGGAGAGAGGGCCGACGGGTCAGAGGCCGAGCAGGCGGCGGGCGTTCGCCAGACCGCGGGAGCAGCCCAGCAGGCTGTCCTCCCAGCCCTCGAACTCGATCGCGACGAAGCCCGCGAAGTCCGAGGCGCGGATGCTGCGGCAGATCGCCGCCAGATCCAGGTCGCCGCAGCCCACGACCGCGCCGCGCAGGTGCATGCCGCCCCGGCTGCGGAACCAGCCCTCACCCAGGTCTGCGTCGGCCGGACGGACGTAGAAGTCCTTGAGGTGCACGACCATCGCATAGGGGAGGTTCTGGGCGACCGACGCCTCGGGCGACTCGTCGACGCACACGAAGTTGCCGACGTCCAGGGTGGTGCGGAAGTTCGGCTCGTCCACCGCGTGCACGATGCGGCGCACGCGGTCGGCGGACTGCACGAAGAAGCCATGGTTCTCGAGGCTCGTGGTGATACCCCGGGTCGCCGCGTACCGCGCGATCTCCCGCGCGCCGGCGACGATGCGCTGCAGGACCTGCTCGAACAGCGGGGTGTCGTCGCCCTCGATCCCGGCGTGGCGCACCACGTCGTGGCGCATGCGGGTGATGCCCAGGCGTTGCGCGAGGTCCACGTAGGCCTTCACGAGGTCGATCTCGCGGGACGCCTGGTCGGGATCCTCGGAGGCGAGGTCCGCGCCGACGGCGAGGCTCGAGAGGGTGACGCCGGCTGAGGCGGAGTGCTCGCGGATAGCGTCGACAGCGGCGTCGTCCCAGCCGATCGAGGGGACGGGGGAGTCGGGCTCGTCGGAGAGGATCGCCAGCTCGAGGTGCTCGCCGTCGCCCGCGGCGATCCAGTCGATCACCTCGCGCAGCGTCATCTCGCCCGAGGAGAGCTTCGGGTGGAAGGAGTAGGAGCTGAAGCCGAGGCGGAGGTCGGAGGTCACCGGGTGGTCCTCGAAGGCAGTGGGATGGGCCAGAGTGCGGAGCCGACGGGGAGTCCGGCTGCCGATGGCGCGCGGACCGAGGACGCGGTGTCTGCTTCGACGTACGGGACCGGTCGGCGGCCTGTGTGATCGGATCCAGTATGACGGGGGAGCCATCGAGGTCCGCAAGGGATTCACCATGCGGAAGGCCGGAGCTCTCGTCCGGCGCCACGGTCACGTGCAGTGGTCCCGGGCCGAGGCAGGGCAGTTGCGGCGATTCAGCCGAGGATCCGCCGCGCCGCGAGGTCCAGCGCCGCGTGTGCTTCGGGAGCGTCCGCCGCGGGGTAGACGTGGAAGGCGCCCTCGACCAGGTCGAGCTCCACCTCCACGCCCTGCGCTCGGGCCTCCTGGACAAATCGCAGCACGTCCGGGAGCAACAGATCCCTCGTGCCCTGCAGGACCGTGACCGGCGGCAGGGAGCCGATGTGCCCGAAGATCGGGCTGACCATCGGGTCGGTGAGGTCTCTACCGCCCGCCCAGTTCCGGGCGGACAGGTGCAGATTGTCGACGGTCATCAGCACGTCGGTCGGCTCCATCCGCACGGACTCGGGATCGGCCGTGCGCAGGTCGACCCAGGGGGCATGGACCACCAGGTGATCCGGCATCCGGGTGCCGCTCTGCGCGGCGCGCAGAGTCTGCACCAGGGCCATGTTCCCTCCGGCGGACTCGCCGGCGACGATGTACCGATTGTCTCCGGCCACGCTCGGGACCTCCCGGGCCAGGGCGTCGACGAAGGGCAGGGCGTCCTCGATGGTGCCGTCGGGACCAGGCAGGTAGTGCGGGATCCACAGGTCAGCGCCGGTGCGGTCGGCCAGCCCCAGCACGATCCGCCCGTGCGACTCCTGGAACGGCAGGGTGTACGCGCCGCCGTGGAAGTAGACGACCTGGATCCCCGAGCTGCTCTCATGCGGATGCAGGACCTGCACCGGGAAGCCGGCGATCTCCCGCTCCTCGACCTCGTAGCGCTCGGGCACGTCGGGCGGCAGCGGCGCCGGACCCTTCACGCGACCGGGATGCTGGGCGTCGCTCATCGCTTGGACGTGGGCAGGTTTGGCAGCGAGAGCGGCCTCGTAGGCCTCCTGGAGCGATGCGGACATGGGCCGATCCTTCGTCCGTGCGCGGGACCTGTCAATCAACGGTTTGCTACTCGTGCCGTCGGATCTCCGCTCGCGACTGCCGCACACGCCGCGTCCCGACCCGGGGGATCGCGGGGATCGCTCATGCCCTCGGCGTCCACGTTCTTCGGCCTGGGCGAAGATGAGCACACCGCGACAGCCTCGAACCCGAGCCCGCTGCTGGGAACGCCGATCGCGGCCAGGGTGAACAGAGCCGACGCCTGGATCACGAAGCACACAGGGTGACTCGAGGACGTTCGAGAGGCAGGTGCGGGCGCTTGCGCGCCCGGAGCCTTCGGAAGTGCCCGCGCCGAGGGCACCAAGCCATGGCGCTGAGAGAAGGCCGTGTCCTGGTAGCTCTCCGGCCGCGGTGCCAGGAGCTCATCGTCACCTGCTGGGCGTAGCAGAGGAGGTGGTCGTCGCCCTTCAGCGGCACGAAGGTGTAGCAGAGCGACGGAGAGTTGAACCAGGTACGTGAGCCGTGGAGAGACACCTGCAATGCGCTCTGGCGCGCCGTGCGTTGAGGGTGCAGCATGGCGGCCCTGACACGAGAACACGCGAACTCGCGCAGCGAAAGGCCACAACGATGACGTCAACGCCGGAAGCCCCGCGACCAATCACGGGGATCGCATTCGACCCGTGGACGGCTTCACCTCAAGCCTTTGACGCTCATCTCTTTGATCTGAGGAGGCAGAGGACCGATCGTCGTCACGAACTTCGAGGCACGGACATGCGGGTATTGCCGCCGGTCCGCTCCGGCTCCGTAACTCCCGAGATGCTGAATGGGATGCGTCCGCCCGATTCCGAGATCCAAGACGACGTGATCCGGGCGCTGACGGAGAACATCAAGGCGCTCGACCGCATCTATACCGACCGGGGGAGATGGCTGCGTGTGTATGCCACACTCTCGCCCCGCGGTCACCTGCACCGTCACCGGTACTGCAGGACACTCCGCCCGACGACGATCCTGGCTTGGCTCGTGCGCTTGGCCGACGCGAGCAGCGATGAGGTCGTTGCACTCGCCGGCTGGCGCGCGTGCGGGGCGTGCTTTCCGACGGACGACATGGAGGAACGAAGGCGGATGCAGTCGAGAATCAATGCGTTCGCGGACTACATGGCGGCGCATGATCGAGGGCGAGGGCATGAGCCCGACCAAGGGGGCGCTAGTCAGGAGCGCGGCGTGGCAAGATGAGTTCATGCGCACGCGCGCGAGGAATGGGCCTTACTGAGTTGCGAGGCGGTGGCCCAACGCGTCGGGCCAGTATCAAGCGGTGTGGCCCCGGCTGTACGCCATAGTCTCCGCGAGTAGGGACCTCTATCGCTGGAAAGCCTTCGGGCCGCTGCGGTTCGGCACGGTTCGTGCGTGGCTCGCCGTCCTTTCAGGCGCAACCAGTGAGGAAGTTGTCGAAAGTGGAGGCTGGCGTGTTTGTGGAGCGTCCTGCCGGGCGGACGGCAAGGATGGGTGGGGCGGTGTGCCGGCTCGGCTGGATGTCGTCGCTACTTACGCGGCGGTGCGGGCTTCTAGGTAAAGGTCAGTTGGCATGTGCCGATCTAGCTTCCACGTGATCTGCATGGGTCGAGATCCCTGGGATTCCTGGAATTGTGCAGTGCCGAGGCACAGGTATGGCTCTGTCCCGATGTCGCCAGTCTTGGCCCGGCGCGCGAACAGCACTACGTGAGAACCCTGCCCGCGGTGGTGCTGATACCGCTGCCCCGTGGCGCTTTGTGCGCTAGTGGTGCTCTGTGATTCCCAATGGAAGAGTTCCTGGTTGATGGCGTAGTCGCGGTAGAGAGTGCTGGGGGAATATTCTGCTTCGGACTTCTTGATTGTCACGAGAAGGGCGTCGGTGCGCAACGATGGCAGCCATTTTACGCCCTCGCGAATCGATCCGGGGTGTCCGGGGTCGAGAGTTCCAAGCCCAAGACCAGCGAGGAGTTCCTCTCGCGAATAGTGTGCATGGGAACGCAAAGGGGACTTCGCGAGAAGACCGCCGAGCGGTTCCGGCAGCGACCTGGAGGCGACCTCGAGATGCTCCAGCAGGCCCAGTACCTCGCGGGTCACAGCAGGGTCATCACGGAGGCGGGTCAGGGCGCCATGGATTCCTTCAGGATGACCCGAGGGCCAGAAGGAATAGGTGAGCATCGCCGCGAAGGGGTCGTGGTCGACAGTGTTGCTGAGCCTTGGAGCGGTGAGGAGCCGGCGGTAGGTGTTGATCCTCTGGGGATCATCAACATGCACAAGGTTCGACACCCGCCTGAGCAGGGCTAGGGACGTGGGATCGCTGATCTCAGTGGCAGTCTCGGGGAACGCCCAATCGACAACTGATGTCCAGGTGGAGGGCTTCCTGTTGCCCTGGAACGTGCGATCGCCCGGGCCGTAGATGTCGGCGAGTGACCGATCCGCGTCGTGCAAGTACTCGCTCATCCGGTACTCGGAGGGGTCGGAACCTGCTGGACGGTGCTGACGGACGTCCGCCACCAGGTCCTTCGTGCTCAACTTGAGTTGCTGACGCACGTTATTGAGAACGATGGCTTCGGCGACTCGGTCAAAGACGATTTGCGATCCAGGCGGAAGGAACGGGAAACCCTCTTGGATACTATTTTCGAGACGGTTGCGCGAGAGGCCGGTGAGCGCGCGATATTTCAGGTCGAATCGGAACTGTTTGCTCTGCATTCCGACGAAATCCAGCACGGTCAGAACCGACTTGCTCTCTGTGCGCCGCAGCCCTCGCCCCAGTTGCTGAAGGAATATTGTTGCGGACTGCGTGGGCCGAAGCATGAGAACGGTGTCGATCATGGGGATGTCAAGCCCCTCATTAAAGAGGTCGACGGCGAAAATGCAAGAAATCGTGCCATCTCGGAGTTTGCGCAGTCCGTTCCGTCTCTCATTCGACCCAGAATCGCCAGACAGCGCGATCGCGGGGATGCCGGCCTGGGAGAATACGTCCGCCATATACTGGGCGTGCTCGACGGTTACGCAAAAACCCAGCGCCCGCATGGTCCCGACGTCTGTCACCTTCTCGGACACCGCCTGCAGGATGATCCGTGCCCGAGCGTCATTACCCGTGAGCGCCTTCGACAGCTGCCCCGTGTCGTAGCGTCCCTGTCGGAACATGATAGCGCTGAGATCCACGCCGTCGGCAATCCCGAAGTAGTGGAACGGTACGAGTAGATCAGCCTCGAGGGCGTCCCAGAGCCTCAACTCGCTGGCGATGCACCCTGCAAAGAAATAGTCCGCCACGTTCACTCCGTCGGCCCTCTCCGGGGTGGCGGTCAGCCCCAGCAACTCCTGAGGGGAGAAGTGGTCAAGTATGCGGCTGTATGTGCGTGCACGTGCGTGGTGGAACTCGTCGATCACCAGAACGTTGAATGAGGTGGGCGACCATCGTGCGAGTTCATCTGGGTTGGACAGAGACTGCACAGAAGCGAAGACATGCTGCCATCGCCTCGGGCGGTTGCCGTCCACGTAGAGTTCGCCGAAGGAAGGGTCCTTGAGTACCGCTCGGTACGTGCTCAACGCCTGCTCGAGTATCTCTTTGCGATGTGCGAGAAACAGGAGTGCAGGTTTGGGCCCACGTCCTGCAAGGCGTCGGTAGTCAAGTGCTGCAATGACAGTCTTGCCGGTGCCTGTCGCGGCCACCAGCAGGTTGCGGTGACGTCCGTGTATGAGGCGTTCGGAAGCGAGGTCGTCCAGCATGATCTGCTGGTGGGGGTACGGGCGGACATCCAAGTATGTGGAGTCGAAGGCGACGCCAGAGGGGCCTCCTCTGTTCTTCGCCAGCATGGCGTCGAGGAACTCAGCGTCGGTGTCGGGGTCATACGTCGCGAACGCAGGGTTGTCCCAGTACCCAGCGAACGTCGAGTTGAACTTGTCCAGCAGCGTCGGAGTGGCGTGTTGGGACAACCTGACGTTCCACTCGAGTCCGTCGACGAGCGCCGCGCGACTCATGTTGGAGCTGCCGACGTAGGCGGTGGGGAAGCCGCTCCTGCGATGGAACATCCATGCTTTGGCGTGCAAGTGGGTCGACTGCGACTCGTAGTTCACTCGCACCTCGGCACCGAGCTGTCGCACAAAGAAGTCGAGTGCACGCCGATCGGTCGCGCCGATGTACGTGGTGGTGAGAACTCGGATCGGTACGCCGCGCTCCGCAGCCTCGCGCAGCGGGGCCTCGAGGACGCGGATGCCGCTCCACTGCACGAACGCGCATAACAGGTCGATGCGGTCCGCGCTCCCCATTTCGAGGCGCAGCTCCGATCCGAGCTGAGGGTCGAGGTGCGAGTTCGTGAAGAGCGCGACATCGCGCAGTGGCGTCGAGGGGCGGGCTGGAGGCAGAACCGGTGTCGCGCTGACTGAGGTGAGAATCTTCGGACCGGGCGCTATGGAGGCCTGGCCCGACGCCTCAGCGAGGATGCTGAGCACCTGATTCGCTGTATCGATCTGGCGTTCTTTGGGAAGCTCGGAGAGCGTGGACTCAAGGACTGAGCTGAGGTGCTGGGTAAGCACGTGCGGGACATCGGCGTCGTCCACCACCTCGGTGGCTGCGCTCAGGAGCTCGTGGTCCACGTCGTCGAGGAGTCGCGTGAGCCCCGAGGTGACGAGAAGTTCGTAGAGGCCGGGAGAGAGCTGCGGCTGGTCAGTCATGGCGTGGTTCCGAACCTTTGGGGACACTCAAGGTTGTTCGTGAAAATGCCTCTTCGATGATCGGCACGTCCGCCGGAGACCATTGCCGCCCGAGCAGGTCCGTGGGTGCGATCCACGCGAGAGCGTCGTGGTCGGTGCTGTGGGTCGGGGTGTCTCTGGTCAGCGTTGCCCAGTAGCAGTCGAGGTCAATCAGCGCAGTGCCGACTGCCGTCGTGCAACGGGCAGCGCGTGCACCGACCTCCACCCGCACCCCGAGTTCCTCGCGCAGCTCGCGCACGAGTGCTTCCTGCGGCGTCTCGCCTGGCTCCACCTTGCCGCCCGGGAATTCCCAGAGCCCGCCGGCGCTGCGCTCGGGTGACCTCCGAGCCGCGAACACGAGACCGTCCCGCACGATGATGGCGCCAACGACGGCAATGGCGGAGTCGGGCATGGTCCTAGCGCTCCTCGGATGTGTGGGGCGGTGTGACCTCAGAGTACGGTGCCCCACGGCGGGGGTGAGGGGTGCGGTGCGCATGCGCTTGATCGTCGGCCCGTCGGCCCGTCGGCCCGTCGGCCCGTCGGCCCCAGGCCGCAGCGCACACGCACCACCCGCCCTCACTCACCCACCGGCACCCCGACCCCCGGCTGCGGCAGGTACACGGTCCCGCCGCGCTCGCGGAACTCGCGGGACTTCTCGGCCATGCCGGCGGCGGCGATCTCCTGCTGGGCGGCCTCGCCGCCGAACTCGTCGCGGATGTCCTGCGAGATCTTCATCGAGCAGAACTTCGGCCCGCACATCGAGCAGAAGTGCGCGGTCTTCGCGGGCTCGGCCGGCAGCGTCTCGTCGTGGTACTCCTCGGCCAGCTGCGGGTCCAGAGAGAGGCCGAACTGGTCCCGCCAGCGGAACTCGAAGCGCGCCTTCGACAGGGCGTCGTCCCGTGAGCGGGCCCCAGGGTGGCCCTTGGCGACATCGGCCGCGTGGGCGGCGATCTTGTAGGTGATCACGCCCGTCTTCACGTCGTCGCGGTCCGGCAGACCCAGGTGCTCCTTCGGGGTCACGTAGCAGAGCATCGCGGTGCCGTAACGGGCGATCTCCGTCGCCCCGATCGCCGAGGTGATGTGGTCATACGCAGGGGCGACGTCCGTGACCAGCGGCCCGAGCGTGTAGAACGGCGCACCGTCGCACAGCTCCTGCTGGCGCTCCACGTTCTCGCGCACCAGATGCAGCGGCACGTGGCCCGGGCCCTCGACCATCACCTGCACGTCGTGCTGCCAGGCGCGGCGGGTGAGCTCGGCGAGGGTGTCGAGCTCGGCGAACTGGGCGGCGTCGTTCGCATCCGCCAGGGACCCGGGACGCAGCCCGTCGCCGAGCGAGAAGGAGACGTCGTAGCGGGCGAAGATCTCGCACAGCTCGTCAAAGTGCTCGTAGAGGAAGTTCTCCCGGTGCCTGGCGAGGCACCAGCCGGCCAGGATCGAGCCGCCGCGCGAGACGATGCCCGACACCCGGTTCGCTGTCAGCGGCACGTAGCGCAGCAGCACGCCCGCATGGATCGTCATGTAGTCGACGCCCTGCTCGGCTTGCTCGATCACCGTGTCGCGGAAGATCTCCCAGGTGAGCGCGTTCGCGTCGCCGTTCACCTTCTCGAGGGCCTGGTAGATCGGGACGGTGCCGATCGGCACGGGGGAGTTGCGCAGGATCCACTCGCGAGTGGTGTGGATGTCGTCCCCGGTGGACAGGTCCATGACGGTGTCCGCGCCCCAGCGGGTGGCCCACTCGAGCTTGGAGACCTCCTCGGCGATCGACGAGGTCACCGCTGAGTTCCCGATGTTCGCGTTGACCTTCACCAGGAAGCGTCGGCCGATGATCATCGGTTCCGCCTCGGGGTGGTTCACGTTCGCAGGGATGATCGCGCGGCCCGCGGCGAGCTCCTCGCGCACGAGCTCGACGTCGCAGCCCTCCCGCAGCGCCACGAAACGCATCTCGGGGGTGATCTCGCCTCGACGGGCGTAGTGCATCTGCGTGACGGTGCGGCCATCGGCCGAGCGGACCGGCGATCGACGCGCGCCGCGCCACTCGGCGCTCGCCCCGCCGCGGCGCACCGCCCCGCGGCCGTCATCGGCCAGGTCACGGGCCCGTCCCTGGTACTCCTCGACGTCGCCGCGATCGCGGATCCAGTTCTCGCGCGGCGCGGGCAGGCCCACCTCCGGCTCGCTGCCGGGGCCGGCGGTGCGGTAGACCTCGAGCGGCGGGTTCGTCGCGCCGGTGGGGGAGTCGTCCTGGGCGATCCTCGTGACCGGCACGCGGATGCCGTGCGCGGGGTCCTCGAGGTGGCCGAGGCGGTGGGTGGGGTAGTTCTCGGGGCGTGCAGACATGCAGTCGCTCTCCTTCTTCCTTCGCCGGCATGACCCGGAGCAGGTTCGGTCGGTACTCGGACGGCATCAGTCCGATCTCAGCCCGTTGCGACGGGCACCCGAGGGATCGGCGACGACCGTAGCACGGGGCGGGAGAGGGGCCGACGGTCCGCTGCGGGCGCGGACGCTGCGGTTCCGGCGATGAACGCGGATGTGCGCGGGTCCCACCGCCCGACGCCGCCGCGGGTCCGTAGACTGCGCCCCGGCAGCAGCGCCCTCCCGGGCGCTTGCGCCGGCGCGGAGCCGCCTCCTCGTCTCAGTGCTCCATGTCCTCCTCGCGTGTCCGGTCGGCTTCTCGTCTGATACCGCGCACGCACCCCGATCCCGAACGGAATCCCTAGATGACCAGCACTCCTCCCACTCCCGGCACGTCGGGCTCCGCGAACTCGGGGGTCCCCGGCTCCGCATCCGCGAACGGCGGGTTCGGCGCGTCGGACCCCGCGTCGTCGTACGGCAGCCCCTCGCAGGCCCCGCAGTACGGGGGCCCCGCGCAGGGGGCGTCGTTCGACGGCACCACTCAGGCCGCGCAGTTCGGCGCCGCGCCGCAGGCGGGCCAGGGGCAGGAGCCGCCGAAGAAGTCCAAGACGCTGTGGTGGGTGCTGGGCGGCTGTGGCTGCCTCGCGCTGCTCGCGATCGCGGCCGTCGTCATCGTGGTCGTGGTGCTCGTGAACAGCGCCGGCAGCGATGGGCCGGCGCCCACCACGGTCTCGGCCTCCTCCTCGGACGACACGTCGGATGAGCCCACCGACTCCGCCACCCCGTCCGATCGCACCGTCGACGCGACCCCCGATGACGAGTCCTCTGCCGACGCGGACTCGGATGATTCCGCTGACACCGGCACGGACGTCGACCCCGACGACAAGGACGGCGCGCTCGCCGACGCGAAGATCCAGTCCGACATGCTCTACTCCTCGAAGCAGGGCATCCACGACACGCTCGTGTTCGAGGGCTACAGCGAGGAGACCGCCACCTACGCGGCCGACCACGTGGATGCGGACTGGAACAAGAACGCGCTGGAGAAGGCGAAGCTCTACGAGGAGTCCGGCGGCATGTCCGACGACGACATCCATGAGCAGCTCACCTCCGAGTACGGCGAGCAGTTCACGGACGAGCAGGCGGACTACGCCATCAAGCACCTGCACGACTGAGCTGGCGGCGGGGCGCCGGGGCGGACGCTCCTGGCGCTCCGGGTCCTCGATGGTGTACATGTAGCTACATGTATACACAGGTTGCGCGGAGCAAGCGGCAGTCGATCGTCGACACGCTCGCCGGCCGCATTCGGGCAGGGGAGTACGAGCCCGGGACGAAGCTCGAGGGCGAGCACCGCCTCGCCGAGGAGTTCGGGGTGTCCCGCAGCACCATCCGCCAGGCGCTGAGCGAGCTGCAGCACCAGCGGCTGATCGCCACGGAGACCGGACGCGGGTCCTTCGTCATCTTCGACGGCCACCAGCTGGATCAGGACCGCGGATGGGCGCAGTCGATGGCCTCCGCCGGCAGCGACGTGACCGCCGAGATCCTCGGCATCGAGCCCGTGGGGCGCGACGAGGTGCCTCTCCTTCCCGCGGACGTCGACCTGACCAGGGCCGTCGCCGTGCGCCGCGTGCGCAGTCTGCGGGTTGCCGACGGAGACGACGTCCCGGTCTCCTTCGAGTGCGCCTCCGTCCCCGCCATCGGGATGCTCGCGGATCTCCCCGCCGCAGGTCTCGTCGAGGACTCCCTCGCCTCCACACTCCGGGCGGCGGGGCTCGTCCCCGTGCAGGGCACCCAGCGGGCCGACATCCGCCTCCTCGACGCGCGCGAGGCGGGGATCCTGCGCCGCGATGCCGGGGAGGCCTTCCTGCGCACGTCGCGCACCTCCTTCGACTCCGACGGTCGATTCGTCGAGCACGTCGTCTCCCTCCTCGACCCCCAGCACTTCTCCCTCGCGCTGACCTTCGGAGGCGAGCGATGAGCGCCGCCGGACACTCGACGACGGCCCTCGACCGCGCGCACGGCGCGCTGCTCGGCCTCGCGATCGGCGACGCCCTGGGAATGCCCACGCAGTCGCTCCCGCGTTCCGGCATCAGAGCCCGCTGCGGCCGGATCGAGGGCTTCGTCGCGGGGGCTCCGGACCAGCCGATCGCCCCCGGGATGCCGGCGGGCTCCGTCACCGATGACACGGAGCAGGCGCTGATCCTCGCGCGGCTCGTGGTCGACGGCGGCGGCCGCGTGGACGAGCACGCCTTCGCCGACGCGCTGATCTCCTGGGAGCAGGACATGATCGCTCGCGGCTCCCTCGACCTCCTCGGGCCCTCCACACGCTCGGCGCTCGCGAAGCTGCAGGCCGGAGAGCCCGTCGAGGAGACCGGCCGCTACGGCACCACGAACGGTGCAGCGATGCGCATCGCGCCCGTCGGCATCGCCCACGCGCCGGGCCCGCACCTGCTGGAGGCCGTCGTCCAGGCCAGCAGAGTCACCCACAACACGGGGCTGGGGATCTCCGGCGCCGCGGCCATCGCCGCCGCGGTGTCGGCCGGCGTGGACGGCGCTGACATCGACCAGGCGCTCGACGCCGCGACGTCGGCCGCGGCCGACGGCGCCGTGCGCGGGAACTGGATCGCGGGCGGCTCGATCGCTCAGCGCTTCTCCGTCTTCCGCGGCCCCGTCGGCGGGATGGCACGAGAGGACGTCGAGGACTTCCTCTACGACGTCGTCGGCACCTCCGTGCAGTCGCAGGAGTCGGTCGTCGCCGCTCTCCTGCTCGTCGAGCGGGGCAGCGCAGATCCCTTCGACGCGCTCTGCACCGCGGCCTCCCTCGGCGGCGACACCGACACCGTGGCGGCCATGGCCGGCGCGGTGCTCGGCGCCGTGCACGGCGCCGCGGCGTTCCCCGCCGAAGCCCTCCGGATCGTCCAGCAGGTCAACGACCTCGACCTCGAGCCCATCGCGCGGCGGCTCCTCGCCCTGCGCTCCTGAACCCTCGTCCCTCAGACCCCTCGTCCCTAAGGTGCCGATGATGCCCACCGAGATTCCCGACCCCGTGACCGCCCCGCCGACGTATCCCGCGGACGCCGCGCACGCCGACGCACCCCCTGTGCAGGACGGAGCCCTCGGCTCCCTCGAGCAGCGGGGGATCGAGCCGGTCCCCGAGGAGGAGCGGCACGGCAACCCCCTGGAGCTGTTCTGGGTGTGGTTCGCCGCCAACATCTCGGTGCTGGGACTGCCGCTGGGCGTCAGCCTCATCGCGCTCGGCCTCTCCGTGTGGCAGTCGATCCTCGTCGCCGTGATCGGCGCGTTCGGCTCCTTCGCGATCGTCGGCCTGATCTCCATCGCGGGGCGCCGCGGCGGAGCGCCCAGCCTCACCCTGTCCCGCGCGATCTTCGGAACCCGTGGAAACGCCGGACCGACCCTGGTCGCGCTGCTCTCCCGCCTGGGCTGGGAGACCGTCAACACGTCGACCGCAGCCCTCGCCGTGGTCACCATCGCGTCGCTGGTCCTGGGCACCGGTGCCGACGCGAAGTCCGCCCCGCTGGTCGCGGTCGTCGGGGTCGTCCTGTTCGTCGGCTTCACCGTGTCCGTCTCCGGCATGGGGCACGCGATCATCCTGGTCGTCCAGAAGTGGTCCACCTGGATCTTCGGCGCGGTGAACCTGGTGATCCTCGCCTTCCTCGTGTTCCGGATCGACTGGGCGCAGGTGGCTCAGGCGCCGAACGGCACCACTGCCGCGGTGCTCACGGGCATCGGGACGATCGCTGCGGGCACCGGCATCGGCTGGGCGAACTCCGGGGCCGACATGGCCCGCTACCAGGCGCCCTCCGTCCGTGCACTGTCGCTCGTGGCCTCCGCGTCCGCCGGTGCGGGCATCCCCCTCGTCATCATGATCTCGATGGGGTCGATGCTCGGCGCGTCCGACGCGGCGATCGCGACGTCCGCCAATCCTCTCGACACCATCCGCAGCACGCTGCCGCACTCCATCGCGGTGGTCTATCTGCTGGTGTCCTTCGTCGGACTGCTGCTGTCCAACCATCTCTCGGTCTACTCGGCCGGGCTCACGACTCTGACGCTCGGGCTGCGCGTGAGGCGCGTGTACGCCGTGATCGTCGACGTCGTGGTCACGACCACCGCTTCGCTGCTGTTCCTGCTGGTCGCCCACGGCTTCTACGGTCCGTTCATCACCTTCATCTCGTTGCTCGCCGTGCCGATCTCCGCCTGGGTCGGGATCTTCCTGGTCGACCTCGCGAAGCGGCAGAGCTACGACCCCGTGGCACTGCTGGACCTCACCCCGGGCAGCAGGTACTCCTACACAGGCGGGGTGCGCTGGGCCGCCGTCGTGCCGTGGGTCGTCGCGATCGCCGTGGCCGCGCTGTTCATGCAGATCAGTCCGGGCTCGACGCCCTGGTACACCGGTCCGCTGTTCGACACGTGGATCGGGGTCAACGGCATGGCATGGTTGCTCGCCGCGGTCATCGGCGGAATCCTGTACGCCCTCGTCGGTCTGCGCGGCGTGGAGCGCGACGCATGAGCGGCGGCGACTCGGGTGCGGCGACAGGACCGCGTGTGATCCACACGGGGCAGGCCGTCGTGGACGTCGTGCTGCGGATCCCCGGCCTGCCGGAGCCGGGAGGCGACGTCTTCACGACCGAGCACGTGCTCGCTGCCGGCGGAGGCGTGAACACGATGGCGGCAGCGGCCCGTGACGGGGCCCGCGTGGTGTACGCGGGCAGCCACGGCACGGGGCCCTTCGGCGACCTCGTGCGTGCGGCGCTCGAGAACGAAGGGGTGGACCTCGTGTCGGGCCCGGATCCTTCGCGTGACACGGGCTTCAGCATCGCCCTCGTCGACGCCGATGCCGAGCGGACGTTCGTCTCCACGGCCGGGGCCGAGGCGCACACAGGCCCCGATCAGCTGCGCTCCTCTCATCCGCAGCTCGGAGACGTCGTGTGCGTGTCGGGGTACTCCCTGGCGCACGAGACCAATCGCGCAGCACTCCTGAACTGGCTGCCGGCCCTGCCAGTCGCCCTTGTCGTCGTGGACCCCGCTCCCGTGATCGGCGACGTGGACCTGGACGCCGTCCGGACAGTCCTGGAGCGTGCCGACGTCTGGACCACGAACGAGCGAGAGGCGCGAATCCTCGTCGACCGCCTCGGGGGGGACGCCGGAGGCGCCCCTGCCCGCGGGACCTCGGCCCCTGAGATCGCGGAGATGCTCTGCCGGCTCTCCGGGACGACGATCGTGCTGCGCGCCGGGGCCGACGGGGCGTACATCGCGCAGCCGGGCGGGGGCGTCCTGCCGGTGGCGGGGTGCGTCGTCGAAGCCATAGACACGAACGGCGCCGGCGATGCGCATACGGGAGTCCTCTGCGCCCGTCTCGCCGCAGGAGCGCGGCTCTCGGATGCCGTCCGACGGGCGAACGCCGCCGCAGCGCTCGCCGTCACTCGTCGTGGGCCCGCCACGGCTCCGCTCGCAGCGGAGACCGACGCGGCTCTCGTGTCACTTTCGCGCTGATCCGGCGTCGGCTGTCAATGCCCGTCGACCGCGGCGCGCGCCGGCAGCTATGGGACTCCACGGCGAAGTTCTCGCCGCGCCGCGTCACCCCGCAACGGTTGGTTCGTCGGTCCTTCGGAGCAGAATGCGCACATGAGACCGACCAGCGATCCGGCAGAGGGGCCTGGGGAGAGCACGGGCGCCGCCCCGCCCGACGGCGTCCCGGTCTTCGACGCCCTGTGCGCCCACTATGCCCAGGGGCTCGCGAGCGGCGGTGACGTGCGCTGGCTCGCCCACGCGTGGTCCACGCTGGCTGTCGTCGGCGAGGTGCCCGTCCAGATCCCGTCGAACGGGATCGAAGGGGCCGACGCGCGCATCCGCCTGGCGGCGCTCGCCCTGTTCGGCACCACCTATGACGGCACGGACGAGGAGCCCGAGCCGCCCGCGATCCTCGAGGGGCCCCATGCCCTCGCCCCGGTCGACATGGCCGCGTGGATGGCCGCGCATGACCTGATGACCGTCGCCCAGCTGCAGGCCGAGGCCGAACGCGTCGACCCGGACGGCCCGACGGCGGACGCCCCGACGGCGGACGTCCCGGCGGCAGACAGCGCGGCCCGGGAGCAGTCCGACACCTACCCGGCCCGGGACGCCCCGGTCACCGACCCTGCCCTGTGCACGGAGGACGTCGAGTTCGCGATCGACGCGGTCGCCGGCGAAGTCATCAGCGCCTACTCGCGGCTGCGTCCGCACGTCGTCGCGCTCTTCGCCGAGCTCTGGGCGCAGAGCTACCCCGCGTCGGACCCGGAGGACGCGGACGACTCCCGCAACGGCGGGACCTTCGTGTTCCCGCACTCGACCTACCCGCTGCCCGACAACGAGACGCTGATGATCCTGAACGACAACGGCAGCGACACGGAGAAGCGCGCCGCCATGCTGCGGCTCTTCGCGCAGATGCAATCGCTGAGGAGCTGAGCCGTCCGCAGCGGTGCGCAGAGGCCCCGCATCCGGGCCCGGCGCCGATCGGGCTCGATTCGGTCAATCCGACTCGATCAGCCGACGCGATCAGTCCGCGAGAAACCCTGTGATCAGCGCGTTCACCCGCTCGGGGCACTGCCGGTTCGACCAGTGCCCGGCCCCGTCGATCAGTTCGAAGATCGCGCCGGGGATCGCCTCCGCCGCGGCGCGCGAGCGCTCCGGCGCCACGGCCACGTCCTTGCTGCCCTGGATGATCAGCGTCGGACGCTGGATGCGATGCAGGTCGGGGCGCAGGTCGACGTTCATGCGCCGGAAGCCGATCGAGGCGTTCTGCCAGTCCGAGGAGGCCGAGCCGTGGGCGAGCACGTCGGCATGGAACTCGTCGACGATGTCCTCGAGATCGTCGACGGGGCCCGCGAACAGGCTGGTGCGGGCGAACCACGCGCACGCCGCGCGGCTGCGGAAGACCAGCGACGGCAGCGTCCGGTTCAGCAGGCGGCATCGCGCCGTCACCCACAGCAGCTGATGGACGAGGGGCGGGAACGACAGGATCCCGGCCGGCGCGAGCGCCACCAGTCGCGAGACGCGCTCGGGCCGCTCGATCGCGTACGCGAGGGCGAGGGCGCCGCCCTGCGAGAGGCCGACGAGGTCGACCGCGTCCAGGTCGAAGTGCTCGAGGACGGCGTCGATGCAGCGCAGCATCCGCTGATGGTCCGCCGTCCCGTCCCAGGGGATCGAGCCGCCCTGCTTCGGCCAGTCCAGGGCGAGCACGCGATGGGACTCGGCGAGGACGGGGATCAGTCGTCGCCAGCTCAAGGAGGCGCTGTCGTTGCCCGCACCGCTGAGGAGCAGCACGGGCGAGCCGTGCTCACCGCGCGTGATCACCTGCAGGGAGCCCTCGAGCTGCGGTATGCGCACCACGTCGCCGAGCTCGGAGCCGAACGGGGCCGCCGTCATGCCCGCTGCCTCCTCGGCTCGGCGGAGCGGTCGCGCACGACGGCCCGTCGGCCCCGGGACCGGCTCATCCCCACAGGCTCGCGTAGGCGGCGCGGATATGGGCCTCGATGCGCTCGGAGGCCAGCTGCGCGGACCCCTCCTCGATCGTCTCCAGGATGCCGTGGTGCTCCGCGCGCAGCCTCGCGATCAGCGTGTCGGAGTCCTCCAGGGTGCCGAAGGCCTGCAGGATCGGCAGCCGCATGGACTCGCGGATCGCGATCGTCATGTCGGTGACCAGACGGTTGTGACCGGCCTCGGCGAGGGCCACGTGGAAGGCGGTGTCGAGCTCGTTGAACTGGGCGCGATCGATGCCGGGCTCGTCCATGTCCCGGAGGATCTCGCGCAGTCCCGAGAGGTCCTGCGCGGAGGCATTGCCCGCGGCCAGGCTCGCGCTCGAGCGCTCGAGCATGACGCGCGCCTCGAGGACGTCGGCCATCGGGAAGCTCGACAGCGCGACGTGCAGGCGCAGCAGTCGGGTGAGGGCATCGCTGGTCTCCGCCACGACCTGGGTGCCGGCGACCGGCCGCGAGCCCACGGCGGACCGGACGGCGCCCTGCGCCTCGAGCGTGCGGATCGCCTCGCGCACCGCGGCGCGGCTGACCTGCAGCTTCTCGGCGAGGTCGCGTTCGGCCGGGAGGGTGTCGCCCACGTGCAGCGCGCCGCTGGTGATCTGCTCCTCGATGCGCTCGACGACGAGCTCGTAGGCGCGGCTGCGGTGCACCGGCCGCCAGGCGTCGGTCCGCGCTGCGCGGGGGAGCTCCGAGCCCTGGGCTGAGGACGTCGTGGTCACGACACGGCTCCCTTCGCGGCATTGACATGTGCTGCGCGCCACCCTAGCGTGCCGCTGTGTGGTCAGACCACTGATCGGTCCGGCCCACTGCCGCAATCCACGTCACCGTCGACGGAGAGCCCCTCACGCGCAGACCTCGCGCGGGCTCGGTGTCGCGGGCGACGGCCGTCCCCCGTCCCGAGACCCCTGAGCGAGGTTCCCATGTACCAGCCCGTCCTCGATGCTCTGGGCGGTTCGCTCCTGCTCACGGCCCTGGTGGCGATGCTGCCCCTGGTGGTCCTGTTCGTGCTGATCGGGGTCGTGCGGCTGACGGCCTGGAAGGCGGGGCTCATCGCCCTCGTCCTCTCGCTGCTGGTCGCCGTGCTCGCCTACGCCATGCCCGTGGGCCAGGCACTGCTCTCGGCCACCGAGGGGGCCGCCTTCGGGTTCTTCCCGATCCTGTGGGTCGTCATCAACGCGATCTGGGTCTACAACATGACCGTGGTGACCGGGCACTTCGACGTGCTGCGGCGCTCCTTCGCGAAGGTCAGCGACGACCAGCGGATCCAGGCCGTCATCATCGCCTTCTGCTTCGGCGCCCTGCTCGAGGCGCTCGCCGGCTTCGGCACGCCCGTGGCGATCACCAGCGTCATGCTCCTGGCCATCGGCATCAAGCCGCTGAAGGCCGCCGTGGTCGCGCTCGTCGCCAACACCGCGCCGGTCGCCTTCGGCGCGCTCGCGGTCCCCATCACCACGCTCGCCAAGGTCAGCGGCCAGGACGAGCACCTGCTCTCCTCGATGGTCGGGCGCCAGACGCCGCTGCTCGCGGTGATCGTGCCGATGATCCTGGTGTTCATCATCGATCGGCGCAGGGGCCTCGTGCAGACCCTTCCAGCCACCCTGACCTGCGGCATCGTCTTCTCGCTGGCGCAGTTCGTCACCTCGAACTTCATCTCCACCCAGCTCACCGACATCGTCGCCGCCCTCGTCGCGGCGCTCGCCGTGGTGCTCCTGCTGCGCGTCTGGCAGCCGCGCGGGGCCTTCGTCCCCGCGGCCGATGCCGACGAAGCGTCCGGCCGATCCCAGGCCTCCGGCGCCGGCGTCCGCACCCCCGAGGAGATGGCCGAGGCCGATCGCGACGCGCACGACACCACGGCCGACGTGGTCCGCGCATACGCCCCCTACGGCATCATCGTGGCGCTGTTCGTGGTCACGCAGCTGCCGGGCATCAAGGACCTCATCGCCCACGAGGCGCTGAACCCCTCGTTCCAGTGGCCCGGGCTGCATCTGCTGAACGCCGCAGGCGAGCCCTCGACCATCCCGACCTTCAAGCTCGACATCCCGGCCTCCGCGGGCACCTGGCTGGTGATCGCGGGCCTGATCTCGATCCCCGTCATCGGCATCTCCCCGGCCCGCGCCTGGAGGGCCTACACCGGCACGTACAAGCAGCTGGCCGCGGCGATCGTCACCGTGATGGCCGTGCTCTCGCTCGCGTACGTCATGAACGCCTCCGGGCAGACCTCGACGCTGGGCACCTGGCTCGCGGCCTCCGGCGGCCTGTTCGCCCTGGTCTCCCCGGTGCTCGGCTGGATCGGCGTGGCCGTCACCGGCTCGGACACGTCCTCGAACTCGTTGTTCGGCGCCCTGCAGGCATCGGCCGCCCAGCAGGCCGGCCTCGAGCCCCTGCTCACGGCCTCGGCGAACTCCTCGGGCGGCGTGCTGGGCAAGATGATCTCCCCGCAGAACCTCGCGATCGCCGCCGCGGCCGTGGGGCTCGCGGGCAAGGAGGGGGAAATCCTGCGGCGCGTGCTGCCCTGGTCGATCGTCTTCCTCGCGCTCATGTGCGTGATCGTGTTCCTGCAGTCCACGCCGGTGCTCGCCTGGATGATCCCCTAGGGGCGTCGGGCTGCCGGGACGCAGGCCCTGCGCGGGCCGGTCAGTTGTTGTCCGCGAACACCGCGTCCATGACGGGCACGGTCTCGGGCTTCCCCTTGTCCACGGAGCGCTGCGCGGTCCAGGAGGTGCCGTCGTCGCCGCGGTCGAAGGTCTCCTCGATGAGCTCGTCGGTCAGCAGCTCGGAGCCGTCGTCGCAGCGGTACCAGCTGAGCTTGTCGTGCCAGTGCTTGTCGTGGTCGTGGGAGATCGTCGAGCACTGGATGCCGTTCTCGCTGCCGTCGTCCAGCTGGACGAACAGGGGGATCAGGTCGCCGTCGCCCTGGTCCATGTCCCCGTCGGCGGCGGTGGGGGAGTCGAAGCGGATCGCCGTGTGGTCGACCGCGGAGGTGATGCACATGGCCACCGTCTCGCCCTCGGCCATGTCGCACGCCAGGGCGCCCGCGGCCGTCGGCCCGCAGATGAACATGTCGTCGTCCTGGGCGTAGGGCGAGCGGGTCTTGCCGCCCATCTCGCACAGGTCCTCGTCGACGTCCTCGATGGTCCAGGTCTCGTCGATCCACAGCGTGTCTATCGAGGTCGATCCGCCCGAGGTCGATCCGCCCGTGGTCGAGCCGGAGTCGTCGTCCCCGTCCTGGCCGTCGGACTGGTCGGAGTCGCCGCCCCCGGATCCCGCAGACGGATCGCCGGAGGCGTCGCCCCGGTCCTCCGACGGATCGTCCGACGGGGAATCGTCCTCGCTCGGCGTCCCGCTGCTCTCGTCGTCCGCGATCTCCGCGTCGGCGTCGTCCGACTCCGCGTCGGTGCTCTCCTCGCTGGGCGCGTCGTCGTCGCCGGACTGCTCGGTGGTCGCCTCCGCCGTCGTCGGCGGATCCTCCTCGGAGTCGGATCCGCACGCGGCCAGGCCGAGCACGAGCACTGATGAGGCGGCGCATAACGTGAAGATGCGGCGCATGGAGTTCCCCCTCCGTCATGCGGCGCCGGCGCCGATGCCGACGTCGTCCCCGGCCGCGCAGTGCACCGCTGGTGCGGCGCGCTCCCCACGGCGGCCTGGTGCCATCCCAGCGGACCCGGTGCCCGCGTGCAACCGATTCGGGCATACAGGCGGGTCGCGATGCGTGTCCCGGGGCCGGCGTCGGGGCGTCACGCCGATCGGGCGCGGGCCGCGCTACGGTGATCCGGTCGGGTGCCGCTGCGGTCCTTCCGGGGCCGCGGGACGCGCGTTCCCGCCGCTGCGCAGAAGGAGCTCCGAGCAACGATGCCCTCCACCTCCACGCCGAATACGCCCGTCCCCACGCCCTCAGGGCCCGCACCCACCGGGCGCGCCCCCTCCCGCTGGTCCTATCGCTCGGCGGGCTCGCTGCTGTCGATCTGCTCGACGAACTCGACGCTGTCCATAGGCAGCGTCGGCTCGTTCCTTTCCATCGGATCGATCGGCTCGTTCTGCTCCGTGCTCTCGATCGGCTCCGCCGTCTCCGTGCTGGCGGTCCTCTCGTGGGCCTCGCGGGGCGCCGTGCTGTCGGCCCGGTCGCGGGGCGGGGTCATGAGGGCGCGCTGAGCGGGCCGGCGGCGGGACGTCGGGCCCACGAGGTGTCGCCTGCCCGACGCCCGCCGCGCGAGCGGGCCCCGCTCAGATGTCCCGGAACGTCTCGATCCGAGCCCCCAGGGCGTTCAGGCGCTGGGCGAGGTCCTCGTATCCGCGGTTGATGACGTAGACGTTGCGCAGCACGGACGTGCCCTTCGCCGCGAGCATGGCCAGCAGGATGACGACCGCCGGGCGCAGCGCCGGCGGGCACACCAGCTCCGCGCCGCTCCAGTGGGTCGAGCCGTCGATCAGCACCCGGTGCGGGTCCATGAGCTGCACGCGCGCGCCGAGCTTGTTGAGGTCGGTCAGGTAGATCGCGCGGTTCTCGTACACCCAGTCGTGCAGCTGGGTCTGTCCCTCGGCCGTCGCGGCGATCACCGCGAAGAACGGCAGGTTGTCGATGTTCAGGCCCGGGAAGGGCATCGGGTGGATCTTGTCGATCGGGGCCCGCAGCTGCGAGACGTGCGTGGTGATGTCCACGAGACGGGTCTTGCCGTTGGCCGCGAGGTACTCCTCGGTGCGGTCGTAGGTGAAGCCCATGTCCTCCAGCACCGCGAGCTCGATCTCCATGAACTCGATCGGCACGCGGCGCACGGTGATCGAGGACTTCGTGACGATCGCGGCGGCGATCAGGCTCATCGCCTCGATCGGGTCCTCGCTGGGGGCGTAGTCGACGTCGGCCCGGATCTCCGACTTCCCGTGCACCCGCAGGGTCGTGGTGCCGATGCCCTCGATCTCGACGCCGAGCTTCTCGAGGAAGAAGCAGAGGTCCTGGACCATGTAGTTCGGGCTGGCGTTGCGGATGATCGTCTCGCCCACGTAGCGGGCGGCGGCCATCAGGGCGTTCTCGGTGACGGTGTCCCCGCGCTCGGTGAGGACGATGGGCCGACGGGGCCCGGCGCCCGGGGTCGCGCTTGCCTGGTAGTGGCCCTCGGTCGCGACGACCTCGAGGCCGAAGGGCCGCAGCGCCGTCATGTGGGGCTCGACGGTGCGGGTGCCCAGGTCGCAGCCGCCCGCGTAGGGGAGCTGGAACTCCTGTTCGCGGTGCATGAGCGGGCCCAGGAACATGATGATGCTGCGGGTCCGACGGGCGGCGCCGGCGTCGATCGAGGCCAGATCCAGGTGCTCGGGCACGTTGATCTCGAGGTCGTTGTTCTCGTTCAGCCAGCGGGTGCGCACGCCGATCGAGGAGAGCACCTCGAGCAGACGGTTGACCTCCTCGATGCGCGCGACCCTACGCAGCACCGTGGTGCCGCGGTTCAGCAGTGAGGCGCACAGCAGCGCGACTCCGGCGTTCTTCGAGGTCTTCACGTCGATCGCGCCGCTCAGCGTGGTGCCGCCCTCCACTCGCAGGTGCGAGGGGGCCGACGATCCGATGCCGACGATCCCCGAGTCGAGGGCCGCTCCGATCTTCGCGAGGGTGTCGAGGGTCAGGTTCTGCTGGCCCTTCTCGATCCGGTTGATCGTGCTCTGCGAGGTGGAGAGCTTTTCAGCGAGCTGCGCCTGGGTGAGGCCCGAGTGGAGGCGGGCGTCGCGGATGAGGGAGCCGATCTCGTTCCGGTAGTCCTGGTCGCCCGCACCTGCACCGGCAGCGGCGGACGCCGCGGCGGCGAGCTGTGCGGAGGGGGCAGAGGGCGCGGTGGAGCCGTCTGCGGGACGGGTCTGAGAGGTGAACTCGTCGGTCGTCGTCATGCTCGGGAGCGTATCTCATCTATGAGATACCGGCAGGCAGTGTGATCGGGAAGACGTCGGGGGAATGGGCGCTCGCCTTCCGCGCGCGGTGTCGCGCGTCGAGAGGAAGGCCTCCTTGCGAGATGAGAGGTCGGGCGGGCTCGGTGCCCGCGTCGGCGCCGGCGCCGGCGTCGGCGCCGATGCCGACGCCGGGACCGTGTGCCGCTGCAGCCGCGTGGGGGAGGGGAAGAGGGAGGGGGGTCCGTGTCCTCGGCCAGGGGTGTGCGGAGGCTATGAGTTGCGGTGGGAAATGACCGCTGAGCCCCGAGCGGGCATGGCGTACATTTCCCACCGCAACTCGTAGCGCCGGGACAACGACCCCGCGCCGCCACGTCCGACGGGACCGCGACCCCGCGCCGCCGCGTCCGACGGGACCGCGACCCTGCGTTGCCATGCCCGCTGGGCGGCGGATGTCCGGCGTCAGCTCTCCGGGGACGGGGGAGGAGTCGGCGCGCCCACCGGCGGAGCGACCCGCGGATAGCGCGCGGCGGTGCCGCCCGCGACCGAGCCGGTCCCGTCGACCCCGCCGGCCCTGTCGACCGCGCCGACTCCGTCGGACGCTCCCGTCGCACTCCCGCCGTCCGCACCGGCCTCGACCAGGCTCGCGCGCGCCGGCGCCGGATCCCAGCCCCGGTCCACGACGCGCTTCTGCACCGTGATCGCCGCACCGAGGATGACCAGGCCGATCACGGCGAGGATGATCGAGCCCAGCAGCACGCCGAGGCGCGCGCCGTAGCCGATGAGGATGCCGAACCAGCCGAAGTCGGTGTCGCCGAAGGTCGTGTTGGCCGACCCGAAGGTGCCCAGCACCTTCAGCAGCAGCGCCGGCAGGAAGGTGACCAGCAGGCCGTTGACGAACGCGCCGGCGACCGCGCCGCGGCGTCCGCCGGTCGCGTTGCCGTAGACGCCCGCGGCGCCACCGGTGAAGAAGTGGGGGACGAGCCCGGGCAGGATCAGCGCCAGCCCGAACAACGGACCGAACACCGTGCCGAGCAGCAGCAGGCCCACGAGTCCGCCCACGAAGCTCGAGAGGAAGCCGATGAGCACGGCGTTCTGGGCGTAGGGGAAGACGATCGGGGCGTCCAGCGCGGGCACCGCGCCGGGCACGACGCGCGCGGCGATGCCCTGGAAGGCGGGCACGAGCTCGCCGAGGATCGTGCGCACGCCGAACAGGATCACCGCGACAGCGATGCCGAACTGCAGGCCCTGAGTCACCGACTGCATGAGGTAGTTGCCCACGTTCGTCGCCCCGCCCTCGAAGGCGGTGAACGCCGTCTTCTCGCCGGCGCGGACCAGGTAGACGACGGCGACGATCACGTACATGAGCACCATCGACAACGCGGTCGCGACCATGGAGTCGCGCAGGAAGCGCAGCGACTCGGGCACCTTGAGGTCCTCCGTCGAGCGGCTCTTCCCCTTCGGATCGACGAGTCGGCCGACGCTGCCCGCGGCGATGTACCCGGCGGTGCCGAAGTGGCCGATGGCGATCGAGTCGTCGCCCGTGATGCGCCGGGTCCAGGGCTGGGCGAGCGCGGGCAGCGACACCATCAGCACGCCCAGCAGCGCGGCCCCGAGGATCACCACGACGGGCGAGGGCATGCCCGCCGAGGCCATGACGATCGTGATCAGGGTGGCCATGAACAGCAGGTGGTGGCCGGTGAGGAACACGTAGCGCAACGGCGTGAAGCGCGCGAGCAGGATCGCGACCACGAACCCCAGGATCATCAGCCAGGACACCTGGGCGCCGAACTGCTCCTGGGCGATGCCGGCGATCGCCTCGTTCGTGGGCACCACGCCCTGCGCCCCGAGCGCGCCCTGGATCATCGCGCCGAGCGGTGTGAGCGAGGCGGTCACGAGCGTGGCCCCGGCCCCGATGAGCAGGAAGCCGAGCACCGCCTTGATCGCACCGCCGGCGATCTGACCGACGCTCTTGCGCAGGGCGATCAGGCCGATCGCGGTGATGATGCCGATGAGGAACGCGGGGACGCTCAGGATCTCGTTGACGAGGAACTGGGCGATCGCGATGAGGACGTGCATGACGGGCTCCGTGCGGGTGAGAAGGGGAAGCGGGCGACGCGGTCGGCGTCAGCGCGCAGGAAGGATGTGCGGGGTGCGGGTCAGACGGCGTAGAGCCGGCGCAGCGCGGCGTCGATCTCGGCCTGCGAGGTGAAGTTCTCGATGACCTCGACGGGCACGCCCACGTCCCCGAGGGTCTGGGCGATCGCGCCGGAGGTCAGCAGGAAGTCGGCCTCCTTCGCGCGGCCCTTCGCGCTGATCGTGTCGGTCGCCTCGACCGTGAGGTAAGGCGACCAGCCCCAGCGGTCCAGCACCTGCTCGGCGGTGTTCTTCAGGAACAGGCTCGTGCCCAGGCCGTTCCCGCACACGGTGAGGATCAGGTTCTTCGAGGGGACGGCGTCGGCGAGCGCGGCCTGGTCGGCCGGAGCGGCCGGGGCGGCGGGAACGGCCGACGTGGTCGACTCGGCGGCGGCGTCGGCCCTCGAGGGGCCGGTCTCCGACGGGGCTGGGGCGTCGCGTTTCGCCGCGGCGGGCGCTGCGGTGTCACCGTCGAGCGCCGTCAGGACCTCGTCGGCCGAGGACGCCGTGTCCAGGGCGGCGCGGCGCCTCGGATCGGCCAGTGCCCCGGCGAGAGCGGCGAGGGCCTGCTGGTGGGCGGAGTCGTCGGCAGCGGCGAGACCCATGACGATCGTGACCGGGTCGTTGGACTCGTGACCGAAGGTGACGGGCTCCGCGAGACGCACGAAGGACATGCCGGTGCGGACGACGGAGTCGTCGGGCCGAGCGTGGGCGAGGGCGAAGCCCGGGGTGATGACGATGTAGGGGCCGTGCTCGTCGACCGTGCGGAGCATCGCCTCGGTGTACGAGTCGCCGGCGATGCCGGCGACGACGAGCAGCTCGCCTGAGGTTCGGATCGCCGAAGTGCGGTCGTCTGCGGGGGCGTCGAGGCGGATCGCGGAGGCCGGCAGCAGATCGGCGACCGCGGAGGAGGGAGCGGGCATCGGGGACTCCAGGGAGCGCGCGGTCGGTGGGGACATCGAGCGTACGCCGCCTTACGCACGCGACGCTCCTCCTCAGCGCACCGGTGCCCCAGCAGTGCAACGAGCATCGCCCGGCTCCGCGCAGGAGACGCCCGCCCAGGGAGCACGTAATGAGAACGCCCGTCGTCTGGTGAGCACCAGATGCCCAGGTGGTGACGGTTCGCGGAACATCGGCCCGCCGTGGCCCGCGTCGTGCGCACCGGATCGACTGGATCCTCGCCACCGATGGCATCAGCGTGCAGAAGGTCGCCGTCAAAACGTTCCGGGAGCGAGGGCGCTTCCCCTCCGACCACGCCCCGGTCCAGGCGCTCATCGCGCTGGGATGACCCGGACGTCGTGCGGCGGACCCCCATACGTGAATCCTGACACTCTTGCCGCGCGGTCTCGCACTGGAAGCCCACGTCAGAGCGGCGGCGTCGCCGGATCGACCGGGTGGGCCGGAACGGTGTCGTGACCGAACCTGCAGAATTGGGCGCGATCGAGACCGTTCTGGCGCGCAACCCGTCACATTCGGGCAGCGCGGCCTCTGCTCCCACGTAAGGCGACGATGAAGTTCTTCCAACGACTCGGCAGGTCCCTCATGCTGCCGGTGGCGGTCCTGCCGGTGGCCGCGATCCTCAGCGGCCTCGGCTACTGGATCCTCGCCGCGACCGGCAACGACACCAACATCGCGGGCGTCTTCCTGAAGACCGCCGGCGGCGCACTGCTGGACAACCTGGCCCTGCTCTTCGCGATCGGCGTCTCGATCGGCATGGCGACCAAGCCCGACGGGACGTCGGCCCTCTCGGGACTGGTCTCCTGGCTCACGGTGACGACTCTGCTCTCGCCCGACAACGTGGCGCTGTTCAAGAGCATCGACGCAGACCAGGTGAACCCCGCCTTCGACCAGATCGAGAACGTGTTCGTCGGGATCCTCTGCGGTCTCATCGGCGCCTGGACGTACGACCACTTCAAGGACACGAAGCTGCCCGACGCGCTGTCGTTCTTCTCCGGCAAGCGCTCGGTCGCCATCGTCTCCGCCGGCATCTCGCTCGTGCTCGCCCTGGTGCTGTTCTTCCTGTGGCCGCTCGTGTTCAGCGGCCTCGTCGCCTTCGGCGAGTTCACCCTGACCCTCGGCCCCGTGGGCGTGGGCATCTACGGCTTCCTCAACCGACTGCTCATCCCGTTCGGCCTGCACCACGCCCTGAACTCGGTGTTCTGGTTCGACGTCGCGGGCATCAACGACCTCAACAACTTCTTGAGCGGCACGGGCACTTACGGCGAGACCGGCCAGTACATGGCCGGGTTCTTCCCGATCATGATGTTCGGCCTTCCCGGCGCCGCCCTCGCGATGTACACGACGGCCAAGACCAGCCGCCGCAAGATCGCCGCGGGTGTGCTGCTCTCGAGCGCGATCGCCGCGTTCTTCGTCGGCGTCACCGAGCCGCTCGAGTTCTCCTTCATGTTCCTGGCGCCGGGACTGTACGTGGTGCACGCCCTGTTCACCGGCATCTCGATGGCGATCACGGCCGCGCTGCCGGTGCGCATGGGCTTCGGCTTCTCCGGCGGGTTCATCGACCTCGTGCTCGGCTGGGTGAACCCGATGGCCGAGAACCCCTGGGCACTGCCGGTGATGGGCGTGTTCTGGTTCGTCGTCTACTTCCTGTCCTTCCGCTTCATCATCCGCCGCTTCGACCTCAAGACCATCGGCCGCGAGGACGGCGACCCCGAGGCGGCCGAGGATGCGGCCGGCGCGGTCACCGGTGATGCGAAGTACCTCGCCGTCGCCACGGCGTTCCTCGCCGCCCTCGGCGGTCGCGAGAACATCCTGGATCTCGAGAACTGCGCCACCCGCCTGCGCATGCAGGTGGCCGACGCCTCCGTCGTCGATGAAGCCGCGCTGAAGCGGGCCGGCGCCGCGGGCACCATGAAGCCCGGGCGCGGCTCCGTGCAGGTCATCTACGGGACCAACGTCCAGTTCGTGAAGGACGCGATGGACGATGTGATGAGCGGACGCGCGCAGACGCTCGGCACCGCGGAGGCCGAGGCGATCGCCGCCGGCTCCGCGAGCAGCGGCGGGAGCGGCCAGGGCGGCGTCGCGACGGCGAGCCGCACCACCCATCTGGTGCGCCTGCGCCAGGCGCTCGAGGGCACTGCGGTGCCGCTCGCGGACGTCCCGGACCCGACCTTCGCGCAGGCGATCATGGGCCCCGGCATCGCCGTCCAGCCCGCCGACGACCTCGCCGACGCCGTCGTCGTCGCCCCGGCCGCGGGCACCGTGCAGCACGTCTTCGACACCGGGCACGCCGTCGCCCTCACCCTCGACGACGGCACCGAGGTCCTCATCCACGTGGGCCTGGACACCGTCGCCATGAAGGGCCGCGGCTTCGAGACCCTCGTGGCGACCGGTGATCGCGTGGTCGCGGGCATGCCGCTGCTGCGCGTCGACCTGGCCGCGGTGCGGGCCGACGGCCACCCGACGATCACCCCGATCGTCGTCCTCAACGACGCCGACGCGGTCGTCGAGCTGGTCTGAGCCAGGGCCCGGCCTCGCCCAGGCCCGGGGCCGGCCTCCCCGTGTCCGACCACGGGCAGAGGCCGGCCCCGCGCCCTCCCACCGCTGGGGGGATGACCCCGGGAGCGCGGGATGGGACGCTTGACGCATGTCCCTCCTCCTCTCCCCGGTGCCGATCCTGCTGGTCGTCCTCCTGATCCTGTCCCTGCGCAGGGACGCGCGCTGGACGGGCAACGCCTTCCTGCTGTCCCTGACGGCGCTCACGGTCCTCTTCGCGCTGGCCGCGGGATCCGACAGCGCCGCCGGCGCGCTCGTGGGCGGCCTGGTGGTGCTGCTCGTCGTGCTCTCCCCACTGCTCACGCTCGTGCTCATCGGCTTCCTGATCGCCAACGGCGTGTTCATGATGCGCAAGGAGGGTCGGAGCCTGGGGAACCTGCTGTCCCTGCTGGCAGGTCTCGGACTGCTGACCGTCATCGTCGGCGCCGTGATCTCGCTCCGCTTCGCCGCGGAGCACCCGTGGCTCTTCGCCGTCCTCACGTTCGTGGCCCTGCTGGGCACATGGGCCGGGTACGTGCTCACCTCATACCTCGTCTACGACGTGGTCTACGCCTGGATCGCCTCGCGCACCCGCGCCCGCTACGTGATGGTGCACGGCTCGGGCCTCATCCGCGGCAGGGTGCCCAAGCTGCTGGCCAACAGGGTCGACGCGGGCATCGCGCACTGGAGGCGGATCCGCGAGGAGCACCCGGACGCGCTGCTCGTCCTCTCCGGGGGCCAGGGGCCCGACGAGCCCCGCTCGGAGGCCTCGGCGATGGCCGAGCACGCGCGCGAGCAGGGCGTCCCGCAGGAGGCGATCGTGCTCGAGGACCGCTCGCGCACCACGGAGGAGAACCTGCGCAACACGCGCGAGCTCGTCGGCACCGTGCTCCCGGCCGACGGCCCCGGCCTCACCGTCACCAGCAGCTACCACGTGCTGCGCACCGCCGCCCTCGCGCGCCGCGTGGGCCTGGACGCGCAGGTCGCCCCCGCGCGCACCGCCGGCTACTTCTGGCCGAGCGCGTTCCTGCGCGAGGTCGTCGCCCTCGTGAGCAGGCACAAGATCCTGCACATCGTGGTCGCCGCGCTGTTCTGCGTGCCGCTCCCGTTCCTCCTCGCGCTCGTCGTCGCCAACGCCTGAGGTCCGGGAGCCGGGCGGGCCGACGGCAGGGTCAGTACGCCGTGCTGATCAGCGCAGGCCGGAGAGCCTGCGCATGAGCGCCGTGCCGAGCTGCGAGAACGGCGGGCGCATGAGCGCGAGCGAGTCCGGTCGCAGAGGCTTGCGCAGCACGGGCTTGGAGCGGCTGAACGTCTCGAACGAGAAGCGCCCGTGATAGGCGCCGATGCCGCTCTCGCCCACCCCGCCGAACGGCAGCGTGGGCGTCGCGACCTGGATCAGGCCCGCGCCCTCGACGACGGCTCCGGACGAGCTCCTGCGCGCGAACTCGTCCGCGATCCGGCGCGATGCCGTGAAGAGGTAGAGAGCGAGCGGCTTCTCGCCCGCGTTCACGAAGGCGATCGCCTCCTCGGGGCCGCCGACGGGCACGATCGGGAGGATCGGTCCGAAGATCTCCTCGCGCATCACCGCCGGCGTGTTCGCCTCGGTGCGGGAGGCACCGGGGGAGTCGGGCTCGCCCATGACCAGCACCGTCGGCTCGATGTACAGGTCCTCGCGGTCCACGCTCCCGCCGAGCGCGACGCGACCGGCGCCCTTCCCGTCGGCCGCCTCGATGTATCCGGCGAGCCGGTCGAGGTGCCGCGGGGCGACGATGCGCCCGAAGTCGGGACTGCGCGAGGGGTCCTGGCCCCACAGCGCGGCGATCGCGCGCCGCAGTGCCGCGACCAGGGGCTCGACGAGCTCCGGGGTGGTGAGCACGTGGTCGGGCGCGACGCAGGTCTGACCGGCGTTGACGAACTTCGCCCACGCCAGCTGCTGCGCGACCTGCTCGAGATGCGCGGCGTCGTCGACCCATACGGGGCACTTGCCGCCCAGTTCGAGCGTCACCGGGGTCAGGTGCTTCGCGGCGGCCGCCATCACGATCCGGCCGACGCTCCCGTTCCCGGTGTACACGATGTGGTCGAAGCGCTCCTCGAGCAGCATCGTGGTCTCCGGGGCGCCGCCCTCGACCACGGGGAACGCCTCGGCGTCGAGGTAGCGGGGGAGCAGGCGCGCGAGCACCGCGGAGACGGTCGGCGTGACCTCGCTGGGCTTGACCACGGCCGTGCTGCCGGCGGCGATGATCCCCACCAGGGGCGCCAGCAGCAGCTGCACCGGATAGTTCCAGGGGGAGATCACGAGGATCGTGCCCAGCGGCTCGGGCAGCAGATGGGCGGCGGCCGGCCGGAGCATGAGCGGCAGGGGCGCACGGCGCGGTCTCGACCAGCTCTCGAGGCTGCGCAGGGCGTCCTGGATCTCGGACATGACCGGGTAGACCTCGGTGAGGCGGAACTCGGTCGCGCTCTTGCCGAGGTCGGCATCGACCGCCGCCTCGAGCTCGGCGTGGTGCGCCCTGAGCAGGGCGCGAAGGCCCTGCAGCTGGGCGCGTCGGAAGACGGGGGAGCGGCTCGCTCCGCGTGCGAACGCCCGGCGCGCGCCGTCGACGCGCGCGCGGATCAGTGCAGGATCGGTGGTGGGGGCGCGGTCTGCTTCGCGCCTGGCACGGCGCGAGGGAGCGGGCGAGGGGGAGCCCGGTGCCCGCGCACCAGTCGCAGACGAGTCGGTCGCTGGCATCGGTGCCTCCTGGACGGGCCGCGCGGGTGGCTGCTCCGGGCAGTCCTCCCATGGTCGCTTCGCGTTCGACAGTAGCGCGGAAGGGTGTCGGCCGGGCCCCGAGCCCCGGCCCGTCCGCCGCGCGCGGGCGAGCCGGGGCCGATGCTCACGCCGCGGTGCGCACGTCCAGCGACCAGGTGACCCCGAAGCGGTCGGTGAGCATGCCGAAGCCAGCGCTCCAGGCCGAGGCGGCGAGCGGCTCGATCACCCGCGCGCCCTCGGCCAGGCCGTCCCAGATCGGCTGCAGCTCCTCGAGGGAGGCGGCGCTCGCCGAGAGGAAGGACGGCTGGTCGGTGAGGGTGGCGCCGTTCTCGCGGCGGGTGTCGGAGGGGAAGGCGTTCTCGCGCCCGGGGATGTCGTACGCCATCAGCCGCACGCCGTCCTCGGAGCTCAGGCTCCCGAACACGACCTTGTCCGCGTCGGGCGATCCATCGGGCATGCCGAGCTCCCCGTAGGTGGTCGTGGAGACCTCGCCGCCGAACACGCCGCGATAGACGTCGAGCGCGGCGCGCGCGGTGCCGGGCAGGTTCAGGTGAGGGGTGGTGGAGATGCTCATGATCGATCCTCTCGGAGTCCGCGGACGGGCCGCGGTCGGTGCGGGCGACGGCGGTGGTGCCGTCGAGGACGACGATGCCGGGCGAAGAGGACAGGACGGGTCCTCTTCATGGGGGAGGATCGGGAGCATGCCCACCACCTCGTCCCGGATGCTCTCGCTGCTGTCTCTCCTGCAGGTGCCGCGCGCATGGACCGGGCCCGCGCTCGCCGACCGCCTGGGCGTCACCGCGCGCACGGTGCGCCGGGACGTGGACCGGCTGCGCGAGCTGGGGTACGCGATCCGCTCGACGAAGGGTCCCGTGGGCGGGTACCGGCTGGACGCCGGAGAGCGGATGCCGCCCCTGCTCCTGGACGACGAGCAGGCGCTCGCGACCGCGGTGGCCCTGCGCACAGCGCCCGCGAGCGGGGTCGCCATCGAGGAGGCGTCGGCCCGGGCACTCGCCACGATCCTGCAGGTCATGCCCGCTGCGGTCCGGTACCGGGCATCCGCTCTCGACCTCGATGTCGCGCCCGCGGCGGCGCGCGCCGACCCGGCGGTCCTCGAGGCGGTGAGCGCCGCTGCAGCGCGCCACGAGATCCTCCGCTTCGACTACAGCGGCTCGACCTGGCCTCGTCGCACGGAGCCCCACGGGCTCGTCGCCCGCCGAGGGCTCTGGTACCTCGTGGCCTGGGACCTCGAGCGCGAGGAGTGGCGCACCTTCCGCCTGGACCGGATGGCGCCGCGCACACCGTCGGGCCCGCGCTTCACGCCGCGCGAACTGCCCACGGGCCACGCGGCGAGCTTCCTCTCCGCCCACCTCAAAGGGGAGCGCGAGACCGACCGCTGGCCCTGCGAGGGGACCGTCGAGCTCGACCTGACGCCGCCCGAGCTCGCCCCCTGGCTGCCCGATGCGGACGTCGAGGAGATCGGGAACGGCCGGTGCCGCGTCGTGCTCGGCTCCTGGTCCTGGTCGGGCCTGCTCGCCCAGGTCATCCGTCTGGGCGCACCGTTCCGGGTGATCGGCCCGGCCGAGCTCGCCTCCGCGGCGCGCGAGGTGCGCGAATGCCTGGCCGGTGCGATCGAGGACGTGGGAGGCTCTCGCCATGACCCCAGCTGAACTCCCGCCGCCGCTCGTCCTCGCCGACGCCGCGGCATGGCGCGCATGGCTCGACGCCCACGAGGACAGCTCCGACGGCGTCTGGCTGCTGCTCGCGAAGAAGGGCGGCAGCGGGCCGACGACCCTCACCTACCAGCAGGCCCTCGAGGAGGCCCTGTGCAGCGGGTGGATCGACGGGCAGCGCCAGGCGCACGACGAGCACACCTTCCGCCAGCGCTATACCCCGCGCCGTCCGCGCTCGATCTGGTCGCAGCGCAACGTCGAGATCATCGGTCGCCTCGAGGCCGCATCGAGAATGCGCGAGCGCGGACGGGGCGAGGTCGAGAGGGCGAAGGCGGACGGACGCTGGGACAGCGCCTACGCCGGAGCCGCGAGCGCGCAGGTGCCGCCGGCGCTCGCCGACGCGCTCGACGCCTCGCCGCGGGCACGCGCGGCGTTCGATCTGCTCACGGGCAGTGCCCGCTACTCCGCCCTGCACCCGATCCTCAGCGCGACCCGCGAGGCGACCCGCCGCGATCGCATCGCCGCGCTCGTCGAACGGCTCGAGAAGGACTGAGGGCGCGGCCGACGGGCCCGACGAACCGGCAGACCGGCAGACCGGCGGACCGATGGGCCGACGGGGGACGAGCCGACGGGTGAGGGCGTCTGCCGTCGGCCCGACGGGCTCAACCGGTGATGCCGGCGGCCTCGAGCACCCGCAGGAGAGTGTCCTGGTCGCCCACGTTCCCGGGGACCACGATGTACAGCAGCTCGCGGCCGTCCCGGGCGCTCAGGCGCCACGCCGAGATTCCGGGCAGGATCTGCCCGAGCACGTGCGCCGTGCGCGCACCGAGGCCCGCGCGCGCGACCTCCGCCGAGGTGATCCCGCCCTTCGAGATCACGGTGCCGACGCGCGGCAGCAGGCCCGCGACGGCCGTGGTGAGCGCCTCCATCACCCGCTCGCCGTGGTCGAGCGTGCCGTGGCTCGCGGAGCGCTGCCGCTCGGTCGAGAGCAGGAGGAGCGGCGGGGCCTGTTCGGACTGGGTGGCTGGGGCGGTAGTGGCGGCGCGGGCGGCTGTGCCGATCGACGCGACTGTGTCTGCCGCTTCATGCCCTGCCGAGGCGGGATCCGCGAGGGCCGCCTCGGTGTCGATGAGCGCCGGCTCGCCGAATCGCTGCGTGACCTGTGCGAGCTGCGCCGTCGCGCCCGCCGTGTGCGAACCGCACACGAGCAGGGTCTCGCCCGTCGGCCGCTCCAGGGGAAGCGGCAGCCGACCCTCGCTCGCGACCCCCGCGAGGTGGGCCGCGAGCGGGGAGGCCGAGCGCACCACGATCCGCGTGCCGTGCTCCGCCGCCGCGTCGACCGCACGGGCGATCAGCGCGATGTCCTCGTCGGTGACCGCATCGGGCAGGACCACCTCGCCCGGCTCCGCCGCGGTCAGCGCGCGCTCGAGAGCCCCCGCGCGCACGTCGGCCAGGGGCACGGGGACGCCGCGACGGCTCGAGGCTTGCCCCACGTAGTCGGGCAGGTAACCGGTGGTGAAGCCGAACACCGGATCCTCGGCGTACTCCGTCTCGTGGGCAGGCACGTCCCGGCCGTCGATGCGCACCAGGTGCATGCCGTCGCGGGTGGTGCGGCCGCCGTCGGGGAAGGCCGGGACGAACAGCATGACGGCGTCCTCGAGGAACACCTCGGTCTCGGCGAACACGTGCCCGCGCAGCGTCGAATCGCCGCGGAGCACGAAGCGCACCTGCTCGCCGGACCGCTCGCCGACGGCGAGCCCCGCCGCCTGCACGCGCCGCGCCAGGGCGACGGCCTCGTCCGGGGGCAGTGCCCGGCTGTTGGTCTGCACGTACACCGAGTCCGCCCCGGTCAGGGCCTCCTCGAGGTCCCGCTCGAGCGTCTCCTCGGAGAGGTCCAGCAGCACGGTCACGCCGGTCGCGGACTGCGTGCCCGTCGGGTCGTCGTCCAGGACGATGGTCTTCATGGGGTCCTCTCGGGGTGGGTGGGGTGGGGTCGACGTCGGGACGTGGGGAGACTGACAAGAGCCTGTCACGCGGCGGGACCGCACCGGCAGCGCCGCCCGGGCGGCGGACGCCCCCGCCCCGCCGCCCTCGCCGGATGTAGCGTCCTCATCGATCTCGCGCGGCGCCGCGAGCCGCTCCCCGAGGAGGAATCATCAGCGAGCTCCTGTCCCACCTGCCCCAGCTCGGTGCTGCCGAGTGGATGCTCGTCATCGCCGGGGCGCTCGTGGTCGGCTTCTCGAAGTCCGCCCTGCCGGGCGCTGGGACGATCGCCGTGGGCCTTTTCGCCCTCGCCCTGCCGCCCAAGGAGTCGACGGCCGCGCTGCTGATCCTGCTGATCCTGGGCGATGCGACCGCGCTCTGGATGTACCGGCGCGAGCCCGACTGGCGCACGCTGGTCCGGCTGATCCCGAGCGTGCTCGTCGGCCTGGTGGTGGGCGCGCTGTTCCTCAAGTACGCCGACGCCTCGGCCGTGCGCGGCGGCATCGGCGTGATCCTTCTGCTGCTGGTCGCGCTCACCCTGTGGCGCCGCCGCCGCGCGACCCTGCGGGCTCGCCGCCGCGACGAGACCCAGGGTGGCGGGAACGCGGCCGGGGAGGAGGAGCCGACCGTCGGGAGGATCGGGCGCATCGGCTACGGATCGCTCGGCGGCTTCACCACGATGGTCGCGAACGCCGGCGGACCGCCGATGTCCATGTACTTCTACGCGATGCGCATGCCCGTGCTGACGTTCCTGGGGACCTCCGCCTGGTTCTTCGCGATCGTGAACCTGCTGAAGCTGCCGTTCTCGGCGAGCCTGGGCCTGTTCAGCCTGCAGTACGCGCTCATGGACGTGCTGCTCGCGCCGCTGGTCATCCTCAGCGCGCTGATCGGCCGACGCATCGCCCAGCGCGTCCCGCAGAGCGTCTTCGAGAAGGCGATCCTCGTGCTCACCGTGGTCTCCGCGGCCGCGCTGATCGTGGGGGCGTGAGCTAGTTCAGGGCTCGCCGGTGGAGCACGGCGGACCGCCGGCGGACTCTCCGCTCGAGGCGAGCGCTACACGTAGTCAGAGGTCGGGTGACCGGCCATATATGCCGTGACCCGACGTATGACTACGCGAAGTGCACGGGGCCGCCGGAGCCCTGGTCCTCGGCGGCCCCGTGGGCGCGGCCTTCCCGGACGGTCGCGGCAGCGTGCCGAGTCCTGGTCGCCGCCCAGCGGGTTCCCTGCCCGCAGCGTCTATCGTGAGGCCGTCGGACCCGCAGATGAGGAGATCCCATGACCACCCCGAGCCTCGCCGGCACGTATCCCATCGGAGGGCGCGACGTGCCCCGCATCGGCTACGGCCTGGGCAGCCTGCACCGCTCGGCCGAGCAGCCAGGCGGCCACGATGCCGCCGTCTCCCTGCTGCACGACGTCTACGGCCTGGGCATCCGCATGCTCGACACCGCGCATTTCTACGGAGACGGCCTCGCGAACTCGCTGATCCGCGAGGCGCTGGGCACGCACCGCGACGACCTCTTCCTCGCCACCAAGGCCGGAGCGCGGTCGACGCCCGAGGGTCCGTTCCCGATGACCGCGGCGCAGAAGCCCTCCGAGCTGCGCGACAGCGTCGAGATCAACCTGCAGACCCTCGGCACCGACCGGTTGGACCTCCTCTACCTGCGCCGCATGGACTTCCTCCCCGGGCTCGTCGTCGAGGGAGATCAGCAGGTGCCGCTCGAAGATCAGATCGGCGAACTGCTCGCGCTGCGGGATGAGGGCAAGATCCTGGGCATCGGCCTCAGCCACGTGCGGCTCGAGCAGGTGCAGCAGGCCTTCGACCTGGGTGTCGAGGTGCAGGCCGTGCAGAACATCTTCAACGCCGTGGACCGCCACGACCAGGCACTTGCCGACCTCACGGAGGAGAGGGGCGCCGCGTGGATCCCCTACTTCCCGCTCGGCGGCGGCTTCCACCAGGGCCCGAAGGTCACCGACGAGGAGACCGTGCAGCGCATCGCCGCCGCGCACGGGATCACGCCCTCGCAGGTGGGCCAGGCATGGCTTCTGCACAGCGCCCCGAACACCGTGCTGATCTCCGGCACCTCCCAGCGAGCGCACCTCGAAGAGAACGTCGCCGCGGGCGATGTGCAGCTGAACGATGAGGAGTGGGCACAGCTCGACGCGCTGGGATGATGCGTCTCTGACGGTGTGCCATGGGGGCGGTGCAGGCCCAGGTGGGCCCGTAGAGCGCTGGATCAAAGCCCAGCGCGTAGGGGCTGAACCGTCGGCTCCGGTTATCCACAAGCACGCGCGAACGGTGGCGGGCTGGGCGTCGCCTGGATACTGTGCAGGCACCCCGCCCCCACCCGGAAGCCGCCATGACGACGACTCGACGCACCCTCTCCTCCCTTGCCGTCCTCGCGCTCGCTGCCGGTCTGATCACTGGATGCGGGGATAAGGACGAGCCCACACCCAGCGCTGGCAGCGAAGCCACCGCGTCTGCGCCCAAGGAGCAGTCCGACGGGGGAGGCGAGAGCGCGAAGCCCACGAAGCCGGATGTGCCGAAGCCCGACCCGAAGGACTACCCGGGGATGGATGAGCACACGGATGAGGGGGCGGAGCAGGCGTACAGATACTTTTGGGCTGTGGTGCTGTGGTCCTATCAGACGGGGGATACGGAAGTGCTTAAAAGTCTCATTGGAGAAAGTTGCGCCAGTTGTGATCAAAACTTGCGCGACGTCGAGAAACTTAACAAGGCGGGAAAATGGTGGTCTCAGGCTACTATCGATGACCGTGATCTCCGTACATATGAATCCGAGAAGCATGAAATTGAAGTCGGCTACACCTTTATTCTTTCTGCGCATTCGGAACCCGTTTACGGAAACTCGCGACTCAAGCAGGAGCCTGACACAAGGTACGGGACGGTGGGTGGTATGTCATGGAGCAAAGGCTCGTGGGTGGTGCATGCCTTCAACTTGAAAACTGAGAAGGTCGGCAATGGGTGAAGCGGTGCGCCGTCGCGCTTGCGCGAGCGTAAAGTTGGCGATCGCGTTCCTTTTTGTGATTGCAGGCGTTCTAGCGGGACAGTCATCTGCGTACGGAGAGTTCCAAGGTTTCCTCGATGATGATTCGGTTGGAGCTGACGCCGAAGAACAAATCAACAAAGGGGAAGGCGGAGATGAGTCGGTCGCCACGGGGGCTGGCCACTCCGAGGCCGATCGAGGTCGGGGTGATAGATCGAGTGGTCGCACGAAGGTTGTCGCGCCACCTCCTAATCCGTTCTCGGGTGTGGTTTCATCGATCTCTGCGCTTTTTGAAACTGAATGGAAGGATGTGGATCGCACTCCCTACAAATGCACACAGAATGGAAACGTTGGAAAGTGTGTGGCCGATCCTAAAGCGTGCACGGCGGAAGAAATGCCGACGATTCGGACCGCAGGTGTCGATGTCATGATCCCGAACACCTCCGGAGTTGCCACAACGCGAGGTGCGGGTGGGGAGGGTCAGAGTCAGGTTGGTACTACTTCACTGCGCGGTGCAGGCAGTCCTGCGGGTACCTCTACTTCTGCTCGCTGCGTTGGTTCGAAGACTCCTGAAGTGCCTCAAGGCGCTCAGGCTCCGGGTGCCGAAGACGAGAAACCTGTCGTCATCACCGTCACGCAGAAGGACTTCGCCAAGCTTCCGGTGGAGGCATCGTCGGCGCACGCGGGCCCGGAGCAGGGATGGCTGCCGGCGAACATGGATCTGGTGCTCTATGCGGATTCGGAGGCGCAGGAGCTGGAGACGGAGCTGCTGGATACTCCGGTCAGGATCCGGGCGACTCCTGTGGAGTACCGGTGGGACCTGGGCGATGGCAACGTGCTCGTCACGGATAACCCCGGGGAGCCGTGGCCGTCGAAGGATGTGAGCGCGACCTTCGCCTATGAGGGCTGGTACGACGTCACGCTGACCACCACCTATGAGGGCCAGTTCTCCGTGGACGGCGGGGAATGGCAGGACATCGACGGCACGGTAGAGATCGCCTCGGAACCTCAGGAGATCTACTCGAAGTCGCTGGAGTCCCGTCTGGTCAATCCTGACCGTCCTCATGACGAGGAGAGGGACCCGTTCGTGCCCAAGCGTTCGGCGGACACCGAAGGCCCACGCGACCCGAACGCCACCATTAAGGAGATCTGAGCTAGGCGAAGATGCTCGACGTCGGCAGTCCCAGTCGGCACACCCTCTCGGTCCTCCACAGGACCACCGTTTGCCGTCCGTCGGCCCCGATCAGCCTTCCCCGCCCGACACCTCCACCCGCTCCGCGAACGACCTCGCGGGCGCGGGACCATCGGTCAGGTGCAGCGCGAGCTCGCAGAACATGGCGTCGGCCCAGGAGAACCAGGGTCGGGTGAAGCGCTCGGGGTCGTCCACGTGGAAGGACTCGTGCATGCGGTCCGTTCCGCCGTCGGTCGCGAGCAGCAGACGGATGATCTCCCGGCCCCGCTCCGGCGTGCCCGTCAGCCCCTCGACCGCGAACGCGATGGGCCACACGTACTGCTGAGGCGTGTGCGGGCTGCCGATGCCCGTCGCCACCGCCCCCGAGTAGCGATACGGGTTCGCCATCCCCAGGCAGAACGCCCGCGTCGCGGCCGTGAGCTGGGGATCCAGCACATCGGGCGCATCCAGAGGCAGGGACAGCAGCGACGGCATGTTCGCATCGTCCATCAGCAGCTGCCCGCCCAGCCCGTCGACCTCATAGGCGTAGATCCGGGAGCCCTCGTGCTCGACCACGCCGTGCGCCGCGACGCCCTCGAGGATCGAGGCGCGCAGCGCGTCGGCATCCGCCGCGAGCGTCTCGTCGTCGTACACCGACAGCGCCACGTCCGCGATCGCCATCAGGGCCTGCGCGGCCTGCAGGTTCGCCGGCACGTTGTACCCGAAGGTGCAGGCGTCGTCCGAGGGTCGGAAACCGCTCCAGGTCATGCCGGTGACGGCGAGGGGCGACCCCAGTCCATCGCGGTCCAGGGTCTCGGTGGGGATGCCTATATCGCGCACGAACCGGTACTGCGACCGCTCCTCGTGCCCGGTCTCGAGGCGCCACTGGTCCACGATCGTGCGCAGCACGCCGTGCGCGAGATCGTCGAAGAGGTCCTCGCGACCGGTGATCCGCAGCAGACGGTGACCGAAGATGATCGGGAACGCGAGCGAGTCGACCTCGTACTTCTGCTCCCAGATCATCGGGTCCTGGCACAGGTCGTTCGCATCGTGGTGCGCGCCCGTGGGGCCCAGGTTCGCGGAGTTCGCGTACGGATCGTGCGCGATCATCCGCAGCTGGCGCCGCACCACCGCGGCGAGCAGGTCCGCGAGCGGTGCGCAGTCGCCGGCGAGACGCAGGTACGGGAACATCTGCGTGGTCGAGTCGCGCAGCCACATCGCGGGGATGTCGCCCGTGATGACGAAGGCGGTGCCGTCCTCCGCGAGGGTGATCGTGTCGGTGAGAGTGCGCAGCAGCGCCGCCTCGACGAACGCTCCTGCCTCCTCGCCGAGCTCGCTGCGCACACGGTCGGCGGCCGAGCGCAGGGCATCGGCGATCTGGGGTTCCACGGTGAAGCTCACCCGCGCAAGAGTATGCGGAAAGCGCTCTGCGGGGCGATCGGTTTCAGCGCTCCCCGTCCCCTGCGGTGCCCCGAGCTGGGCCCGTCGGACCGGTCCAGCGCGCCCCTGTGCCCCGCCGCTGCCCCTGCCCCTTCGGTGCGCTCCGTGGCCTGCCCCTGGCCCTGGACCCTCGCGTGGGGCACCCTGGTGGCATGCCCAGGAACAAGCGGCAGGCCCCGGACACGGGCGACCGCGAGCGTGCGCAGGCGCTCGCCGAGTACTCCGTCTGGCTGGAGGCGCCGGGAGCGGGCGCGGATCCGGTAACGGCGCGGGACATCGACGTCACCTCGGAGACCCAGCTCGTGGACGCGCTGCTGCGTCTGAAGTCCTCACGGCTCGCGAGCGACGACGTCGGCGAATGGACGGGCCCGATCATCGAGCAGCTGCTCACGCAGCTCGTCCCGCGCACCGTCATCCAGGTCCGCGAGGCCTCGATGGACCTGGTCCCCGCCCTCACCCGCTTCTTCGTGTTCCTCCAGGAGACCGGCCGCTGGTCGCGCCGCTCGATGCGTCCCGAGGCCGCCGCGCGCACGCTCGCCGACCTCGAGTTCGCGGTGCTCGAGGCGGCCGACGACCCCTCCCGGCGCTCCTTCTCCACGAACCTCATCGGGTACGGCCTCGAGCACGGCCTGGATCCGCGCGACGAGGCCGCGCTCATGGGGTACATCGACTGGTACGACGCGCTGCCCGATGACGAACGCACCGAGCTCAGCCGGACCGGCCGTCTCACTGACCCCGCCGTGCCCTACGACCCCGCGACCATGCGCGCGCAGCCGGGGGATCACGACGGGATCGCAGACGTCTCCCGCCTCGAGGGAGGATCTTCGGCCCCGGGCCGCCGAGGACTGCGCGACAGCCGCACGCGAGGACACCACGGCGACGCCCCGGAGGAACCCTGGCCGGTGTGGCCGCCGGCCCCTCACCGCGTGAGCGAGCCGTCGCCCGAGACCGCACAGGACCACGACCAGGCGGACGCGCAGGACATGGCGCTGCGCGCGGAGATGGCCGCGAGGGTGCCGTTCGTACGCACCGCCGTCGCGCTGCTCGAGACCGTCGGCAGCGGCATCGCCGTGACGTCCACGGCGGGGCTCGATCGCTCCGCGACCAGCGAGGTCCTCGCCCGCCTGGGGATCCAGCCCGAGGTGCGGTCGATGTGGGAGGCGCCCGAGATCGTGGGTCCGTGGATCGCGCTTCTCGACGGCGGGTGGCTGATCCGCGAAGGCAGACGGGTCGTTCCCGACGCGTCGGCCGACGGTGGAGCCGGCACGGCGGACGGGGCGGACTCCCCGCGATTGCGCCCGTCGGCGTCGGAGCCCGAGGAGTTCCTCCGCTTCGCGCGCGCCGTGATCGTCAGCCTGCTCGCCGGCCTCGGCATGCGCGGCCCCGAGGAGGGCGGTCTGCGCGGGCTGCCCGAGACGCTCTCCGCGCTGCGTGCGGCGTGCGGGCCCGATGGGGTAGAGGTGGCCACGGGGCCAGGCGGGTCCGACGTCCGCGCCGACCTCGAGGAGCTCACCGCCGTCGGCCTCCTCGGCCGCGAGGGGGAGCGCTTCGTCGGCGCTCCGATCCTCCGCGTGGCGCTCGACGAGGCCGAGCGGATCCTGCGGGAGGCGGGGCGCCGGCGCGGGACCCCGTGAGGTCCCGCGCCGCCGGTCGGCCCACTGCCGGAGGCCGCGGGCCGCGCACCGGTGGCCCGCGCTGCGCTCAGCTCACCGCCGCAGCCACACCGTGGTCGCGCCCGGCAGCACGCGCGCACCGCCCGCCGCATCCTCCGACCCTCCGAGCTCGCCGCTCGCCACGAGCACCTCGCCCGAGGGCAGCGGGACCTCCACGTCGCCGAAGTTCGTCGCGCAGACCCAGCCGCCCGTGCGCTCGAAGACGAGCACCTCGCCGTCCGAGAGCGCATCGTCCCAGGTGAGTGTCTCCGCGCCCTGCAGCTCGCGGCGCAGGTGCAGCGCCCGTCGGTACATCTCGAGGGTCGAGGTCGGATCGTCGGACTCCGCCTCGACGGAGAAGTCCGCGAACCACGCGGGCTGAGGGAGGTGCGCGCCGCCCTCGCCGAAGCCGAACGACGCGCCGCCGCGGGCCCAGGGCAGGGGGACGCGGCAGCCGTCGCGGCCCAGGCCGTCGTCGCTGCGGGTCTCGGGGGTCGTGCGCAGGAACGCGGGGTCCTGCCGCTGGTCGTCGGGGATCTCGGCGACCTCGTGCAGACCCAGCTCCTCGCCCTGGTACAGGTAGGCGCTGCCGGGCAGGGCCAGCTCGAACAGGGTCGCCGCGCGGGCGCGCCGCAGACCGAGCTCGCGGTCGATGCCGTCGTCGGGCCCGCCCGCGGCGACCCAGTCGGCCCCCTGCTTGCCCGGCCGGCCGGCGCGCGGCGGCAGGCCGTAGCGGGTCGCGTGGCGCACCACGTCATGGTTGGAGAACACCCAGGTGCTCGAGGAGCCCGTCTGCGCGGACTGGGCGAGGTTCTCGGTGACGATGCGACGGTAGTCCGCCGCGTCGAAATCGGCCTCGAGCAGGTCGAAGTTGAACGCCTGGCCCAGGCCCTGCGGGCTCGCGTAGCGGGCGCGGCGCTCGGCGGAGCCCACCCAGGCCTCCGCGACCGCGGTGCGCGGCGGGGAGTACTCGTCGAAGACGCGCCGCCACTCGGCGTAGATCTCGTGGACCTCGTCGCGGTCCCACAGCGGGTGCCGGCCGTCGTGGGGCATCGCCTCGAGCTCGGCGGAGCTGGGCAGCTCCTCGCCGAGGTCCTTGGCGAGCGCGTGGGCGACGTCGACCCGGAAGCCGTCGACCCCGCGGTCGGACCAGAAGCGCAGCGTGGTCAGGAAGTCCTCGTGCACCTCGCGGTCCGCCCAGTTCAGGTCGGGCTGCTCGGTCGCGAACAGGTGCAGGTACCACTGGCCGTCCTCGACACGGGTCCAGGCGGGCCCGCCGAAGATCGATTCCCAGTCGGCCGGGGGCAGCTCGCCGTGCTCGCCCCGTCCCTCCCGGAAGATGTACCGCTCGCGCGCACGGGAGCCGCGGCCCGCGGCGAGGGCCTCCTGGAACCAGGAGTGGCCGCTGCCGGTGTGGTTGGGGACGAGGTCCACGATCAGCCGCAGGCCGGCCGTATGCAGGGCGGACGAGAGCTCGTCGAAGTCCTCGAGGGTGCCGATCCTCGGGTCGACGTCGCGGTAGTCGTCGACGTCGTAGCCGCCGTCGGCCAGGGCAGAGGGGTAGAACGGGCTGAGCCACACGGCGTCCACCCCGAGCCCCTGCAGGTAGGGCACGCGCGAGGTGATGCCCCGCAGGTCGCCGATGCCGTCGCCGTTCGCGTCCGCGAAGGAGCGCGGGTAGATCTGGTAGACGGCGGCCTGCCGCCACCAGGTCGGGTCGTCGACGAGCAGCGCGGCGGAATCGTCGAGGGGGCGGATCTGGGCGGTGGACTGGGAGGTCATGGGGTCCTTCGAGGGGTAGCGGGTGGTCACTTCACGGCGCCCTGGGTGAGTCCGGAGATCACCCAGCGCTGCGCCAGCAGATAGACGATGATCGCCGGGGCCATGGCCATCAGGTAGCTGGCGAAGGCGATGTTGTAGCTGTTGTTGAACTGGGTCTGGAACATGTTCTGCAGCACCGGCAGCGTCTGCAGGGTCGGGTCCGAGATGATCAGGCTCGGCATCATGAAGTCGTTCCACGAGCCCAGGAAGGCGAAGATGCCCACGGTCGCGGCCATCGGGCCCAGCAGCGGGAAGATCAGTCGCCAGTAGACCTGCCAGGTCGTCGCCCCGTCCACACGCATCGACTCCTCGAGCGACATCGGGATCGCCCGCAGGAACGCCGTGAACAGCATGGTGTTGAAGGCGAGGGCGAACACGATGTGCAGGATCGCCACGCCCAGCGGCGTGTCGAGGTGGATGATGCCGGTGAGCTGCACCTGCGGCAGGGCGACCACGGGGAACGGGATGAACATGGCCGCGAGCAGGTAGAAGAAGGACCAGCGGAACAGGCGCCGGTCCCAGTTGCGCACGATCGCGTAGGCGGCGAGGGAGGAGATCACGATCTCCCCGGCCACCGCGAGCAGGGTGACGAAGCCGGAGACGGCGAGGGCGCGCGGGAAGTCCGTCAGCTCCCAGGCGTCCGCGAAGGCCTGGAAGGTCAGCGGGGAGGGGAGGGCGAAGGCCTCGCCCTCCACCGCCTGGGCGTCGGACTTCAGGGACATGTTGATCGTGACCAGCAGCGGCACCAGGACCGCGAGCGAGCACACGATGAGGATGATGGTTGCGGGCCAGTTGGCCCGTTCGCGCGAGCGGGACATTGGCCGCCTTCCGCCGGACGAGCCGGATGCGGTGCCCGAGGGCGTGGAGGCGGAGGTGGTGGCGGTGGTGCTCATGCTCCGAAGCTCGCTTTCCCGCGGGTGATGCTCAGCTGGATGACCGCGATGACGATGCTGATGATGAAGAAGACGAAGGCATTGGCCATCTGGTAGCCGTAGTCGCCCCCGGTGAAGCCCTTGAAGATCGACATGGCGACCGTGCGGGTCGCGGTGCCGGGGCCGCCGTCGGTCAGGCCCACGACGATGTCGTAGGCGTTGAGGTAGTTCTTGAAGCCCAGGATCGTGTTGATGACGATGAAGCCTGAGACCAGCGGCAGGGTGATGTTCCACAGCCGCTTCGCGGGCCCGGCGCCGTCGATCGACGCGGCCTCGTAGACCTCGTCGGGGATCGTCACCAGGCCCGCGATGTAGATGAGCATCGTCGAGGGGATCGTCGACCAGGCGGTGACGATCACGATCGCGATCCAGGCCAGCGACTCGTTCGCGAGGATCGAGGTGGACAGCGACTCGATGCCCAGCGCCGAGCCGATGCCGGGCAGCGTCGTGGAGAAGAGGAACTTGAAGACGAAGGCGATGATGATCCCGGAGATCACCATCGGCAGCACGAACACCGTGCGCAGCGCCGCCTGCAGGCGGATCCGCGAGGTCAGGCCCAGGGCGAGGAAGAACGCGAGGACGTTCACGACGATCACGGTGACCAGCGCGAAGCCGAGAGTGAACAGGTAGGCCGAGACGATGCCCTGGTCGCGGAACATCGCCACGTAGTTGCGCAGCCCGATGAACTCCCAGTCGCCGAACCCGATCGAGTTCGTGAAGGAGTAGGCGAAGCCGAGCACGGCCGGCAGGGTGATCGCGAGGGTGAAGATCGCGAGTGCCGGGAAGAGGAACAGGTAGTAGACGGGGTCGACGCGGCGGGTGCTTCCGCTGCGGCGGCCCCTGCGGGCCCTGCGCCTCCGCGTGGCGTCGGCGGACCCCGTGGAGGGGTCGGCGACGGTGGATGTCGTCGTTGACATGGTGGGCTGTCCTTGCGTGTCGAGAGAGGGGATCAGGAGCGGTAGGCGAGGCTCGAGAAGTCGTTGTCGACCTTCGCGAGGATCGTCTTGGGGTCCGCGCCGAACAGGATCGACTGCAGATAGTTCGTGAAGGGGATCGTGGTGGGGATGAACTGCGAGGCGCCCTGGTAGAAGGCGGCGTCGTCGTAGTACTTCTGCATCGGCGCGATCCGCGGGTCCTTCGCGGGCGGGGCGTCCTTGGTGGTGCCCATCGCCAGCAGCGCCTTGTTGTAGGGGTCCATGACCTCGGGGGTCATCAGGAACGAGAGGAGCTCGCGGGCCTCGTCCTTGCGGTTCGCGCCCTCGGGGATCCACAGCGAGAGGTCGATGTTCACGCGGATCTTGAGGTCGGCGGGATCATCGGTCACGGGCAGCGGGAAGCAGGAGAGGTCCTCCTTGCTGCCCGCCTTCTCGATCTCGGCGAGCGCCCACGGGCCCTGCAGGAGCATCGCGGCCTTGCCGTTGCCCATGGCCGTGTTGCCGTCGCCGTAGAAGCGCGAGGCGGCGTCGTCCTGGTGGTACTTCTTGAGCTCGAGCATCCGCTCGATGGGCTTCAGCATGTCCTTCTGGAAGGAGGTGTCGGAGTCGGGGCCGACGTCCTCGCCCAGCTCGTTCATGCGCTCGAAGAAGCCGCGCACGTCCATCATCCCGCCGATGGTGTAGTCGAACAGGCCCTGGCTGACGGTCCACGGGTCCCCGAAGGTGCCGTAGATCGGGGTGATGTCGGCCTTCTGGAGCTTCTCGCAGACCTCGGTGAACTCGTCCCAGGTGGTGGGGATCTCGAGGTGCTGCTCCTCGAAGATGCGACGGTTGTAGATCACCGCGGCGCCCGCGACGGAGAACGGGATCACCGAGGTGCGCCCCTCGTAGCCGGGATACCAGTTCACGAGCTCCTGGACATCGTCCCTGATCAGGCCGGCCTCGGGCATGTCCGCGAGGTCGGAGAGGGCGCCGCGCTCCATGAACCGCGCCATCTCGAGGTTGTAGTTCTGGCAGGCGATGTCCGGCGGGTTCTTGCGCACGAAGCTCGCCGAGAGGTTCGTGGCGATGTCGTGCACCACGCTGATGTCCTGGTGCTCCTTGCGGAACGTCACCAGCAGGTCGTCGAAGTACTGGATGGCCTCGCGCTTGGACTGGTAGAAGATCACGGATCCGCCGGACCCGCCGGATCCGCCGGTGCCGCCGCATCCGGTGAGGCCCGCGGCGGCGAGCAGGCCTCCGGCGGCCAGCAGGCCGCGACGGCTCAGCGGCGATCGGGGTGGGGAGGAGGGGGACATCTTCGTCTCCTTCGGGGGATGGTGTGAGCGGGCCGCTCTCTGCGGGCCCGACACTCGTCGACCCAGTAAATATAGAACATAGATTTACGGCCTGCATGAAGTATGTGGAGGCGCTCCGGTACTGTCAAGGCATGTCCGCAGGCTCCGCTCGATCACCGCGACTCCTGCGGCACATCAACAGTGGTGAGCTGCTGCGGTTCGCCCTGGCCAGCGGTGAGTTCACCGCGGCGGAGGCGATGTCCGCGAGCGGCCTGACGCGGGCCACGGTGCTCGGCGTGTGCGGGGATCTCGTGGCTGCGGGTTGGCTCGAGGAGGTCGCCGATTCGCGCGCCGCGGGACTGTCCAGCCGGGGTCGGCCCGCGCGCCGCTACCGACTGCGTGAGGACGCCGGCGTGGTGGTCGGCGTGGACGCCGGGGAGCAGGGCTTCGCGGCGATCGCGGCGGACCTGCGCGGTGCGGTCCTGGGCCGCGGCCGCCGGCGCGTGGATCCCTCCGAGGTCGATCGCGACGGGCGCGTCGCCCTCGTGCGCGAGCTCGTGGCCGAGGTGCTCGAGCAGGCGGGCCGCAGCGAGGACGCACTGCTGCTCACCGTCGTCGGCATTCCGGCCCCGGTCGATGCCGATGGACGCTCGCCGGACGACGAGGGCGCCTTCTGGGGCGTCATGAACGCCGGCTTCCAGGATCACCTCGCAGGCGGCGTGGTCATCGAGAACGATGCGAACCTCGCCGCGCTCGCCGAGCACGCCCACGGCCCCCGGGCGCACATGGCCGCCCTGCTCACGGGGGAGCGCTTCGGCGCGGGCCTGATCGTCGACGGCCGCCTGCTGCGGGGCAGCCGCGGCGGCGCCGGCGAGATGCGCTTCCTGACCCTCATCGCGGGGGACGACCCCGATGCCGGGGCGGTCGACGGGCTCGGCGCCCTCGCCCGCCGCTGGGCGGTCGGAGAGCTCGCGCGCAGCGACGCCCCGTCGACGCTGCGCGCGCACGACCCTGCGGACCTCGATGCCGAGCAGGTGATGGCTGCGGCGGCCGACGGCGATCCCCTGGCCTCGGGCATCGTGCGGCGGCTCGGCGATCGCCTCGCGCACGTGGCCGTGGCGCTGGAGAGCCTGCTGGACGTCGAGAGGATCGTGATCGCCGGAGGGTTCGCCCCCTCGGTCGGCCCGGTGCTCGGGCATGCGCGCTCCGTGCTCGAAGCCGACTTCTTCCCGCCGTTCCCGGAGCTGGTCGCGAGCACGCTCGGCCGGGACGTGATCGTGCGCGGTGCGATCGAGTTCGCCCTCTCCCGCATCCGCGAGGAGCCGCTGGACTTCCTGCCGGCGGGGGCCGACCGCGGGGTCTGAGTTCGGGGGCGTGCGCCGGCCCGGGCAGGTGCAGGGCCGCGGTGCCCGTGAGCTCAGGCTGCGAGCGCCTCGCCGATCCCCGGGATCACCTCGACGTGCCCGCCCACGCGATAGGCGACGGCGGGATCGTAGGGCGCGAAGCGCAGGGGCATCCCCGCCTCCTCGGGGGTGCTGTCGGCCTTGCGGCCGTTGCATTCGCGGCAGGCGGAGACCAGGTTCGTCCAGCTCGAGGCGCCGCCGCGGGAGACCGGCATGATGTGGTCGACGGTCGCCAGCAGCGCGGAGCACGGCGGTGTCTTGGAGACGCTGCGCCCGCAGTAGGCGCAGGTCCAGTGGTCGCGCTCGTGGACGGCGCGGAAGGAGAAGCCGACGGAGCGGCGGCCCTCGCCCTCGACCCATGCGCCGCTCAGCTCGCGCGTCAGCTCCAGGGCCGTGGGGACGATGTCGTCCCCGGCCAGGGTCAGCTCGACGGGGTCCGCGACGCCGCGCCGGATCATCCCGAACGCGTGCCGGACCGAGGTCGTGTGCAGCAGCTCGCCGATCCCGGTCGCCGGGTCGTACCCCTTGTTGAAGACCTTCACCACGGACATCGCTGCCACCTCCTGCCGCCGTGCGGCGGTGCGCCCGCGCGAGTGGGTTCCCGCGGGGCACGCTTGCATCGTTGCGCGTCGGGGTTCCGGAATCAACCGATTTCGCTCACTCGTCGCCCGCGTGTCGTCCGCTCGTTCCCCGAGGAGACGGCGTTTCGTCGTGCCCTGTCGTGCCCTGTCATGCACCGTCGCGTCTGGCCGCCACGTGCCGCGCGGGCGGGCGCGTCCGTTCCTCCCCAGAGCTCCGCCGTCCACATTCCTCGTCGGCCCCTCGCGGTCGCCCACGGCGACCGGGAGGCTCGGGCCATGACGCACATGACGCACATGACGCACGCACCCATCGACCCCGACGACGCCCAGGACGCGGACCGCACGCCCGACGCCGAGGCGGCCGACGCCTGGGATGCCCCTCTCTGTGGTCACACCTGGCAGGAGGGCGGCGAGACGTGGCCCCTCGAGGACCACGTCGCGGCGCCGTGGTTCCTGCCTCCGACGTCCTCCCTGCTCGAGGAGGAGGAGATCGACGACCTCGAGTGGGTGCGGCAGGCAGCCGCGATCCCCTTCGTGCAGCGCTGCCGGCTGCTGCGCGACTTCGTCGGCGACGGTCGGCCGCTCACCGACAGCGGAGTGCTGCCCAATGCCGCGGTCCGCGAGCTCAAGCAGCGGGCCGGGATCGTCCGCCCCGGCGGGCGGCTGCGCGAGGTCCCCGAGCTGCTCGGGCCGTGGGTCGTGCTGCTGAACCTGGGCGTGCTCGTCGAGGACGGCAGCCGCAGGGTGCGCCGCTGCAGCGCGGAGCATCCCGGCGTGCGAGGGGCCTTCGACGAGGACGACGAGCCGCTGGGGGAGTTGGACGGCGAGGTCGACGGCGTTCTGGCGATCGCCGAACTGCTGCATGTCATCAGCCGCTACTGCCCCGGCCACGGCGGCTTCCGGAACACGGGCCTCCTGCTCGAGTCCCTGCTCGCCGCGACCCGCGAGGACGGGGTCACACTGCCCGAGCTCCCCGGCGACGGGTGCCTCGACGAGCCGGCGATCGCGCGCCTGTTCCGGGGCATCGGCGCGAACACCGCGATCACGTGGGACCCGATCGACGAACGTCGTGGCGAGGTGGATCTGCAGGCGATCGCCGACCTCGCCGACGCGCAGAGGGACCTCTTCCTGCTTGAGGCCTACGGGATCCTCGGCGCCTGCGAGCCCGGGCGGTCGGGCATCGTGTTCCGGGCGCCGCGACCCGTGCGCACAGCGGTCGCACTCCTCGCGCTGCGCCGTCAGCAGGAGGAGGACGCCCGACGAGAGTCTCCGGAGACGTTCCTGCGATAGCGGCCGATGCGTGAGGAGCTGATGCCGGATCGCTCGCGGCGTGGGCGCGGCAGGTGACCCCGTCGGCCGACCAGAAGATCAGGACGCGGCGTACCAGAAGCCCTCGAAGGTGTCCTTGTAGACCCTGTAGCCCAGGTTGGAGGTGTCATAGCGGTAGGAGGCGAGCACCGCGCCCTCCGCGTCGCGCTCGGAGAACACACCGGACTTCCCGGAGTTCACCACGGCGTTCTCGTCGATGCCCCCGTTGCCCAGTCGGAGCACGTTGGAGACCACGGAGGAGTAGGGCACCTCGACCGCGAGGTCCTCGGTATAGCTCCAGGTGTTCTCGTCGACCAGGTAGCGCAGCATGTGGCTCGTGCCCTCGAGCTCGTCCGTCGAAGCGTTGTCCGGCCCCTCGTCCTTCCAGTCCACCTCATTGCGTGTGCCCACGTACCAGTAGTTGTTGTTGAACATCTCCAGGTAGAACTGCCCGTCGGTCAGGGAGTCGTCGTCGACGCGGTGCACCGAGTGCTGACCCGCGTTGCCGATCATCGACCCGGAGGGCTCGAGGAACTTCCCCTCGTAGCCGGTGCCCTCCCAGAGACCCTCCGCCCCGAGCATCCACCGCACGCTCGGTGTGGAGTCGGCTTCCAACGCGTTCTCGAGGGCGAAGGCCGTGGAGGTCTCGCGCGAGGACAGGTACATGACGTCGTCGATGATCTGGAGGGTGTTGATGTGGATCCAGTCCTCACCGGTCGCGACGGGGTCCCCGAGCCCGTCGCCGGTGCGGGCGTGCGCGAGCTTCTCATACTCGGGGAACACCTTCTGGAGGTCGACCACCTCCTCCACGTCCCCCGTGCTCAGGTCCACCCGGGTCACCCGGTCCTCGGAGCGTCCGCTGCTGGTGACCGACGTCAGCACGAACGCGGCGTCGCCCACCACGTCCAGGTCGTGGTGCACGGACTGCTTCCCGAGGTCGATGATCGTGCCGGCGTGGCCCAGATGGTCCAGCACCGAGACCTGCGCACTGCCCGTAGTGGTGACGATGCGGCCGTCCTCGACCACCAGGTGGTGCTGGGCGGAGGTGGTCGAGGCGAGCTCGGCGCGCATGACCCCCGCGTTGTCCATGAGGAAGGAGTTGTTGCCCGGCCCGGAGATCCCGGACATGGCGAACAAGCCCTCGGTCAGCGCCTCCGCATCCTTCACGTCGGCGGAGATGGTCGAGGAGTAGCCCGAGGCGGTGGTGGGCGTGCGGATGCTCAGGGTCCCACGCACGGCCTGCCCGTTCTTCGGCCGCCAGGTGAGGGCGAGGGTGTTGGTCGCTCCGGGGACCAGGCCGACGAGCAGGCCCTCGAAGCCCGTCTCCGCATGGTTCGCGGCGGTCTTGGCGAAGTCCTCGGCATCGGCGACGGCGTCGACGAAGGAGAGCTCGCCCGCCGAGTCGTCCGCGAAGTGCACGTAGAGCCCGGTGCGGGTGGTGCCGTAGGGGTCGAGCACCAGCAGCGGGTTCTGTGCGGTCCAGCCGCCCTCGGACTTCTTCGCCTCGAGCGCCTCGTGCCGCGCCGTCTGCGTCGCCTCGGTGTAGAGCTCGGGGTTCGACTCGCCGTCGTCGAGGTCGTAGGACACCTGCCAGATGGTCCAGTCCCCGCGTGCGTTCTCGAACTCGGAGATCGTCACCTGCGGGGTCTTCGCCGCAGCGTCCGACGACCCGCCCGAGTTCTGGCAGCCGGCCAGCGCGAGGCCTGCGGCGCCCGCCCCCGCGCCGAGCAGGACGGAGCGACGGGTGGGCGCGCGGTGGGAGTGGGGCCGGGCGTCGGCGTCCTGGGAAGGGGTGTCCCGGGCAGGGGAGTGCGGTGCGGGTCGGTGCATCGGGCGAACGTAGCGAGCGTCCATCGAGCCCCCGCTGTCGCCCGGCTGTGGATCCGCTGTGCGGAACCCTCCCGTCGACGGACACGGATATTCCCACGTGGAGAGAACCTCTGGCCTCGGGCTTCGCGGGCCGGTAGCGTCGGAGCCCCGCACCCTCGAAAGGCATTCGACGATGACTGCTCGCGCGACCGCCGGCACGCCCCTGCGCGCCTCCGCCCAGGACGGCACCCACCCCCGCCCCACCCTGATCCGTGAGAACTGGACCAGCCTCGACGGGACCTGGGACTTCGCCCATGACGACGAGGACCGCGGCCTCGCCGAGCACTGGTTCGCCGGCGGATCGGCGGCCGCGGGCGCGTCCGACGCCACCCGGCCCGACCCGCTCGACCGACAGATCCAGGTGCCCTTCGTCCCCGAGTGCGAGGCCTCCGGGATCGGCGACCGCGGCTTCCACCCCGTCGTCTGGTACCGACGCACCGCCCGAGTCTCCCCGCCCGCGGGGCATCGCGCCCTGCTGCACCTCGGCGCGGTCGACCACGAGGCCATGGTGTGGGTCAACGGCCGGCTCGCCGGGCAGCACACCGGCGGGCAGACCGCCTTCACCGTCGACCTCACCGACCACCTCGCCGACGACGGCACCGCGGTGATCGTCGTCCGCGCCTTCGACGACCCCCACGACGTCGACCTGCCCCACGGCAAGCAGGACTGGGAGGAGCGGCCCCACGGCATCTGGTACGAGCGCACCACCGGCATCTGGCGCAGCGTCTGGATCGAGATCGTGCCCGAGCAGCACGTCACCGCCTTCACCGCCGAGACCGACCTCGCCCGCTGCCGGGTCGAGGTCGTCGTCGACCTGGCCCGTCGACCCCGCCCTGGCACCCGGGTGCGCGTCGAGCTCAGCAGCACGACGGATCGCGGCACCGAGCAGCTCGGCGCGATCGAGCTCGACGCCGTGGAGCCCCGCGTCGCCGGGGCCGTCGAGATCTCCGCGCTGCGCAACACCCAGGCCCGCGACCGCCTGCTGTGGCGGCCCGGACACCCGCACCTCGTGGACGCTCGCATCCTCGTGCTCGCGAGCGACGACGACGGCGCGGAAGCGGGCGCGGGCGCCATCCGCGACGAAGCCTTCGGCTACCTGGGTCTTCGCACCGTCGGCGTCGATCGCGGCTGGTTCCTCCTGAACGACGAGCCCTGCTACGTGCGGTCCGTCCTCGAGCAGGGCTTCTGGCCGGGCACGCACCTCACCCCGCCGTCGGCCGATGCCTGCCGCGAGGAGGTCGAGCTGATCCTCGATCTGGGCTTCAACGCCGCCCGCATCCACCAGAAGACCGAGGACCCGCGCCTGCTGTTCCAGGCCGACCGCCTGGGCCTGATGATCTGGGGCGAGACCGCGAACGCCTATACGTACTCGCCGCGCGCGGTCTCGGCGCTCAGCGCCGAATGGGCCGAGATCATCGCCCAGTACCGCGCCCATCCGAGCATCGTCACCTGGGTGCCGATCAACGAGAGCTGGGGCGTGCGCGACCTCGCCGACCATCCCGGACAGCGCCAGCTCGCCCTCGCCATGACCGCCCTGACGCGGGCGCTCGACCCGAGTCGGCCCGTCGTCTCCAACGACGGGTACGAGCACACCGGCGGCGACCTGCTCACCGTCCACGACTACTGCACCGATCCGCCGCGGCTGCGCGCCCACTACGTCGACGCCGCCGCCCTCGAGCGCACGCTCACCGGCATGGGACCGCAGGGGCGCAGGCCCGTCCTCGACGGCGCGACCGAGCTCGGCCCCGACGTCCCCGTGATGCTCACCGAGTTCGGCGGCATCGCCTTCGCCGTGGCCGAGACCTGGGGGTACGCGGTCGTCGGCAGCGAGGAGGAGTTCACCGAGCGCGTCGGCGGACTGTTCGAGGCCGTCACCGCGAGCCCCGTCCTCGCCGGCTTCTGCTACACCCAGCTCACCGACACGCAGCAGGAAGCCAACGGCCTCGCGACCGCCGACCGTCGGCCGAAGCTCGATGCCGCGGTGATCCGCGGCTTCGTCACCGGGCAGGCCGGCGCATGAGCGGCACCTGGAACCCGCTCCCCGAGATCGCGACCGCCCTCCCGCTCGGCACGATCCGGCCGCGCGGCTGGCTCGAACGGCAACTGCGGCTGCAGGCCGACGGAATCACCGGACGTCTGCCCGAGGTCTGGCCGGACGTCGGACCCGACAGCGGCTGGCTCGGCGGGGACGGCGAGAGCTGGGAGCGCGGCCCCTACTACCTCGACGGGCTCGTCCCCCTCGCGCATGTCCTCGGCGACGAGCAGCTGATCGCCCAGGCCCGCCCCTGGATCGAATGGATGCTCGGATCCCAGCGCGAGGACGGCTTCTTCGGGCCGACGGCGGACGAGGACTGGTGGCCGCGCATGGTCGCCGCGAAGGTGCTGATCCAGCACGCCGAGGCGACCGGCGATCCGCGCGTCGTGCCGTTCCTGCTGCGCTGGCACCGCTTCCAGCTCGCGCACCTGCCCGCGCGCCCGCTCGCGCAGTGGGCGAAGGCGCGCGGCGCCGAGGACGTGCTCACGATCGCCTGGACCCGCGCACACCTCCCGGCGGAGGAGGCGGAGGCGAGCGGCTGGCTCGAGGACCTCGCCCGCCTCGTCCTCTCCCAGACCTTCGACTGGGACACCCACCTCATCGAGCGCGTCATCACCGGTCAAGCCCAGGTCTCCGCCCACTCGGCCCACGGCGTGAACGTCGCGATGGGGCTCAAGACCGGCGCCGCCGCCCAGCTCGTCGACGGCGACCCCGGCCATCGCGCGCGCACCGAGGAGGCCCTCGCCCACCTCATGCGCTGGCACGGTCAGGCCCACGGCTGGTTCTCCGGCGACGAGTGGCTGGGCGGGCGCGAGGCGACCGCCGGCATCGAGACCTGCCTGGTCGTGGAGATGATGCACACGGTCGAGGTGCTCGCGAAGGTGCACGGCGACGTCGTGCAGGGCGACCGGCTCGAATCCCTCGCCTTCAACCTGCTCGCGGCCTCGTGCGATCCGCGGATGCTCGCCCACCAGTACCACCAGCAGGGCACCCAGATCGAGGTCTCCGTCGCCCACCGGGACTGGTCGTTCTCGAGCGACGACGCGAACATGTTCGGCCTCGAGCCGCACTTCGGATGCTGCACCGCGAACCTCCACCAGGGCTGGCCCAAGTTCGCCGCGAACCTCTGGGTGCGCGACCCCGACGGCGGCCTGCGCGCCGTCGCCTACGCACCCTGCACGATCGACATCGACGCGGACGGCAGGCCCCTCCACCTCGACGTGATCACCGACTACCCGTTCCGCGACAGCGTGCGGATCCTGGTGCGCGGGGGAGACCGGTCGGAACCGGCCTCCGCGGCGGCTGCCGAGGTGCCGCTGCGCCTGCGCATCCCCTCCTGGTGCGATGAGCCGAGACTGGTCGTGGACGGCGAGGAGGTCCGGGTCGAGCCGTCGGCCGACGGGCATGTCGAGCTGCGGCGCGCCTGGCGCGGCGACACCACGATCGAGCTCACGCTGCCGATGCGCGCCCGCGTCGAGCGGCGCGAGCGACAGGCCGCCGCGGTGCACGTGGGCCCGCTGGTCATGGTCGCGAACCCGGGCGAGAACTGGGTGGAGGTCCCGGACGCCCCCGGCCTGGGGGAGTGGGAGATCCACCCGCGGGGGAACTGGAGCTGGGCGCTCGCCGACGTCGAGCAGGCAGGTGCCTGGCAGATCGGCCACGGCGAGATCCCCGCCGCTCCCTTCGCCGCGGGAGAGGCCCTCACCCTCGAGGCCCGCGGCAGTCGCCTCTCCCAGTGGCAGGCGGACGGCGCCTCGGCGACCCCGCCGCCGGCGAGCCCCGTCCTCGAGCACGGTCCCGTGCACGGGCTGCGCCTCGTCCCCTACGGCACGGCGCGCCTGCGCGTCATGGAGTTCCCGGTGATCGGGGCGTGGCTCAGCGACGGCAACGAGGACGAGTTCTGATACCTATGGGGCCATGGAACCCCTGAACCGTTCGACCTTCCCCTCGCTCGCGCAGATCGGGGTCTCCGCCCCGCCCACCCCGGGCATGATCCACCTGGGGCTCGGGAACTTCCATCGCGCCCACACCGCCGTGTACACCGCGCGGGCGATGGAGGCCGCGGGCGGGGACTGGGGGATCAGCGCGTTCGGGCACCGCAGCCGCGGCGTCGTCGACGCCATGACCGCGCAGGACGGCCTCTACTCGGTGCTGCAGCTGTCCCCGCAGGGCGAGAACGCGCAGGTCGTCGACGTGCACCGGCACTTCGGGATCCTCACCGAGGACCCCGCGGCCGTCGTCGCGGAGATCGCCGACCCCGCACGCAGGATCCTCACCCTCACCGTCTCCGAAGGCGGGTACGGCTGGTCGCCCAACCTCCGGGGCCTGGACCTCGAGGACCCGGCGATCCGCGCCGACCTCGCCGCGGGAACGGGCTCGAGCGCGGGATCAGTCGACGCCCCGCGCACGGTCGTCGGCACGATCGCCCGGGGCATCGAGCGCCGCTCCGCGAGCGGCGAGCCGTTCACGATCCAGTCCTGCGACAACCTCCAGGGCAACGGGGACGTCGCCCGCGCCGTCGTCACGCAGTTCCTCCAGGAGGCCGGGGCCGACGAGGACGTGCTGCGCTTCGTCCGCACCCGCGTCGGCTTCCCGAACTCGATGGTCGACCGCATCGTGCCCTCGACCACCGACGACACCCGGCGCAGCGTCGAGCGCCTGCTGGGCGTGCGCGACGACGCCCCGGTGCGCACCGAGGAGTTCACCATGTGGGTCATGCAGGAGGACCACCCCGGCGGCCGCCCTGGCTGGGAGGCCGGCGGCGCCGTGATCAGCGACCAGGTGGATCGCTACGAGCTCGTCAAGCTGCGCCTGGTCAACGCCTCGCAGTCGCTCCTCGCCTACCTGGGCGTGCTCCAGGGGATCCCCACCATCCCCGGCACCTGGCAGCGCCCGGCCGTGCAGGACACCGTGCTCGCGCAGATCCGCCGCGACGCCCTGCCCACGATCCCGCTGCCCGACGGCCTGGATCCCGAGGAGTACATCGCCTCGCTCGTGCGGCGCTGGGAGAACGTGCCGCTCGCGGACTCGACCTCCCGCATCGCCTCGCTCGGCTCCATCCGCCTGCCCCAGCGCATCCCGGTCGCCGCGCTCCAGCACCTGCGCGAGGGGCGCATGCCGCACGTGTTCGCCCTGCTCATCGCCGGGTGGATCGCGACGATCGTCCAGCCCGACGGGGTGGCCGTCACCCCCGAGATGGAGACGGTCGACGAGCCCGCCCGCGAGCGCATCCTGCGCTCCGTCGGCTCCGCGACCGCTCCGCACGAGATCGCCCGCGCCGTGCTCGACGCCGGCTTCCTGGGGCACGACCTGCCCCTCGAAGAGGCGTTCACCGAGCGCGTCGGCGAGCTGCTCGAGGTGATCGCCCGCCACGGCATCGAGGCGGCGATGAAGGACGCGGTGGGCTGAGGGCTCCTGCTCAGGCTCAGCCCCGCCCCACCACCGTGAACCCGCTGGGGCCCAGCCTCTCGAGCTCCTCGCGCAGCAGGGCCCCGAGCTCGGCGCGCCGCTGCGCGTCCATGCGCTCGGCGGGCCCGGTGATGCTCACGGCCGCGGCCCGGCCGTCGAAGCGCAGCGCGGCGACGCCCACGCAGGCGATGCCCTGCTCGTTCTCCTGGACCTCGGCCGACCATCCGCGCTCCCTCGCCTCGTCGACGACCTCCTGCAGGCGGGCCGGTGGCACGACGAGGCCGCCGTCGGCAGTCGTCGCCTCCGCGTAGGGGGCGAGGGCGGCGCCGGGGACTCCCTGCGCGGCGAGCATCGCGCGCCCCAGGGCCGTGCGCGCGGCAGGTGCCCGGTTGCCCACGCGCGACCACACCCGAAGGGTGCGCTCGGGCTCGACCTTGTCGAGGTAGAGCACGTTCGTGCCGTCCATCGTCCCCAGGTGCACGAGCTCCTGCGAGCTGCGGCTGATGCTCGCGAGCACGGGGGAGAACAGGGCGGGCAGATGGTCCCCGCGGGAGTAGCGCTCGGCGAGAACGATGGGCGCGCTGCCCAGGCGGTACCGCTGGTCGGAGGGGTCCTGGACGGCGAATCCCCGGTGCGCGAGGGCCTGCAGGATGCGGTGCGAGGACGCCTTGTGGAAGCCGCTCGCCTCCGCGATCTCGCGGAGCATGAGGCCGTCGGGCCCCGCCTCGGCGAGCACGTCGAGCAGCACGAGCGCTTTGTCGACGCTGCCGACGGGGGAGGAGGGCGTCGGGTCGGAGCCGGGGGCTGTCGGCATGGGGACCTCTCGGATCGGTGGGTGCGCCGCGCTCCACGTCGGGAGCGGGCGGGTGGTCGGCGATGACCGGGGTGCGGGCGCGATCTTGCCCGACCTGCGAGGCGGGCCTATAGTGATCACGCATTGCGGAACTGTCGTTTCATCATACAAAACGACACGCGATTCCGCCACCTGATCCACAGAGGCCGCCGACACCGGCGCCGCGCAGCCCGCGCGAGGAGGAACGACGATGAAGTCCCTGGTCATCCATGGTGCGGAGGACATCCGCTATGAGGATCAGCCCGTGCCCGAGCCCGCCGAGGGCCAGGTGCGCCTGCGCGTGAAGTACGTGGGCATCTGCGGCTCCGACCTGCACTACTACTACCTTGGTCGCAACGGCGAGAACCTCGTGCGGGAGCCCTTCGTCCCCGGCCACGAGCTCTCGGCGACCGTCGACCTCGACCCCTCCGGCGAGCTCGCCCCGGGCACTCCCGTGACCGTGCACCCCGCCCGCTACGGCGCCCCGGTCGAGGGCCTCGAGGAGCGCCCGCACCTCTGGCCCGGAGGCGACTACCTGGGCAGCGCGGGCGTGTTCCCGCACCGCCAGGGCGCCGCCGCGGAGCAGCTCGTCGTCGAGCGCGACATGGTGCGCGTCCTGCCCGAGGGCCTCTCCCTCGAGACGGCCGCGCTCGCCGAGCCGCTGGCCGTGTCCATCCACGCCGTGAACATTGCGGGCGACGTCGCCGGACGCCCCGCCCTCGTCCTCGGCGCCGGCCCGATCGGCCTGCTCGCCGTCTCCGCGCTGCACCATGCGGGCGCCTCAGAGATCGTCGTCGGCGACGTGCGGCCCGAGCCCCTCGAGCGCGCCCGGACGCTCGGCGCGACCCGCACCTTCCTCGTCACCGAGGAGCAGGTGGACCCCGGGTCCTTCCCCGTCGTCCTCGAATGCTCGGCCGCCCCGGTCTCGCTCGGCTCGGCCGTCAGGGCCGTCGCCCCCGGCGGCATCGTCGTGCAGGTCGGGATCCTCCCCGACGCCGAGATCTCCGTGAACCTCGCCCCGCTGCTCGCGAAGGAGGCGGAGCTGCGCGGCACCTTCCGCTTCTCCACCGAGATCGACGACGCGATCACGCTGCTCGTCCAGGACCCTGCGATCGGCGAGGTCGTCACCCAGGTGATCCCCGCGGCCGACGCGACCGAGGCCTTCGCGACCGCCCGCGACGCCTCCCGGTCCGCGAAGGTCCTGCTCGCTCTCTGAGCCGACAGCGCTCGGCCCGGCGAGGTCCGGGCGCCCCCGGCCGCCGAGCGTCCGTCGGGCCTGACCCCACACCCCGAGAACCCCCCCACCCCACCTCCGCCTCCGGGCACCGCGCGAAGGAGCACGATGACTCACGCCCCCACCACCGACGACTCCCCGTCGACCCCCACCGGCACCGGGCAGCCCGAGCGCAGCGTCGGCGACCTGGTGCGCGCGGCCGTCTCCGGCTGGCTGGGCACGGCGCTGGAGTTCATGGACTTCCAGCTCTACTCGCTGGCCGCCGCACTCGTGTTCAGCGAGCTCTTCTTCGCGAACGACGACCCGGGCATGGCCGTGGTCGGCGCCATGGCCACCTACGGCGTCGGATACATCGCGCGGCCCGTCGGCGCCTGGTTCTTCGGACGCATGGGCGACCGCATCGGGCGCCGCAAGGTGCTCTTCTACACGATCGTGATCATGGGGCTGGCGACCGCCCTGATCGGCGTGCTGCCCGTGTACTCGCAGGTCGGCATGCTGGCTCCGGCGCTGCTGGTGGTCCTGCGGCTCCTCCAGGGCTTCGGCGCGGGCGCCGAGATCTCCGGCGCCGGCGTCATGCTCTCCGAGTACGCGCCCGCCCGCCGCCGCGGCGTGATCGCCTCGCTGGTCGCCCTCGGCACCAACTGCGGCACCCTGTTCGCCTCCGGCATCTGGGCGATCCTGCTGGTCGCCGTCACCGAGCAGCAGCTCATGGACTGGGCATGGCGCATCCCGTTCGTCGCGAGCGCCCTGGTCATGGTGTTCGCCGTGTGGGTCCGCCTCACCCTGAAGGAGAGCCCCGTCTTCGAGGCCCGCGAGGACGTCGTCGAGGGGGAGGCCCTCACGGCGGCCGACGTCGAGGCCGGGGACGCCCCCGCCGAGGCCGTCCGCGCGGTCGAGGCGAAGTCCCTGACCTTCAAGTCCGTGGCCGTGGCGTTCCTGCTGCGCTTCGGGCAGGCCGGCAACTCCGGGATGATCCAGACCTACCTGATCTCCTTCATCACCGTCGTGCTGATGCTGAACAAGCAGCTCTCGACCGAGGTCGTCATCATCTCCTCGCTGGTGGCCTTCGCGACCGTGCCGATCGTCGGCGCCCTCGGCGACCGCTTCGGCCGGCGCACGATGTACGGGGTGACGAGCGCGGCCGCGCTCGTGCTCGTCGTGCCCTGCATGCTCGCGATCTCCAGCGGCACCACCTGGAAGGTGATCGTCGGCTACGTGGTCATCCACAACGTGTCCGTGATGTCGATGGCCTCCATGGAGAACCTCGCCCTCCCCGAGATCTTCGGGGCGAAGAACCGCTACCAGGCCACGGCCGTCGTCCGCGAGATCGCCGCCATCATCGCCACCGGTGTCGCCCCCGTGGTCGCCGCCGCCTGGGTCACCGCCGCCTCCGGCTCATGGATCCCCGTCGCCGTGATCATCGCGTTCTTCAGCGCCTGCGCGCTGTTCGCCGCGATCTGGATGAAGGAGGTCGCCGGCCGCGACCTCACCGACCCCGAGCCGGCGATGTGACCGTGCCCCGCCTCGCTTCCGCCACCGACCATCCGAGAGGACTCTCATGAGCATCCGCAGCATCGACGTCGACGTCACCAGCCCGGGACGCAACTTCGTCACGGCGATCGTCACCACGGACGACGGCGTGACGGGCCTGGGCGACGGCACCCTCAACGGCCGCGAGCTCGCTGTCGCCTCCTACCTGCGCGATCACGTCGCGCCCACCCTCATCGGGCGCGACGAGACCCAGATCGAGTCGACCTGGCAGTACCTCTACCGCAGCCCCTACTGGCGGCGCGGACCGGTGACGATGGCCGCCGTCGCCGCGATCGACATGGCCCTGTGGGACATCGCCGCCAAGCGCGCGGGCGTGCCCCTGTACCGCCTGCTGGGCGGGGCGAGCCGCACCGGGCTCATGACCTATGCCCACGCCTCGGGCACCGACCTCGAGCACCTGGACGACGCGATCCGCGGGTACGTCGAGCAGGGCTTCCGGGCCGTGCGCATCCAGACCGGCGTGCCGGGCCTGGGCCAGATCTACGGGGTGCACGACTCCGCGCCCGGCGGCGCCTACGAGTACGAGCCCGCCGGCCGTCTCGCGGCGGACGCGCCCCGCCGCCCCGAGGAGGAGACCTGGGACACCGCCGCCTATCTGCGGCATCTGCCGACGGTCTTCGAGCACGTGCGCAGCGAGTTCGGCCCCGAGCTGCACCTCCTGCACGACGGCCACCACCGCATGCGGCCGATCGAGGCAGCCCGCCTGGCGAGCGACCTCGAGCCGTACCGTCCGTTCTGGCTCGAGGACTGCACCCCCGGGGAGGACCAGAGCGCGCTGCGCCTGGTGCGCGAGCACTCCACGACGCCGCTCGCGATCGGCGAGGTCTTCAACTCCGTCTTCGACTACCAGACCCTCATCACCGAGCGGCTCATCGACTACGTGCGCTCCTCCGCGACGCACGCCGGCGGCGTGACCGGCCTGCGCCAGCTGATGACCTTCGCGGGGATCTACGGCATCCGCTCCGGATTCCACGGGCCGACGGACGTCTCCCCGGTGGGCATGGCCGCGCACCTGCACCTGGGCCTGGCGATCCACAACTTCGGCATCCAGGAGTACATGCCGCACTCCGCGCGCACCCTCGAGGTGTTCCGCACCTCGTTCACCTTCGCCGACGGCATGCTCCACCCGGGGGAGACCCCCGGCCTGGGAGTCGAGCTGGACCGCGAGGCCGCCGCCGCCCACCCCTACGAGCCGGCCTACCTGCCGGTGAACCGCCTGCGCGACGGCACCGTGCACGACTGGTGAGCGGCGCCCGCCCGATCGCCAGACCCTCCGAGCCGCTGACCCTCCGACCCGAGGAGCACCCCATGACCGACCCCCGCACCTCCGCCGCCACGACCGACGCGGGCCTCCCGACGGCCGCCGCCGACCGCCTCCCGCTGCCCGAGCGCTCCCTCGCCTCACGGCTGATCGTCGTCATGCGCGGACGCGAGGCATCCCAGTACCCCCAGGTCATCGAGACCCTCTCGGAGGCCGGGGTGCGCAGCTTCGAGCTGACCCTCACCACCCCCGGCACGCTCGACGCCCTCCCAGGCCTCGTCGAGCGCTTCGGGGCCGAGGCCGACCTGGGCGTCGGCACCATCACCACACCCGAGGAGGCTCGCCGCGCGGCCGACGGCGGCGCCGCCTACCTCGTCACCCCGGTCACCGACCCCGCGGTGATCGCGGCCTCGATCGGCGCGGGCACGCCCATCGTCCCCGGCGGCCTCACCCCCACCGAGCTGTTCACCTCCTGGCGGGCCGGCGCGAGCGCCGTCAAGGTGTTCCCGGCGGGCATCGTCGGTCCCGGATACGTCAAGGACCTGCACGGTCCCTTCCCCGACCTGCGCGTGATCCCCTCGGGCGGGGTCGACCTCGCGGCCGCCCGGGCCTGGCTCGACGCAGGGGCCGACGCGGTCTCCGTGGGCGGACCCCTGCTCGGCGACGCCTTCCGCGGCGGAGACCTCGGTGCGCTCGCCGACCGCGCCCGCGAGTTCGTCGGAGTCTGCACGGAGGCGGGCCGGTGACGGTCTCGCCCATCCAGGATCCGCAGGCGGGAGGGGCGCCGCGCGTCGTCACCGTCGGCGAGACGATGGCGCTGCTGCACAGCGAGGGCATCGACTCCCTCGCGCACGCGCGCACCATGACGATCGGCATCGGCGGCGCCGAGAGCAACCTCGCGATCGGCCTGCGCCGCCTCGGCGTCCCGGTCGCCTGGGTGAGCCGCGTCGGGGCCGACGAGCTGGGCACCCGGGTGCTGCGCGAGCTGCGCGCCGAGCAGGTCGAGGTGCGCGCGGTCGTCGATCCGGAGCGGCCGACGGGCCTCATGCTCAAGTCCCACCCCAGCGGCGGCGCGACCACGGTGCGCTACTACCGCAGCGGCTCGGCGGCCTCCGCCCTCGATGCCGCGGCACTGGCGGGCGACGACGGGAACGGCCTGCCCGACGACCTGCTCGCCGGCGCCGAGATCCTCCACCTCACGGGCATCACCCCGCTGCTCTCGGACTCGGCCCGGGAGGCCGTGCTGGACCTCGTCGACCGCGCCCGGGCGGTGGGCACGCTGATCAGCTTCGACGTGAACCTGCGCTCCGCGCTCGCGCCGCGCGAGGTCGCCGCCCCGCTGCTCGCGCGCCTCGCCGCCGCCGCGGACATCGTCTTCGGCGGCACCGACGAGCTCGCACTGGTCGCCGACGCCCTTGCGGCGGAGGCGCAGGCCGCCGGCGCGAGTGGAGATGCGCGAGGCGACGCGGCGCGAGCTGGAGATGCAGGGCGCGGGGAGGACGCGGGGCGCGGGGGAGACGATTCCCTGGTGCGCGCCCTGCACGCCCACGGGATCCCCGAGGTGGTCGAGAAGCGCGGCGCGGAGGGCGCGCGTGCGCTCGCCGCGAGGACGGAGAAGAGCGCAGACGCGAACACTCTTCCCGACGTGGAGCTGGCCGAGGTCCCCGGACTCAGCGTCGACGTCGTCGACACCGTCGGCGCGGGCGACGCGTTCGTCGCCGGCTACCTCAGCGCCCGCCTCGAAGGCCTGGACCTCACTGCCCGCCTGGCGCGCGGCAACGAATGCGGGGCGCTCATCTGCACGACCCCGGGCGACTGGGAGGGCGCCGCCCACCGCGAGGACCTGGGTCGCCTCGCCGCCGGGACGGCGGACCCCGTCGTGCGCTGAGCCGTGGTCCTGTCGGACCCGGGGACCACGTGTGCCCTCGCGGCGCGGATCTCGGCCACAATGGCGGCATGACCTCCTCGATCGCGACCCTGGACTCCGTGCTCGCGCTGCTGAGGAAGGACCCGACCGGGGAGGCCGACCTCGAGCGTCTCGCGCACGAGGCGCACGCCCTGCCGGTCGCGGATCTCGTCTATCTCGTGCGCACGAGCGACGCCGAGCAGTCCGCCCTGCTCTTCCGGGTGCTCGACAAGGGGCAGGCCCTGCGCGTCTTCGAGGAGCTCGCGCCCCATCAGCAGGCCGAGCTCATCTCCGCCCTGCGCGACCCCCAGGTCGCGCAGATCATCGAGGACCTCGATCCGGACGACCGCGCCTCCCTCTTCGACGAGCTGCCGGCCTCGGTCGCCGAACGACTCCTGCACGGGCTCGACGCCGACGAGCGCGCGATGACGACGACCGTCCTGGGGTACTCGCGCGATGCCATCGGTCGCTATATGTCGCCCGAGGTCATCGCGCTGCATCCCGAGCAGAGCGTCGATCAGGCCCTCGCGCACGTGCGCGCCCACATCGACGAGCCGGAGACGATCTACCTGCTGCCGGTCGTGGACGGTTCGAGGAAGGTCCTCGGCGTCGTCGGCCTGCGCCGCCTCCTCGCCGAGGACGGGACGATCCGCATCGACGACCTTGCGCACACCGCGGTCCTCGCCCGCGCGAGCGAGGAGCGCGAGCAGGTCGCGCGGCGCTTCCTCGCGGAGAAGCTGCTGGCCATGCCCATCGTCGACGGCGAGGGCCGGCTCGTCGGCATCCTCACCATCGACGACGCGATGGCGATCATCGAGGAGGAGGACGCCGAGGACTCCGCACGCCACGGCGGCGCGGAGCCCCTCTCGCGGGCGTACCTCGCGACGCCGATCCTGCAGATCGTGCGCAGCCGCATCGTCTGGCTCGTGGTCCTCGCCGTCTCGGCGATCCTCACCGTGCAGGTGCTCGAGTTCTTCGAGGCCAGCCTCGACGAGGTCGTGGTGCTCGCCCTGTTCATCCCGCTGCTCACGGGCACCGGCGGCAACACCGGGAACCAGGCCGCGACCACCGTGACCCGCGCGCTCGCTGTGGGGGAGGTGCGCGTGCGCGACCTGCCGCGGGTGGTGTGGCGCGAGCTGCGGATCGGCGCGACCCTCGGGTCCGTGCTCGGCACGCTGGGCCTGGTGATCGCCGGGATCTTCTACGGGCTGCCGGTCGGCATCGTGATGGGCCTGACGCTGCTGGCGATCTGCATGATGGCCGCGGTCGTCGGCGGACTGATGCCGCTGATCGCCAAGCGCATCGGCGCCGACCCGGCGGTGTTCTCCAACCCCTTCATCTCGACCTTCTGCGACGCCACCGGCCTGGTCATCTACTTCTCCATCGCGACAGCGGTGCTGGGGCTCTGACAGGGCGGGACGGGTCGGCCGACGGGCGGATCAGTGCACGAGCCCGCCGGCATGACGAAGCGGCCCCCCCCCCGGGGGGGGGGGGGGGGGGGGGGGGGGCGGGGGGGGGGGGGGGGGCGGGGGGGGGGGGGGGGGGGGGGACGGATCGACCCGCGCGGCGGGCCGCGGGACGGCGGTGACCCGGCGCACGTC